>NZ_SMKY01000129.1 GCF_004349235.1 Actinomadura darangshiensis | reverse complement strand
CGTGTCCGGTGAGCGCACACGAGCACCTCCCGGCCAGATCGACAGATCCGGTTGAGGACCCTTGGTCAGTCAGTCGGTGGGTCAGACCCCGCCGGGAGGTGCTCACCTACATCCTCACTGTCAGTCGGCTCTACCGAATCCGGATACTCAGGCCCGAACCTCATCTACGCCGGAGCTGGCCTCGGCGCCTCTGATCATCCGGGGTGGTTGCGGCCGCGAGAAGCAGGAACGTTTGTGCGTCGGTTTGAGCGACGGTTGGGGGTCCGCGGGGGCGGTGATGTTGACGAGATTCAGCGACGGTGACGTGGGGGTGGATAGGTGAAGGGCGGGCCGCGATGCGGTCCCGCCCTTGGGTGAGCTGTGGTGGGGGTCAACCGGCAGCGTGCTCCCTGGCTCGGGTCTGGGCGAGGCGGTAGGAGTCGGTGCCGGTCTCGATGATGGTGCCGCCGAAGGTGAGGCGGTCGACGATCGCGGCGCAGAGGCGGGGGTCGGTGAAGGTCTTGGCCCAGCCAACTGGGGCTGGCACATGTTCGTGGTGACCGATCCGTGCTGCTGGCTGGGATCTTTCGTTATTTCGCGTTCCGAGGATCTTTGAGGCGTCGGGCTCGTATGTTAGGCACCACCTTATTTCTTCAAGTGTGAAGAAGGTGTGCCGGTGGCGCCGTCTCGGTTGCGGGTGGTGGAGGGCGGGGCCGCTCCGCAGGAGCCGCTGGTCATCGACCCGTTGGAGTACCAGGCCCGATGCGTGGAGGCGTTCGTCGCCTCGTGGACGGCTCGCGGGTTCAGCCCGGTGACGATCGAGAACGACACCGGGCTGCTGGAACGGACCTTGGTGGCATTGGGCCGTCCGGCGTGGGAGGTGACACCCGAGGACATCGACCGGGTCGTCGGGGACCTGGCCGTCGCCGGGCGTGCGGCCTCGACCCGGCGGGATTATGTGCAGACCTTCAAGGGCTTCCACCGGTTCTTGCAGGTCCGCAAGGCGGTCGAGATCGAGGCGGCGTTCGGGGTCCGGTTGGTGTGCCCGGTGGATGAGTTCAACGCCTCCCGGCATGTCGGCGATGATTCCCCGGCCGAGCTGCCGCCACCGACCCCGGAACGGGTCACCGAGTTCTTTGAGTTCCTCAAGACCCGCATCGCGACCGCCCGCAAGTACGCACCGGCGGCCCGCGACTATGCGATGTTCCGGACGCTGTATCACGCCGGGCTGCGCTCGGAGGAGGCCGCGCTGCTGGACCGCCCCGACGTGCATTTCAACCGGGGGCCGTTCGGCAAGCTGCATGTCCGGTTCGGCAAGGGCGCCCACACCTCCGGGCCGCGTCCGCGGTGGGTGCCGCTGCTGGACGGCCTGGACCTGGTGCTGCGCTGGTTCCTCGACGACGTGCGCGGCAGATTTCCTGACTCGGCCGTGCTGTTCGCCGATGAGTCGGGCGGGAGCCTGCATCGCGGGACGATCCGCAATCGGCTGCGGTATCTGATGCGGCTGGAGGGCCGGCCAGAGGCCGACTGGTTCAGCCCGCATGCTTTGCGCCGGGCGTGTGCGACCCACAATTACGAACGCGGCGTGGACTTGGTCGCGATCCAGCAATTGCTCGGGCACTGGACCGTGTCCTCGACGATGCGGTATGTCCGTCCCTCGGCCACCTTCATTGAGGACGCCTATCGGCGGGCGGTGACCACCACGCTGACCGAACTGACCGACGGAGGGGAGCCGCCCGCATGAAGATCCGGTGGAAGCTGCGGATGGCCGCGGCGCAGCGGGAGGTGTGGACCGGCGCCCAGCTGCGCCGGCTGCTGGCCGAGCGGGCCGGGCTGGAGCTGTCGGCAGCATCGGTGTCGGCGCTGTTCACCAAGGAGCCCTCCCAGGTGAAGCTGTCCACCCTGGCGGCGTTGTGCACCGCACTGGAGTGCACACCCAACGATCTGTTCGAGGTCGACACCACCCCGGTCGAGCGGCCCGCCCGGCCGCCGCAGGCGGTGACCGAGCAGCCCAAGTCCGCCTCCGCCGGCGGGGGCCGGTCCATGCCGCCCCTGTGATGGCAGAGGACGAAACGGATGGGCAAACGGCAACGCGACTGTGTGGAGTGCGGAGCATCGGTCGGCATCATCGGCCGCCGGCACTGCTGCCGATGCCAGAACCGCCTCAAAGAAGCGGCGCTCAAGGCGACCTGCCCGAACTGCGGCAAGCAACGGGTCCTGCGGGATGACACCGGACGGTGCATCACCTGCTCACGGATATGCATTACGTGCGGGCACCCGGTCCGCGCCAAGGACACGACCCTTTGCCGGGACTGCGCCCGCCGGGCCCGCCAGCAGGCGGCCCAGCAGCCGTGCCCCAGGTGCCGCCGCCCCGGCTATCTCCGCGACGGCACCGGCTGGTGCGGCCCGTGCTCACGCCCCCGCCGGCCCAAAGACCCGCCGCGCGTCTGTACCGAGTGCGGTCAGCTCCGTCGTCACGCCGGCTTCGGCTTGTGCTCGGCGTGCTGGCAGAGCCGCCCAGAGCGACCCTTCAACGCGGGTGACAACCTCCTCGCCCGCCTGGCCGGCCCGCCGCCCTGGCTGGGTGATCTCATCGGCCACCTAGCCTCCGGTCATTCCCCGGCCCGGGCTTGCAACATGATCGGCGATCTGGGGCGGCTGCTGGAGGACCAACATTCCAACCATCCTCAAGCGCTGCTGGAGCGGGCTCGTCTGCCCGGACGGTCGATGGGACCCCTCGCCCGAGCGCTGGAGACCTTCTTCACCGACCGCGGCCTGGCTCTGGCCACCGACCAGGCAGAGCAACTGGCAGCCGGACGACGTCGTCGCCGTATCGATGCGGTCCCTGAACCGCTGCGCCCGGCGGTGGAGTCCTTCAATACCTTCATGCTGCGGTCACGGGAACGCGCCCGCAGGGCCGGCACCCTGCCCCGCAGTGACGTCACGATCGACGGCAAGCTGTCGACCGTGCGTGACCTGGCCAAACTCATTACCGAGCGAGGTAAGCAGGACTGGGCGCTGGTCGAGGTGCACGACATCGAAGCGTTCCTGAACATCCTGCCCAAGGGGCGCTCCAGGCGGCTGACGATCACCCGGCAGTTCTTCCGCTTCGCCAAGGCCCACAAGATCGTGCTGGTCGATCCCACCCGGGGCCTGTCGGCGAAAGCGACCAAGGGCTTCACCGGCAAGATCCTCACCCTTGACCAGCAACGAGAGCTGTTCCGCCGATGGACCACCGACCCGGCAGCCCACCCTCATGAGGTGCTGCTGGGCATCCTTGCCCTGCTCCACGGAGCCTCCAGCAACGAGATCCGCCACCTGCGCATCGCCGACCTCGATCCCCTCGACCGGACGATCCGGCTAGGACAGCGCCCGCACCCGGTGCCGATGGACCCGGTGAGCTGGACAGTCCTGCAACGGTGCCTGACCCATCGCCAGATCCAGCGCACCGACAACCCCCATGTGATGGTCACCAAGGGCACCAAGGCAGGGAAGACGCCGGCCTCGATCGCCTATGTCAGCCACGTCCTGGACGCCTGCGGCATCTCGCCCCGGACATTGCGCTCCACCCGCCTGGTCGACCTGGTCAACACCATGGACCCCAAACTGGTCGCCGCCGCGTTCGGCATGAGCCCCGAAGGCGTCATGATCTACCTCGCCGACCACATCGATCCGACCCGCGAGGCCGCACTGCCAGCAGACAGGCCCTGAGCGCGAAGTCACTTCGCCGCAGCCACCAGCTCCAAGGTCTGTTCGAGCTCCTGGTCCGGAGCCGGCTGAGAACTCCACATCAGCCGCAGATCGTCACCATGCCAGCGCGGAACCACGTGCGTGTGAAAGTGAAAGACCTCCTGCCAGGCGGCCTCGCCAGTTGAATGCACGATGTTCACCCCGTCGGGAGCAAGCGCCGCCTTCACCAAAGCGGAGACTCGATGCACCATCCCGGCGACATGCGCATGGGTTGCCTCGGAGATCGCCCACACGTCCGGCGCATGCTCGCGCGGGACGACCAGGGTATGTCCCCGCGAGGCCGGGGCAATGTCGAGGAACGCCACGGTGTGCTCATCCTCAAGGACACGGTAGGAGGGCAGCCGACCGGCAACAATCTTGCAGAAGGTGCAGTCGTTCACCCACCCGATGATCGCACCCGGCCCACCCCCGCGACACCAACCTGTGCAACTTCAGCCGCCACCTTGCACACGTTCGCGCGAACATATGCGCTTTAGAGAAGGCCTTGTTGCTGGTCAGCAGGATCGAGCCCTTTTCATACCTTTTCGAGATCATCTGGAAGACCAAGTTGGCTTCGTCGCGGGCCAGCGGCAGGTAGCCGACCTCGTCCAGCACGAGCACGTGCGGACGGAGATAGACGCGGAGCTTGGTGGCGAGCCGGCCGATGGCGTCGGCGGCCTTGAGCTGGCGGACCATGTCGTCCAGCGTGGTGAAGTAGACGCTGAAGCCGGCCCGGCAGGCCGCGACCGCCAGGGCGACGGCGATGTGGGTCTTGCCGACTCCGGGCGGGCCGAGCAGGGCGGCGTTGGATTTGGCCTCCACGAAGGCCAGGGTGGCCAGGTCCCGGACTTTGCGGGCGTCCAGTTCGGGCTGGTAGGAGAAGTCGTAGTCGTCGAGGGTCTTGTGGTGCGGCATCCGGGAGATGCGCAGCGCGTGCCGGATGCGGCGTTCCTCGCGGACGGCGAGTTCTTCTTCCAGTGCCAGGTCCAGGAAGTCCAGGTAGCCCATCTTCGCCTCGTCGGCGCGGCCGACGAACTCGCCCAACTGCTGGGCCAGGTGCGGCAGCCCGAGCTTGGCGGCGGTGGCGCGGATCCGGGTGGTGACCAACTCACTCAACGGATTTCAATCCTTCTGGCTCGTGGAGATCTGGGCTGGTGAACGGCTGGGTGATCAGGTGAAGGGGCCGGTGCCGGTGATCTGGTCATAGACCGACAGCGGTCGCCGGTCGACCTCGACCTTGGCGGCGTCGGCCCGGGCCAGCAGGAAGCGCAAGGCTCCGGCCGGTTCTGGGCGCTGCCGGCGTGGGGCCAGGTCGTCGGCGCCATCGCCTGGGCCGCCGCCGGTGGTGGTGGCGCGGGTGTGCCCGTCGGGCAGCCCGTTCCAGTGGTCGGGGTCGATCACCTTGGCGCCGCGGCCGACCGCCCGCGGGTGCACCGCCAGCAGAGTGATCCCGTTCTCGTCGGGGACGGTGGCGTGCAGGCTGACGGTGGCCGCCGACGCCCGCACCTCCACCAGCTGCCGGGGGAACACCCGGGCCGCGGGAACGGAGTAGAGGTTGGCCTCGAAAGCGACCAGGCAGTCCTTACCGACGTGCCGCAGATGCCGGTCGCTCACCAGATACGGGCGGGCCGGAGCCGGCCGCAGCGCGACGTGATCGCGGCGGGCCCGGACCCCGATCACCTCGCCGTGGGTGCGGTGCACGGTGCGGCGGCGCAGCGGCACCCACGACAGGAACGCGGTGTCCATCTCCTCCAGCGACGCGAACGACCGGCCGGCCAGTACGTGGTCGCGGACGATGGTGACCTGCCGCTCGACGCGGCCCTTGCCGGTCGGGCGGTAGGCGGCCAGCACATCGATGGTGAAGTCGTAGTGCCCGGCGAACGCCACCGCCTCGGGATGCAGCGGCACCGCCTTGCCCGGCGCGACGTGCCGCCGCACCACGGTCTTGGTCCGGTCGTAGACGATCGAGCCCGGCACCCCGCCGAAGTGCTCGAACGCCCGCCGGTGACACGCCCAGAACGTGGCCTGGTCCTGACTGGTGGTGAAACAGCAGAACGGGTCCCGCGAATACGACAGCACCATGTGGAAGGAGTAGACCTTCGCGATGCCCATGTGCGCCAGGACGCCGCCCTCATCGCCCCAGTCGACCTGGGCCTGGGCACCCGGCACCACCTCGAACCGGCGATGCAGCCCCGCCAGCTCCCGGGGGGTGAACCCCAGCTCTTCGGCGATCCGCGGCCGGGCCTCCTGCAGATACAGCTTCACCCGCTGATAGCTACCGGTGAACCCGTACTCCTCGACCAGCCGCTCGTAAATGACCGTGCCCTTGAGCAGCAGCTCAGCCCGCAACCACGCATCGATCACCGGCGCGTACGCCGCGATCATCTGATTCCGCCGGCTCGGCCGCGGGGCCGCAGTCGGAGGCGCCGCCGCCAGGCCGTCCTCCTGCAGGTACTTGCGCACCGTACGCCAGTTCAACCCGGTCTCCCGCGCGATCTCCGAGATCGTCGCACCCGATTCCCGCAACGCCCGGAACCGGCGCAACTCAAGCCACCGCTCGGCCTCAAGCACCACCGCGACCCCCACCAGGATGATCAATGTCACCCGGCAGGCTTCACGACCACCCCATCGCCACCTCGGCCGACACGCTGATCACCTCTGCACATTTACCTGTACCTGGGTCTGCACATGAACCCGTACGCCGACAGCAGCATCTGATGGGCGGCCGAACCATCCCGCGGGCGCGGGGCCGACGGCCGGCCGCCCGGGCCGCGCTTGGGCGTGCCGGAACCATCCCCGCGAGCGCGGGGCCGACGTGATGGTGTCGATGGTTTCGTCGCCGTCCGGGGAACCATCCCCGCGGGCGCGGGGCCGACCGGCCAGTGCTGTGGGCGATCGAGCGTTCTTGCGAACCATCCCCGCAGGCGCGGGGCCGACCCGTCTCCGCTGGGCGTGTGCGAGTGCGGCCGCGAACCATCCCCGCGGGCGCGGGGCCGACACCTGCGGCTCCATCACCGCCGAGCCGTTACGCGAACCATCCCCGCGGGCGCGGGGCCGACATGACGGTAGCCGCGCCATGTGTCAGCCCTTGAGAACCATCCCCGCGGGCGCGGGGCCGACGTCCTACACCTCGCTCATCCCGACGGACACGTAGAACCATCCCCGCGGGCGCGGGGCCGACCCCGACACGGCCGCCCTCGACCTGTCGGACGTCGAACCATCCCCGCGGGCGCGGGGCCGACTCTCCATAACCGGCTGCCCCCTACTCCGCGTAGGAACCATCCCCGCGGGCGCGGGGCCGACGGGGTGGCTCTCGGACGAGACCGTGATCCAGGCGAACCATCCCCGCGGGCGCGGGGCCGACTCGCGGACCAGGTCGACCGCGAACGCGCACCGCGAACCATCCCCGCGGGCGCGGGGCCGACTCCACGGTTTCGAGGGGGTGACCGCCGTAATGCGAACCATCCCCGCGGGCGCGGGGCCGACGGCCGGTCCGCCAGGACATGACCGCGAGCGCGAGAACCATCCCCGCGGGCGCGGGGCCGACCGGCTGGACAAAGTGGACATGCCGAAATCCCCCGAACCATCCCCGCGGGCGCGGGGCCGACCACCTCGGGGGGGGTTCAGTGTCTACGGTAGTCCGAACCATCCCCGCGGGCGCGGGGCCGACGACGGCGCCGGCCCAGGGGGCGCCCGGTTCGCCTGAACCATCCCCGCGGGCGCGGGGCCGACCAACTGATCGCGCATCGCACCGGGAACGGCGTCGAACCATCCCCGCGGGCGCGGGGCCGACGCGCGTAGGTTTCGCGGTCCTGTGGGACCTCGGGAACCATCCCCGCGGGCGCGGGGCCGACGCCCGCGCGTCCAGCAGCTCGCGGCGCCACGCCGAACCATCCCCGCGGGCGCGGGGCCGACTAGCCCAGCGGATAAGACTCATTATCCGCTCAGGAACCATCCCGCGGGCGCGGGGCCGACGCCTGGGCGCGCAGCGGATGCCACCCGAGCCGCGAACCATCCCCGCGGGCGCGGGGCCGACCCGGCCGCGCCACTACCTGACCGTCCCGCGCGAGAACCATCCCCGCGGGCGCGGGGCCGACCATGGCCCACGCGGTCGCATGCCTGAACTTCCCGAACCATCCCCGCGGGCGCGGGGCCGACGCGCTATTCCTCGCTACTGCTGAAAAAGCAGGCGAACCATCCCCGCGGGCGCGGGGCCGACCAGGTATGCGGGGCTTCGACGTGTTCCCTCACAGAACCATCCCCGCGGGCGCGGGGCCGACGCGGACGAGTGCCCGGTCGATGGTGTTGACCCAGAACCATCCCCGCGGGCGCGGGGCCGACTGGGTGTGGTCATGGATCCTCCGATCCTCGGGAGAACCATCCCCGCGGGCGCGGGGCCGACCTCCTCATCGGTCTGGTAGTAGCGGCGGATGTCGAACCATCCCCGCGGGCGCGGGGCCGACGGTCATCAGCGTCCCCGGCTTTCCGCAGCGGACGAACCATCCCCGCGGGCGCGGGGCCGACACCACGAACGCCCGCCTTCTTCGGAGGGCGGGCGTGAACCATCCCCGCGGGCGCGGGGCCGACCGACCGAGGAGTCCCACCCACCACCCGGTGTGTGAACCATCCCCGCGGGCGCGGGGCCGACCGCCCCCTGCTCTACAGTCAGCCCATGGAATCCGAACCATCCCCGCGGGCGCGGGGCCGACTCCCGCGGGCTCGTCTACGCCAAGGTGCAGGAGGAACCATCCCCGCGGGCGCGGGGCCGACACCCGTTCCAATCAAAATAGAGAGGCAGGATGCGAACCATCCCCGCGGGCGCGGGGCCGACATCCGGCGCATCCCCCACGTCTTCCCCGCGCGCGAACCATCCCCGCGGGCGCGGGGCCGACAGCGTGCACATTCACGATTTCGGTGAAATCCAGGAACCATCCCCGCGGGCGCGGGGCCGACTCCGAGCCGGGGGGCCTGGCCGGCGTCCGGGAAGAACCATCCCCGCGGGCGCGGGGCCGACGTCAATAACGCCGGCCTGGCAAGGCAAATCCAGGAACCATCCCCGCGGGCGCGGGGCCGACGTACTCCTCGTCCCACTCCTCATCCCAGTCGAGGAACCATCCCCGCGGGCGCGGGGCCGACGAGCCGTGCGGCATGGGCTTGTCGCAGTCGGGCGAACCATCCCCGCGGGCGCGGGGCCGACACGCGCCGCGTCCCTCAGCCGCCCCCTGGCGGCGAACCATCCCCGCGGGCGCGGGGCCGACTACCCCGCGATTCGCTCACCGTCGGCGACGGCCGAACCATCCCCGCGGGCGCGGGGCCGACCGGCGGCTGCAGGTCGATCGTGATCCGGACGGGGAACCATCCCCGCGGGCGCGGGGCCGACTCGGGCACCCGGGTGCCCTTGTCCACGCGGCGCGAACCATCCCCGCGGGCGCGGGGCCGACGACGCGCCATCATCCCGATGAACTACGAAGCCAGAACCATCCCCGCGGGCGCGGGGCCGACCCGGTCAGACCACGCCGGAACCGCGCCACGTCAGAACCATCCCCGCGGGCGCGGGGCCGACCCCAAGTAGGCGCTCATGGACGATCCGGGACGCGAACCATCCCCGCGGGCGCGGGGCCGACTCCGGCCCCGGGTCCTTGGGA
Source organism: Actinomadura darangshiensis (assembly GCF_004349235.1). Taxonomy (GTDB): domain Bacteria; phylum Actinomycetota; class Actinomycetes; order Streptosporangiales; family Streptosporangiaceae; genus Spirillospora; species Spirillospora darangshiensis. The sequence goes on along the minus strand of NZ_SMKY01000129.1, from coordinate 14,022 downwards.
CCGGCCACGAGCGAACCATCCCCGCGGGCGCGGGGCCGACGCCTCGATGTCGGTGACGGTGTCCTCCGACATCGAACCATCCCCGCGGGCGCGGGGCCGACCGCCACCCTGGCGGGGCCGACACTTGCTGACCTGCGGCGTTACCTCGAAGTGGGTGGGTTTTCATTCGGTCGGTTTCGGCGGCGGGCGGAGAGGATGAGGCCGTCGAAGTCGACGGGCTTCCACCGGTCCTTGCCAGCGGTGCGGACGGACCAGCCTTGTTCGTTGGTGGCTGGTTCGACGAGGATGGCTTGGCCGTCGCCGATGCGAGTGGCGAGCAGGTCCCAGATGCGGTCGCGGATGCGGCGGCTGGGGTTGCCGACGAAAACTCCGGCGTGCACTTCGACCATCCAGCGGGTGAGGTGGCCGCGGAGTCCCTCTGGGGCGGCGACGAGGACGATGACCGTTGTCATGTTGTGCTGTCGCTGGTGGGTGGTTCGAATTCGGGGCCGATGATGGCCAGATGCTGGTCACCCATGCCAGGCTGAATGAGGTCTTCGCTTCCGGACCAGTTCACACCGCCGGAGACCGCTCCAGCATGTTCGTCCCAGAGTTGGTTGATGTCCTCGTCAACGGGAAGCCGCGTGGCCTCATCGGGAGTAAGCAGCGTCTTGACATCGTGGACGATGCGTCCCAGGAGGCGGTTTTCGGCGATGAGGTCGCGGAGGCCGGTTCGTGCGTCGCGTTCATCGGTGAGTCCTTGGGCCGCCAGGTCGAAGGCCAGGGGGATGGTGTATTCGGCCTTGTAGAGGTCGGCGACGTCCAGGACGAAGGAGATCGCTGATCCGGTGTGGACGAAGCCGAGGCCGGGGCTGGCGCCGAGGCCGACGATGACGGCGTGGCAGATGCCGTAGAGGGCGGCGTTAGCGGCTGAGAGCAGCCGGTTGAGGTCGTCGCCAGCGGCGTGGGCGTCGCCGGCTTTGTATTCACGGCGGTTCCAGGTGACACCGGTGCGTTCCGCGTGGGTTTGGTAGAGCTTGCGGATGCGGGTGCCTTCACGTCCGCGAAGTTGTTGCATGGTTGCGGTGGAGACGTCCTCGCCGGGGAAGCGCATGGCGTACATGGCGCGGGCGACGTTGAGGCGTTCTTTGGGGCGGGTGACCAGATAGGCTTGCCGCTGGAGGAGGCCGACGCCGCGGGCGGGGCCGAGCCCGGAGGCGTAGAGGCGCACACCTTGCTGGCCGACCCAGCAGATGGCGGTGCCGGAGTCGCCCAGGAGGTTGACGGCGCCGTGGGTGATGCGGGTGCCGGGGCCGAGCAGCAGGACGGCGACCAGCGCTGCGGGGACGCGGACAGTTTCGCGTTTGTTGATGACGACGACGGCGTTTTCGTCACGATCAACGTGGCTGCGTTCGACGTAGACGCTGGAGACGCGGTCTTGAAGTCGGTGCAGGTCGTGGGGGTGGGCCTTCCACCAGATGTCGGGCACGGGTCATCCGGTTGGTGTGAGGGGGGCGAGGGTGAGGAGGCCGCAGCCGTATGCCTTGCTTGGGCCGATGCCTGCTAGCAGGGCTTGGGTGAGTTGGTCGGTGTCGGTGATGCGGAGTCTGCCCTCGAAGGTTGCTGTGTAGAGGGTGATGGGGGCTCCGCGTCCGTTCTTGGTGAACGACTGGCGATCGCGGGCGGTGATCCGGATGTCGGGAGCGGGTTGGGGCGGCTGATCGTCGAGTCCGGGCGCCGCGGGGTCGGTGCGGGCTTCTGGGATGTTGAAGCCCCATTTGGCGGTGCGTTCCAGGAACCAGCCGAGTTGGGCGGCGGCGGTGCGGTGGGGGATGCGGTGGGCGCGCCGGTCGCCGCGGGCAGTGCGTTCGCGTTGAGCCGGCGTGGGCTTTATCGGGTTGAAGGTGTTCTGTACGGGGTGCGTGGTGACGCGGAAGTGGAATTCGCGGCCGAGTGCGAGTTGGGCGAGCAGCGGTTTGTAGTCGCGGACGGACGCATGCTCGCCTTCGGCGTCGGGCCAGCCGGCGGTCTCGACCAGGTGGGTCCAGTCGGGGCGAGATGAGCTGAGGACAAACAGCAGGGGTCGATGGGGGTTGTCGGTGTCCAGCCGCCACAGGGCCCGTTCGGCGTCGGGCGGTGTTGGGATCCCGCCGACGACGGCGGCGTGCATGGCGCGTGGGCTGGCGAGGAGCTTGCGGCTTTCGGCGCGCAGGGGGTTGACCCGGATGCGCGATAGGTAGGTCATCGTGTTTCACCAGCCCAGCAGGGCGAAGGGATCGTGGCCGCCGTCTGCGGTGGAAGAGGAGGAGACTGGGAAGCCGGTGGGGACCGATACCCAGTCGTGCCGGACGCGGCGGCTGGTGAACTGGCGGCTGCGCGGGTCGAACGACAGCGGCACGTCATGCTGGATGTCGTCGCCGTCGTCGGCCTCGAGGGTGACGGGCAGCCGGATGTGGGACGGCTTCCCGTGGCGGCTCCCGTGTTTGTCTCGGGCGTACTGCGATACCTGCCAGGGCAGCGTGGTCAGCACTTCCATAAGGTCCCCGTTGTGCAGGCCGAGAGAGATTGGCTGGGTGGGGACGCAGGCACGACGGCCGAGTGCCAATGGGAACGCGGGGGTGGTGACCGCGTGGGCCAGGGATTCGATGAGGGTCTCGTCACCGGTGACGGCGGCGACGAAGACCGCGTCTTGCAGGTAGAAGCGCTGTGTGACGTGGGTGTACTTGGCCGGGGACGTGGGTTTCTGGGTGCCTTTGGCGCTGACCGCGGACTGAGGGAGCGGGCGTCCTCGGTGGTCGCTGACGGTGTGGTAGTCGCGCAGGAGGGTGCCGGGCTGGTCGACACGGATGCCCAGGTGCAGTGCGTTCAGGTCGTCCAGCGGATGTTCGCGGGGACGTCCGGCAGCGGCGGCCAGAAGGCCGAGGACGCCGGACTTGGTGGGTTCCGGGCGTGTTTCACGGCGGTTGAAGGCGCTTTTGTCGCCCCACGATTGCAGGGGGCCGGCCAGGCGCAGGGCTAGAACCGTGGTGTCGGGGCGGGTTCTGGGCATCACGCCTGCTTCCAGGTTCGGACGAGGACGTCCTGAAGTCCGGTCAGCAGTTCGGGGAAGGTCTGGTTGGCGCCGAACGCCTCGGTGAGCTGGGCGATGTCACCGTTCTCGGCCGTGAACGTGTGGCACATCGCCGCATGAACCGGGGTGCTGGCCCATTGGCGGCAGGAGGAGGTGAACTCGGATGCGAACTTGACGGCTGAGGTGGCGGCGATTCCATCGGTGTCTGGCACGGGGCGCTCGAACGCTGAGATGAGGTTGACGGGCTGGTCGTCGCGGACCACCACAGCGACCAGGCTGGGCAGGGTGCGGTGGGCGAAGGCGTTGATGTGCCCGGTCGGCATGGAGCGGGCGAACGCCTCGGCGAACCGGCTGGTGGCCTCCAGCGCGGCGTCGGTGCCGCCCAGGTTCTCGGCGAGCTGGTGCAGGCTGACGGTTGCGTACCGATAGAGGGTGGCGGAGTTGTAGCCGACGTAGCCGATCATCCCGGCACCGGTCTCGTCGACCTTCTGGCTCTCGTCGTCGACGGCTGTGTAGTAGTCCGACTCCAAGACCACTTCGTGGGTGGAAAGGGCGTGCGCGACCTGGACAGCGGCGTCGACGTTCAGGGACGGGATGTCGGCGACCATGCGGCCGAAGAGCGCGACTTCCATGGGGTGGCCGCTCTGCAGCTTCTCTTTGACCGCGAGGTCTTGTGCGGCCTTCTTGAGCGCGTCGTCGTCGAGGGCCGACAATTCCTGTGCGCGCCCGGTGATCAGGCCGGTGATGTCGTCGAGCTGCTGGTAGCCGAAGAACAGCAGGTAGGCGGTGTCTCCCGCCTTCTTTCCGGCCTTGATCCCGAGCGGTTCAAGGACGGCGCCGGCGATTCGCGCCGCCTGCTCGGCGTCCAGTTCGGTGCGGTCCTCGATCCGCTTGGCGAGCTGCCCGGCGATCCGCTTGGTGCGGGTGGCGTGCTGCGCCGGGGGGAGGTGCTCGGCGAAGGTCATCCGGGTGGCTCGCTTCCACGCCTGCGAGGAGACGCGGGACCGCCGCTTGCCGCCGAAGTATGCCTCCTTGGGGTTTCCCTGGTCGTCGCGGTTGAGGTTCGCGGGCGGGACGGTCTGCAGGATGTGGAAGTCGACGTATTGGCGCTTGTTCATGGTCTCTCCAACAGCGTTGGTGGGGGACAAGACGCCTCGACCCCCAAGGCGTCTTGTCAGGAACCGGCCGGTTCATCGGGCCGGGCAGTTCGTGGGCTGCTCGCCGCGCCGTTCTCCGCCTGGTCCGGGGCGTCGATCCAGACCTGGTAGTCGACCGCCCACTTACGGCGTGCACGCTGCCTGCCGTCAGTGGAGTGCCAGTCGTGGATGAGCTTCATCAGCTGGTCGTAGTCGAGCGGCTGGTTGATGGTGCGGAGCTGGTCGATCAGGCTCCGCAGTCGCATCAACAGCGCCGTTACATTGGTGGCGGTCGCCGCGGCGTCTACACGGGCGTCCACGGCCTGCTGGCTGAACTTGCCGTCCTCCCGCAGCTTGCGCAGCGCCTTCCCGAGCGGGACGCCGGGACGGTGCATGGGCCGGGTCTTGGACTGCTGATGCAATCCGAACAGAGCCAGCGCGGCATGCTCGGCCGCCTGCTCGATCGATACTTCGCCGCGCCGTGCGGCCCAGTCGTCGATCTCACAGGTGTAGTACCGGCACAGGGCCGGGACCGTGCCTGCGTCGCGCCCAAGACCAGTGCGCATGACCGCCAAGTCCTCACCAGGGGGCCTGCGTTTGTCCCGCCAGGCGCCGTCAGGTCCGACGTACTTGTTCCAGTAGCGCTGTGCCATGCCAGACCTCCCGCTCAGGTGGCCGTGTCGACGGTGTCGGCGCGGTCGGTGGACGTAGACATCGCCTGCTCTCGCCGTGCGTCGGCAGCAGCGGGAAGGATCTTGTTGAGCCGTGTCCGGAAGTTGTACTCGGCGGTACCCAGCGAGTACGTCCAGGCCGAGGCCCCCTCCCCTGTACCGCGGCGAAGTTGGCGGCCGGCGAATACGCTCTCAGGGACGGCTGCGAACAGTGGCTCGGCTATCTCCCGAGCGGCCCGATGGGCGGTCAGCTCCCAGGCGAGCAGCCCCTGCTGGATAACGTCCCAGTCCTGCTCGGTCTGGATTCTGGCCAAGACGCGGCGTACCACCGAGTCCAGGGCGTGCAGCACCTGCTCCCCAGGACGCTGCGCCTTGTCCCACGGGATCGGAGCCAGCCCAGTGGCTCGGCGTAGATCCCCTGAAAGGTGGTTGACGGCCCGAGCAAGATCCTCGGCCTGCTGCACCAAGCCGAGTAGCAGCCCGTAGGTGTCCGCGTCCTCACGCAAGCCGGCCACGGGCAGCGGAATCTCATCGTGGTAAACGTCCTCGATAACCGCGGACTGGTTTCCGTAGACGATGCCGAAAGCGCTCACCCGGAGCGGGTACTCGTCGGGGAGGATTCCCTCCGCCTCCAGATCGCCCACCTGCACGAGCAGCGTGCTGGTTTCGACCGACCCTCCGGCCGAGCCGTCCGCGCGTTCCAGGGCCAGCAGGGCTTCCAGCCCTCGCCAGATCGCTTTGCCGCTGGTGTGGCGCCGTGGCCGTCGGTCCACGGCCGAAGCCTTCTCTGCAGATTTCTTGAATGCCCAGGCGGTGTGCGGCTCCCATTCGGGGATCGTTCGCACCCGGTCCCCGGCGGCCAGCACGATCCGGACGACCCGGTCGCCTTCTGGACTCGGTTCTGGAATTAGGCGTATCCGACGGGCCTGCCACGTCCAGAGGTCGAGCATCCCGTCGGGGGTGCGGATCTCCCAACCTGCCTGGGCAGGTTCGGCGGCACGCCACTGGGGGGATCCGGCTTGAGCCCGAGAACTGATCGGAATGTTGAGGAGCAACGTCTCGTACAGCGTCGGCCCCATCGGCACGAGCAATCCCAGCTGCCCGAGCGGACCAGTGGGGTTCCCGGTCGTCTTCCCAGCCTTGACGTGTGCTTCATCGCCCTTGGCCCCGGGCTTGATGGCCGCGGTATCCCAGCAGTGCGCATGCAGAAGCCACCGCGCCGCCTGCGCCGGCGTCAACGGCAGTGCGTCGCTCTCGGTGCGGGAGGCAAACAGCGGCACGTTGTTGCCCGTCGCCTCGGTCGGCACGATCAGCCCTGACCCCTTGGTCTCCCCGTTCGTCGCCTCCAGCCCGGCGACCTGGGCGAAGGGGGCAGAAGAGCTGAACAAGTCGAACCGCGCCCGGTGCTCGTCCAGATAACCCCCAAGCCGGTCGACTTCCACCTGGCTGAACCGCCCGGCAGCGAACCGACGTTTCCAGTCCGCCCGATCCGCCGGAGCGCCCAACGCGTCCATCACGATCGGGAGGAGGACCTGACGCAGCAGCGCCGGAACCTGGGTCGGTAGTTCAACCACCAGGTCGGTGAGCTCGTGCGAGTCGAGCAGCGCCTCACCGATGCCGACATCGACGACCGTGCCGCCGTCCTTACGACGCAGAGGCAGCCAGCCTTCGTCTATCAAGTCGAAACGCGCCATCACGTTCCTTGCCGCCATGCCCACTGCTGGGGCGTGGACTGCCGTTGGGTTGCCTGGAGCATAGGAGCCGACTCTGACACTCCCAGCCGCTCACGTTCCGGAGTTGCCCGATCCCGGCCGGTTCCGGTCGAGATCGGGCGTGGATCACACCTGGCGGAACACTGGCAGCCGGTGGATGCTGCTCGCCGACGTGATTCAGCCGGCGCTTCCGGCCTTGTGCGCCGCAGCCATTCCGATCACCGCGATCGAGAGCAGGACGGTGGCAAGGTGGAGACCCCCGGCCCGGTAGCCGACAGCTCCACAGGCGAGGGCAGAAGAGCAGGCGAGGAGAGCGGCGGCCCCGACATTCGCTCGGATAACGATCTTCACGGATGACCCTCCATTGGTCAACTGGCTATGACTAGAGCGAAAACTCTACACTGAGCGCGTTCTGAACACCGCTAGTGCTGTGACCGGAAACGATCACCGGGTTGGTGGTGGTCGTATGTTTGGCGCAGGGGGGCGATGATGAGGGTGTGATCGCCAACTCTCGCGCCCAGTCGTTCGATGTAGCCGCGGCTCAGTACGCGGCGAGTCGGCCTTCTTATCCAGTCACGCTCTTTGAGGCCATCGAGGAGTTCGCAGGCTGTCGTCTGGCAGGTGCCCGGGTCGCCGATGTCGGCGCGGGTACCGGAATCGCCAGCGTGCTTTTGCGGGAGAGGGGTGCCGATGTGATCGCTGTGGAGCCGGGTGAGGCCATGGCTGGTGAGTTGCACCGGGCGCTCCCGGGGGTGCCGATCGTGAGAGGTGACGGTAACGCTCTGCCGCTGGCCGGGGCTTCCTGCGACCTCATCACCTATGCGCAGTCCTGGCAGTGGACCGACCCCGGCCGGTCTGTCCCGGAGGCGTTGCGTGTTCTGCGAGCGAGCGGTGCGTTGGCGATCTGGTGGAACACCACGGCCTTTGACGTGCCGTGGATCCGCGAGCAGCACGGACGCATCGCCCACTACTGCGGGGTGAAGCCAAGGTCTGCGGTGCGCCCTTCGGACAGCGATGCCATCCGGTTGGCGGGTCTGACGGGTCTGCGGGTTGCGCGCCGTCAAATGCGCTGGAGCCGCACCGTCTCTTTGGACGTGCATCTCGCCAACATCGGCAGCCGCTCGGCATTCCTCGTCCTTGAAGACGCCGCTCGCCATGCGTTTTTCGTCGATGAGCGTGAACGGCTGGGCAGAATTTTTCCTCGCCAGGAGGTGGAAGAGACCTACGTGGTTGATCTCCTGGTGGCGCTGCGTCCCTGACGTTGCGCGGCAGCGGGGCAGGGCGGGGCGGTCAGGCTGCCAAGGCGAGTGGTCGTCCGCCCCAGCGGATGCCTTTCTCGCTGCGGATGCGGGCGCGTTCCTTTCGTTCGGCGGCCAGGACGTCGCGGTGGCGGGCGTTGGCGTTGCGCCAGCGCAGGTAGGCGTGCAGGGCCCGGGTCTGTACGGGGTGGTTGGAGTTGGCGACGGTGAACTGCCTCAGCGGTCCAAAGTGCGCCTCGATCGGGTTCGCCCAGGAGGCGTAGGTCGGGGTGAAGCACAACTCGACCTTGTTCTTGTTCGCCCAGCGGCGAATGTCGGTGCCTTTGCGGGCGGACAGGTTGTCCAGGATTACGTAAATGGGTGCGCCGTCGGACCGGGCAGCGCGGATCGACTTCAGCGCGGCCAGCGTGTTCGTGGCACCCTTCTTCCGACGGTTGACGCCCCACAGGGTGTCGTCACCAAGCGAGTAGCAGCCGTGGAAGTAGCGCACGCCGTGGGTGCGGTGGTAGGTGGCCGGCAGCCGGTCGGGATGCCCCTGCTCGGCCCAGCCAGAACCCGCGGTCGGCCTGATCCCGAGCGGCCCGAACTCGTCGAACGCGAAGACCCGGTCGGGGAAACGGTCCATCACTTCCTCGATCCGGTCCAGCTTCACCTCCCGCTCGGGATCCGGGGATTCCTTCCATGTTTTGGTGCGCTGGAAGGTGACGCCGCGGCGGGCGAGCAGGCCACGTAAAGCCTCGCGGCCGATGCGGATGACCTGACCATGGACTTTCCGCAGGTAGGCAACGAGCTTGCGCAGAGACCAGCGGGTGAAGGGCTGACCGAGCTTGGTCGGGCGGGTGGTGGCCGTCTGGATGACGAAGTTCTCGTCGTCAGTGCCGAGTCGGTGGGGACGGCCTCCCGCCCACTGAGGGTCCAGGCAGGCCAGGCCGATCTCGTTGAACCGGTGGATCACATCGCGAACGGTGTCCGCGTCGGCTTGCACCAGCTGCGCGATCACCGGCACCCGGTTCCCGCCGGCCGAGGCCAGCAGCATCATCGCGCGCCGGTAGCGCACTGGGTTGGCGCTGCCCCGGCGCACGATCTGCTGCAGCCTCCGACCTTCCTGGTCGGTCAGTCTGCGCACACGGACAGGCTCGGCCACCATGCCTCCAGCGGTCGGATCGGACGTCACCTCACATCCAACCGCCACGACCACCAACCCGGTGATCATTTCCGGTCACAGCACTAGAAAGGTGGGAAGGTGGGCTTAGAGCCCCGCCAAGTCACTCCGAGGGCGTGCGGGGATGGCTCCTGCCTGTGACTGGAGCGCACGTTGGAGCGCACGTTGACCCCGCGGATGCGGGGATACGTCCGGTGTCGTCTGGTCAACCACCAGACGACACCGGGCAGTCAACGGGTTCGGTTCCTCCTGACCACTAGACCGAGCGACTCGTCGTAGCTCACCTGTGCTTCGCCAACGGTCGCGATGCCGGACTCGGGGATGATCAGGGCCCGGCTGTGGCGGAGCCAAGGGTGGTCGCGCCAGCCGTCCAAGAGGCTGAGTTCCTGTTCGGCTGACCTGGTGAGTGACGACGGAAGACGCACGGTGGCGCCCAGTAGTTCGTCCAGCAGCTCCGGCGGAGGCTCCTCCCCCGTGACGGCGATCCGCCGGCCCTGGAGAGTGCTGAACCTCGCTCCGTCATGGCGGACGAGGATGGCTTCGATGCTGGGCTCGCCATCTCGTACAAGCGCTTGGAACTTCTCGTCCCCCAAGCCCTCTTTTGACGCGCCGATGTGGACGCCCGCAAGAGTGGGGCGCTCGTGCTCGCCGAACCTGGACAGGAGGAACGGCTGGGCATTCTCCGCCCGCTGCTGCTGCACCTTCGCCCATCTCGCGTAAGCCTTCCGCTCCGCGCTACGCCAGGTCTGCGGAATCCAGCCGACGTCGTCGCCGTAAACGCGTGCCACGAGCTCGGGAACCTGGCTCGGGATGCTCCACTTGGTCGGCTGCGTCTCCAGCAGGGCCGCCGTCCGGAGCAGCAGGTAGCGTCCGTAGATAGCTTCGCTGCCGACAATGAAGCTGGGCTCTTGTCTTTCGACGGGCGCGAAGCCCGTGATGACCACGCGTGGCGCGCGTATTGGTGCAGGTCTTGGCACCTGGGCATGCCGGTGCAGCCGACCAATGCGTTGCAGTAGCAAGTCGACCGGCGCCAGGTCCGTGATCAGCAAGTCGACGTCAACGTCGAAGGACTGCTCAGCCAGCTGCGTCGCGACCAATATCAACCGCGGCCGTGGACGGTCACCAGCACCTCCTGCCCTGGGACCGAGCAGGTCTAGTGCCTGCTCGGTCCGTCCGGCCCGGTGGGCGGCGTGCAGGCGACCATGAAGCAGACGCACATCCTGGCCGAACCTGCGCCGCAGTGCTTGATAGGTCTCCTGCGCACGGTCGACGGTGTTGCGGATGACCAGTGCACAGCCGCCCTCCCGCAACCGCGTGTCCAACAACTCGGCGACGGCTGCGGTGCCCGGGGATTCGCCCCGCCCCTGAGCCGTTGTCGCCTGTTCTGTCTCAGCTAGGACCTCAATCCCCACTGCCAGGTCCGCTCGCCATGACGAGGTGCTGCGGACCAGCACCTTCGGCTCAGGTTCCCCATGCCACGCGGCGGTGACGTTCGGATATCCCTGCGGTTCTGGGATAGCGACGTCCGGGACGTCTTCCCGGGAAGCAGCGCCCGCGAGATATGCCTTCACGAGGGTCTGGCGCTGGCCTGGAGGGAGGGTCGCCGACAGCAACACCACTGGTGTTCTCGCCTGTCCCAGCCACCACAACCCCTCGGCCAGGAATTGAGACATGTAGACGTCCGCCGCATGAACCTCATCTAGCACCACGACCTTGCCGGTCAGGCCCGCCACGCGCAGCATCACATGCTTCGTACGAGTCGCCGCGAACAGCAACTGATCAATCGTCCCCACCACGAACGGAGTGAGAAGACCCCGCTTCGCCCCAAGAAACCACTCCGCCGGCGCGCGGCGTTCAGGCTCATCGCACAATTCAACTGGACCCATGCCGTACTGCACGTCCTCCTCGATCGTGCCGTACAGGTCATCGGGGGTCTGGCCAGCATCCTCCAGGAGCGATTGCCACTCCTTGTTGAAGCGTCGCTTGCCGTGCAGCAGTGCGACCTCGGCCCCCAAGCCGGGCTCGATCCGCTCGACCCATTTGCGCACCTGCGTGAACATCGGATCAGCTGTCGCCTGAGTAGGCATGCCGACGAACACACCGTCTGCGCCGAAACGAGCACCGACGATCTCAGCTGCCCCCAACGCGGCTTTGGTCTTCCCCTCCCCCATCGGGGCCTCGACGATCATGAGACCAGGCTGGGGCATTTGCCGCGCCACTTGCATCACCAGCATCTGAGACTCACGAGGAGGTTCATCGAAGCGGTCCTGGAAGAAGGTGGGCTCAGGAACCGGGCGCATTCCCCAGCCGCCTCGCAGACCCAACGCCGACCAGGCGGCTGACGCGCGATCGCGGGCCCGTGCCAGACTTATCGACGGAAGATCATTTATTCCCTTGAAGTGTTGTTCGTTGCTGGCAATCCAGTCGGCCATTACGATCAGACCGCTCAAATGGAGCTGCTGGGCACGGGTAGGAACCCGGTGAGGCTCAACTGCGCTTGGGGCGTCGAACCCCAACTCTTCAGTGAAGATCTGGACCAACGCGTCTTGAACCCGTGCCCACTGCTGGTCTTTTCCCTGATGATGGCCAAGCCCCGCCTTCGGCGGCCGCAAGCCCGCCAAAGGCGGAAACAGGCCATGGTGTCCCGCGATCAGCGGCCATACCCACTCGATCTGCTCGCCATCCCACCCTGCCGTGGCCAAAACCTCCCGGACCAGCCGACCTCCCGCCCGGTCGTGCCGCCACCGCCCCTTCTCCAACATGCGCGGTGACCACCCGAGTCCGGCTCGGCGCACCGCGGCGGCCCCAGCGTCGTCCATGCTCTGGAAGGCGGGCGTCGCCTTCCCGCAGTCGTGCATCCCGCACAACCAACTGAAGAAGCCTCGCCCCCTCCCCACCCCACCAGCGACCCTGTCCAGCCACGATCGCGTCCTCGGGGCCAAATAATGATCCCAGATATGCTCCGCCACGGCTGCTGTATCCAGCAGATGGGAGATCAGCAAGTTTGGTCGGCCACCGGCTTTCCCAGCTGACTTCCCCCACAGTGCACCGAGTTGAAGATTCAGCTGGCCGTCCGAATGTTCCACGCTAACCACCAAACCCCCCGACAGCAAACGAATTCCGGTACGCATCGACGTATACTCCGACGCTCTTTGTTGCATGAAAAACGAGCAAGCTCGTATCCAGCCAAACGAAAACTGGCCTACCACCGCCTAACATTGCAGGTCAGCGAGCGTCGTCCGCCCCGAGCCCCTCCATCTCGCCGGCGCGACGGTCGCCCCCGCGCCGCCCGGGACCATCCGAGCCACCCCCGCCCAGAACCCGGGCGAGCAGTAGCAGAATCCATATGCTGGAACGCAGGGGTAGACTTACCGATGTCATGGATGCAACACACCCATGCGAACAACCTTCGTCCCCCACTTCTGCCAGCGATACCGTCCAACGCCCGGCGGACTCACGGATTGACCTGGCCACCAACTTTGCTCGCGCTCTTTGCCCACAGGGCCCCAAGAGGATCTTGCGTGCACAGGATTGGCCCTTCGATACTCACACCCGGACGGTAGCGAAGCACGCCGACAAAACAACTTTCATGTCTGAAACACGGTGCACAGTAAGATCATCACGGCCGGATGGCACGAGCATGATCACAAACCAACCGAATGAAAATCAGCCCTACTCTTGCTAACGTCGCAGGTCAGCAAGTGTCGGCCCCGCGCCTGCGGGGATGGTTCCCCGACCCGGTTCGACGTGCCGGGCCCGATCCTGTCGGCCCCGCGCCTGCGGGGATGGTTCCTCGATCGTGCTCGGCGGGTTCGCCGAGGTGGAGTCGGCCCCGCGCCTGCGGGGATGGTTCTCCCGGTGGGGCGCCACCGACCAGAGCGGTGACGTCGGCCCCGCGCCTGCGGGGATGGTTCCCGCGCCACCCGCAGCACGACGGCGGCTAGATCGTCGGCCCCGCGCCTGCGGGGATGGTTCGTGGCGAGCGTTTCGGCAGCTCACGACGAGTGGGTCGGCCCCGCGCCTGCGGGGATGGTTCTGGGCTCCCTCCTACCTGGAGGGCGAGGGCTGCGTCGGCCCCGCGCCTGCGGGGATGGTTCGACGTTCCGGCTTTGCTCGTGCAGTGCGTGCGCGTCGGCCCCGCGCCTGCGGGGATGGTTCGAGCGCGCCCGGTCGCCGCGATAGCGGCACGATGTCGGCCCCGCGCCTGCGGGGATGGTTCCCGAGCTTCGGCGGTCCAATGCCGCCGGCAAACGTCGGCCCCGCGCCTGCGGGGATGGTTCCTCAGCTCCGGCCTCTACTCGCTCTTCCAGATCGTCGGCCCCGCGCCTGCGGGGATGGTTCATGGCACACGGCTTTGAGAAGCCATGTGCTGGAGTCGGCCCCGCGCCTGCGGGGATGGTTCGATGGACGCCGACCACAAGGGCCACCGCAACGCGTCGGCCCCGCGCCTGCGGGGATGGTTCCGATCTGCTCGCCACGATCAGCGTCCACAGCGGGTCGGCCCCGCGCCTGCGGGGATGGTTCGCGGCTGGACACCCAGGACACGAACAAGGACGGGTCGGCCCCGCGCCTGCGGGGATGGTTCCAGCCCATAGCTTGCTACAGCGTTCTACACTTCGTCGGCCCCGCGCCTGCGGGGATGGTTCGCGCATGGAGGCGGTACAGTCGCCCCAGCGGCGGTCGGCCCCGCGCCTGCGGGGATGGTTCGTTCGCCGGCGGCGTCACCTACAAGGTCGTCGCGTCGGCCCCGCGCCTGCGGGGATGGTTCCTGGCGGGTCGTCTGGTATGCGGCGATCGATACGTCGGCCCCGCGCCTGCGGGGATGGTTCCCCGCCGTCGCGACCGCGCTGCACATCGGGCTGGTCGGCCCCGCGCCTGCGGGGATGGTTCGTCGGCGGGCGCGGTGGAGTGGGGGAGGGCCGCGTCGGCCCCGCGCCTGCGGGGATGGTTCGCGCACAGTCGGCGACGTCGACCCCCAGACCAAGTCGGCCCCGCGCCTGCGGGGATGGTTCTGGGGTTGAACAGGTGGGATG
>NZ_SMKY01000128.1 GCF_004349235.1 Actinomadura darangshiensis | reverse complement strand
GGTGAGACGCCTGCGGTGAGGGCGATGCGGCGTGCTTGGGGTGCGGGGATGGAGGTGCCGTCGGTGAGGCGGGCCGGTGCGGTACCGCCGGTGAGGGTGTCCAGGTCGCAGATGACGGTGACTTTGGTGGCGCGGTGCCCGCCCGCCAGTACGGAGGTGAGGGCGGCGGCGGTGCGTTCGGGCAGGTCGCGGTGGTCGTCGGTTCCGGCGGGTTTGGCCAGCGGGGCTAGGGTGCCATCCCAGATGGCGGCGTCTTCGGGGTTGAGCCAGCCTTTGATGTAGCGGCCGCCGTCCAGGGAGCGGGTGGAGTCGATCCAGGACCGTTCGTAGCCGCGCCGCGAGTCGGTGTCGGGGCGTTCGGTGCCGTCGCGTTCGGCGATGACGTCGCGGATCCGTTTGCCGAAGGAGGCGACCTTTCCGGCGGAGAAGTCCTGGTCGACCATGTCGAGCAGGATGTCTTCAGCCTGGGCGCAGTCGTCATCGTTGAGGCGGGTGACGGCGTCGGCGATGGTGGCGGCGTATCCGAATGACAGGTCACCGGTCGTGCACCGTTCGGTGACCTTGGGGAGTCGGTGCCACTGGCGGGCGAGGGTGAGGCGTTCCTTGGCGCGGGACTCGCGCATGCCGAGCCGGGACCGCAGCCATGACCGGGTGGAGGGGAAGCCCCAGCGCTGCACTTCCTTGTGTCGCTCGACCATCTCGATGAGGCCGGACAGGGCGGCCTCATGCATGTCGGTGGCGGCGGTGAGGGTTTCGGTGAGTTCCATGCATGCCGCCGCCGATTCCGGTGGCGTACGGCGGGCGAGTTCGGCGGCGATCACCGACGCGGCGTGCACCAATTCCATGGTGGACGCCGAGTCGAGGTCGACCGCGACTAAACTCATGCGAACATATTATCGAATCGGCCTCCGGCTTCGCACCGTAATCCGGCCTGCATTTTGTCACCGTGGAGATAGTCGGAGCGGCCACTCAGCAGAATGTCGTTTCAGTGAACGTTTTTCACCAGCGTCGGGGGACGGGGTGATCACAGCATGATCGCGGACGGTGCGGCGGACCCGGAGACATAAAGAAGCCCTGGTAGGACGGGTGATCTCTCACAACCCACCGCCCCCACCAGAGGCTTCCTATGCTTTTCTATCGTTCTTCGCTGCCGTTGTCGCGTCAGACCCTGCAGTACGTGACCGGCGTCGTCGGCCGCCACCGCAAGCAGAGCGGCAGCAAGGGCCGGGCGCTGCCGGCGGGCATGCAGGCGCTGATGACGCTGGCCTACCTGAAGAACGGGGAGACGTTCGCGCAACTCGGCGGCGGGTTTGGGGTCGGGACCAGCACCGCCTGGCTGCCTAATGGCTTTGTCAAGCCGCTGCGGGCGTGTAGTCGGTGCTGTAGGGGTGTCGCTTTCGGAGGATGGCGTGCAGGACGTTGACGCGGCGTCGGGCCAGGGCGAGTACGGCTTGCTGGTGGTTCTTGCCTTCGGCTCGTTTGCGCCGGTAGAAGTCGGTGCTGGCGGGGTCGTGTCCGATGGCGCAGAACGCCGACTGGTAGAAGACCCGTTTGAGGGCGCGGTCGCCGGAGCGGGCGCGTTGCAGGTGGCGGCTCTTGCCGGATTGTTTGAGGACGGGCGCCAGGCCTGCGGCGGCGGCGAGCTGATCGCCGGTGGCGAAACGGCTGATGCCGCCGGTCACGGCGAGGAACTCCGCGGTCATGATGGGGCCCATGCCGGGCAGGCTCGCGACCAGCGCCCCGTCGGGATGGCGGTCGAGGGTTTCCTGGATGCGCTTGTCGAGCGCGGCCAGGCGGTCGCGGGCGGCCAGGGCCTCTGCCGCGGTCTCTTTGACCAGCTCGGCGGTGACCTTCTCACCGGGCATGCTGACCCGCTGTCGTTGCGCGGAGCCCACGGCCGTCTCGGTGATCCTGATCAGGACCGTGTCCTTGACCCACCGGAGTTTGCGCAGGTGAGCCAGGACGCGTGTTCGCCCGGCCGCTCGGATTTCGGCCGGAGTGACGTAGCGGGTGAGCAGGTGCAGCCAGGTCTTCCCGGTCACCTCGACGTGCCGCTCCAGGCCCGGGTGGATGGCGTTGAGCAGTGCCCGCAGCCGGTTGGCTCGCCGGCTGGCGTCCTCCACCAGCTCAGCGCGCCGCGCGGTCAGCAGCCGCAGTTCGACGTCTTCCTCGCGCGTGGCTGCGACCTGACGCAGGTCGTCCCGCATCCGCACCTGGTCGGCGATGACCTTGGCGTCCTTCGGATCGCTCTTGTTCTCACCGCCGCGGGTTCCACGGCGAGCCCGGTTGACCGCCAGCCCAGGCACGTGGACCACCACCAGGCCGGCTTCCAGCATCATCGTCTGCAGCAACGAGGCGATCCCGCCCAGGATGTCGATACCCACCAGCGCCGGCCCGTGCTCGACCTCAACGTCCTTGATCTCGCCGATCAGGGCGCTGACGTTCTCCGGAGTGTTGTCCACCCGGTGGCTGGACACCACCTTCCCACCCTCAGCGATCTTGATCTCAGCCCAGTGGACCTCCTTGGCAACGTCGATTCCCACGACCACGCCCACCAGCACGTTCCTCTCGTCGATCCGATGGAAGTGCAGCCTCTCCCCGCCGACTCCGCCCTACATAGCGATCAACCGCAGTGCCTAATCCAGCGGTCAGGAAGAAGCAGGGCGAGGCAGGGGGCACAGCCAAGCAAGCCATCAAAGACAGCGATACGTAAGCCATCCCTGCCGCACCCGCACCACCCGATCATCCAGTCCCAAAGGAACCCATCGGGCTCATTCACAACGGTAGGGCGCTACGTCAACGAGACCGTAGCGCTGCTGTCGGCCCGATCACCCAAACTCAGCCGGGCACTGGCCAAGGCCCGCAAGGACGGGCTGCTCTACCTGATCATGGACGGCACGCTCATCCCGATCGACCGCGTAGCGGCCGACCGGCCTTTCTATTCTGGCAAGCACAAGAAGCACGGCATGAATCTACAGGTGATCGCCTCACCGGACGGAACCATCGTGTGGGTGTCGGGCCCGCTGCCCGGCTCGGTCCATGACCTGAAGGCCGCCAGGATCTGGGGCCTGGTCCGCGCGCTGGCCGCCGCCGGGTTCCTGGTGCCGGCCGACAAGGGATACGTCGGCGCCGGCCCGCACGTCAAGACGCCCTACAAGGGCAAGGACAAGCCCGAGTCGCTCAAGGACGCCAACCACTCCCACGCCAAGCTCCGCGGACCGGGCGAACGAGCGAACGCGCAGCTCAAGAACTGGAAGATCCTGACCAAGCTACGTTGCTGCCCGCACCGGGCCGGTCACCTGGCCAAGGCCATCCACGTCCTCCAGAACCGCGAGCTCAACGCACGTTGAAAAAGGTTCAGTGTTGGTTTTATGGACGGACTCCGGGTGACCCTACTTTCCCGGTGACCCTCTTGGAGGGGTGGGGGCGGCGCGTCGGGCAGAGGGCAGGCGGAGCCTGCCCGACGAAAGCTGCACTCAGGGGCCGCAGAGGCTCCAAAGTCAAGGGTGGGACGGAGTCCCATCGCGAAGCGACGCGAAGCGCCCTTGACTTTGGAGGGGCGGCCCCGTACGCAGCGCCGCCCCCACCACAATTCACCGAACACACGAACACTCGTAAACGCGAGCACGAACTACCGAAACACGACCGTGGCGATGGTGGTCAGGAGCCGCCTATGACGGCGCCTGTGTCAGGGGTGAGGAGCAGGCGATCGGCCTTCGGGTGGCGGAAGTCGAACAGTCCGGCCAGGGTGGTGGCACGGGCGTCGAAGGAGGCGTCACCGATCCGGCCGGTGGACCAGTTGTCCTCGATGAAGCGGATGATCGACGTCTGCTCCAGCTCGCGGTGGCCCACATGGTTGACCTGCGCGTACGGGGAGATCACGATCATCGGGAGGCGCTGGCTGGGGCCGCAGCGGTCCTTGTAGCCGCCGGACGCCTGGACGCGGCGGCATGCGGGCTGGTCCTGGGCGGGGTCGTTCGAGCCGTTGGTGATGTGCGGGCGGGCGTGGTCGTACCAGCCGTCCGAGTCGTCGTAGGCGAGGACCACCGCGGTCGACTTCCACTCCGGGGACTTCTCGATCTTGTTGACGGTGGACGCTACGAACTTCTGCTCGTCCAGGGGGTCGGAGTAGCCGGCGTGGCCGTCCTGATAGGAGGGGGCCTTGAGGAACGACACGGCGGGCATGCTGTGCGCGGCCAGGGCGGCGACGAAATCGGTCAGGTCGTATTGGTGGTTGGCCTGGTCGGTGCGGCCGATCGCCGAGACTGACGACGGCGGCAGGTGCTTCTCGTTGGCCGTTGACTTGTAGTACTGGAACGGCTCGTGGTGCGGGCTGTAGTCGATGACCTGGTTCTTGCCGATGTTGGCGTGGGCCGCGCCGCACACCTTGTAGCCGTTCTTCGTGCCGGTCGGACGGAAGCCGCCTTCGAACCAGCCCCACGTGACGCTTTTGGCGTTGAGGAGGTCGCCGATATTGCGGCCGGTCATCACCGCGAGGTTGTTCTCGGACGTGTGGTTGTTGCCGGAGCAGTCATCGAAGGCGGGATCGGGGTCGTTGATGACCGTCCCGATGCCGTTTCCGTCCGGGGAGGCCACCACGGACGGGTCGGAGACCTTCTTGTGCGTTTTCGGGTCGACCGCGTAGCCGCCGTGCGTCTGGCCTGAGATGAGGTCGAGGGCGCCGGGAGTGGACGGGCCGAAGACCGAGTCCCACGAGTTGTCGCTCATGGCGTAGTTCTGGGCGTAGTTCCACATGGCGGTGACGGTATTGCCGTCGAAGTAGTCCATGACTAGGCCGGGTTCGCCGAACAGGATCGGCTGCCCAGTGCATTTGTCATGTTCGGTGAACTCGACGAACTTGTCCATGCGGCCGCCATTGACGGCCTGCTGCTCGGCGCCGTAGCCGTGGTTCTGGTCGCAGGTGAGCGCCTGGGACGGGCTGAGCCGCTTGGGGTTGTACCGGTTGGGGTTGTGCTTCAGCAGCCCCTTGGTCAGCCCGTCGACCTTTGGTGTGTGCTTCGCCGCATGGAATGGCGTTCCGTCGGTGTTCGCCGCTTTCGGATACGTCCCGAAGTAGTGGTCGAAGGAGATGTTCTCCCCGTAGATGACCACGACGTGTTTGATCGGGGTCCGGGTCGACGCGGGCTTTCCCGGCGTGCGCGCGGGACGGGCGACGCCGCCCGTTCCGGAAGCGCAGCCGGCTCCCAGGGCCGCGAGCGCACCGACCGTCACCACCGATGCGGCCGTAGCTGTGAGCTTGCGCATGCCTCCTCCTTCTTCCCTACGAAAGCAACGCCCTACACGAGCAATGCCCTGCCGAAGTGGTCCGAGGCGTCCACGACACCCGGAAGTGTGAAGAAATAGCCTCCGCCGAACGGAGAGATGTAGTCGGTGAGCGGCTCGTCCTCCAGCCGTTCCTGGACGGCCTCGAACTGGCGCCGCGGGTCCTGCTGGAAACAGGTGAAGACCAGCCCCATGTCGAGGTTCCCGGCCTCGTCCACGCCACGGTCGTAGTTCCAGGCGCGGCGCAGGATCCGGCTGTCCTCGGTGTCGGCGACGCGCGGGTTCGCGCGCCGGATGTGGCTGGTCAGCGGAATGACATTGCCGATCGGGTCCTCGGCGTAGCGCGGGACGTCCCGCTCCCGCGTGCCGTCGAGGGGCGCACCGGTCTCGCGGTTGCGGCCGAACATGCGCTCCTGCTCGGCGAGGCCGACCCGGTCCCAGAACTCCACCAGCATCCGGATCAGCCGGACGACCTGGTACGTCCCGCCGGCCGTCCAGCCGGGTTCGGAGCCGTCCCGCGCGACCCAGACGAGGCGGTCCATGTCAGCGACGCGCGAAGCGTCAGGGTTGGCGATGCCGTCCTTGAAGCCCATCAGGTTGCGGGGTGTGCCGGACGGACGCGGCCGGCTGCTGAAGCCGTTCGTCCGCCACCGGATCTGCATGGCGCCGCGCGTGTGCCGGCAGACGTCCCGCAGCGCGTGCAGGACGGTGTCCTCGTCGGACGCGCCGAACCGCAGCAGCAGATCGCCGTGGCACCAGGCGGAGTCGAGGTCGTCGTTCGGAAACGTCCGCATCCCGGTCAGCCGGGCGGGACGGCGCCCGGCCAGGCCGAAGCGGTCGTCGAACAGTGACGCCCCGACCGACGCGGTCACCGTGAGGTCGCCCGCGGGGGCGTCGGCGCCGAGAATCCCGGAGTCGGGCGGCGGCCCGGTGACGCCGGCCTGGGGCGGCGCCCCGCCGCCGGTCAGCGCTCGGGCCCGGTCCGTCAGTGCGCGGAACAGCTCCCGGAGCTCGTCCCGCCCCTCGGCGATCACGTCGAACGCCACGACGATCGCGCGGGGCTGCGGCTCGTCCAGGATCCCGGCCTGATGGACGCCATGGAACGAGCTGGACCGTTCCACACCCGCGGCCGGGCCGCCCCGGACCGCCGCGCCCGCGACCCCGGCGGCCAGCGCACCGCGCAGGAACGACCTGCGCCCCGGCCCGCTCACTCCGGCACCCTCATGACGATCTCCGAACCGCCGCGACGGTCGCGACCGACGCCAGCCGCTCCACGAGTTCACCGGCGGCCCCGTCGATGCGTTCCCGCTCCAGGGTGCTCAGCCGGTCCAGCGGCGTCCACTCCCCGTGCCGGTGCTGGGCGCTGAGCAGGCCAGACGTCCGGTCGAGCCAGGTGTCGATCTCGGCCAGCCCCGGCATCCGGCCCTTCAGCAGCGGACGCAGCGGATCGAGCACCGCCCGGGTCCCGTCCAGGTTCGCGGCGGCCGTAGCGAGCGCCGTCCCGCTCCCCTGGTCGGCCTTCCCTGTCAACTCGAACTGGAGCGTGTTCTCAAGGATCTCGTGGGCACGCAGCCCGAGATCGCCGGGATCGATCTGCTGCCGGGGGAAGTCGTCCCACAGCGCCTTCACATCACGGGCCAGCCGCTCGGCCGGTCCCCGCAGGGACCCGGCGGACTCCCCGTGCCACAACCCCCACTCCACCCGGTGGAACCCGGTGAACTCCGGGTCGTGGACGCCCTTCGCCAGCCCGGCCGGACGCCCGTCGATCTCGTCCGCGAAGTCACCGAACGTCCCGTAGGCCGCGCCGAGCCGCTCATAGGCCAGATGCGCCGGCAGCCAAGCCTCCCGCGCCCCGCCCAGGTCCTCCGCGCGGACGGCGTCGAGCAACGAGTCCGTGCGCGCCTCCAGCTTACCGAGCCCCTCGGTGACATACGCCCGATAAGCACGCACCGCCGGATACAGGTCATTGCGCGTAAGCGGCCGGACGCCCCGGGCGCCCCCGCCGGACCCGGTCACCCGAACGCGCGGCCCGGTCACGACGGCCGCGTCCTCCGGCAGACATCTGACGACATACGTCCCGGCGCCGAGGCTGACGCGCATCGGCCGGGTCGCCCCCGGCCCTACGTCCTCAAGCTCGGCATAGACGGCCCCACCCGACGGGTCGACAACCGTGACATCGACCGCGGCGGCGTCGCCATTGTGAACGACCAGCGTCTGCGTACCGGCGTCCGAATGACTCCAGCCCTGCCCGCAATGCGCCCGCCCCGCCTGAACCATCGGCTCGCCATGACCGGACGCCCCGTCCCGCGCACAGCCCGCCGCCAGGACGGCGGTCGTGACGATCAGCGGCAAGAAGACACGACGACCCCGGCCTCCAAGGCCACCGTCACCGGACATACCGCCTCTCATCCACGGCTACATCAGCCATCATCCTCACCCAGGCGCCGACGGCAAGGGTTTCGTCGCACGGCGAGTCGGAACGATCGCGGACGGCAACCCCCCCACTACCGCTCCACTTGGACAATCGGCGCGCCGGTACCGGAATCCGTACAGCCCACCAGCACGAAGGCCGCGATGGACGAGGGCGGTGAAGTTCACCCGCCCCCATCGACGGCTACACAGGCCCCTCAACCCACAAGCCAACGCCAAGCACCGCACCAAGCACCGCACCAAGCGAAATTACAAAGCAGTACCCACTACTGCGACCGCCCGTGCCGGTGTGCCGGTGACGCTGCGGCGGCGTGCCAGCGCCCGCACCGCCAGCGCGGCGACCTCAGCCACCACCGCAACCACGCGACAACCCAAGGCCGCGCGATCGCGTCCGAAGGCGGGGGCGAGCGAAGCGAGACCCTGATCGCGCAGCGAGCCCCCCAGGCGAGCCGGAGCGATGCAGCGATCGCCCGCAGTACCCGACGATGGAGGGCCGCCAGGCCCGAAGGAGGAGGGGACTGCCATGAACACAGCAGGCCAAGAATTCAGCCGAAGCGGCCTGTGATGTAGTCCTCGGTGGCCTTCTGTTCCGGGTTGGCGAAGATCTTGCTGGTCTCGTCTATCTCGATGAGCTTGCCCGGCTTGCCGGTGCCGGCGATGTTGAAGAAGGCGGTGCGGTCGCTGACGCGGGCGGCCTGCTGCATGTTGTGGGTGACGATGACGATCGTGTACTGCGTCTTCAGCTTCTCGATCAGGTCCTCGATCGCGAGGGTGGAGATGGGGTCGAGGGCCGAGCACGGCTCGTCCATCAGCAGGACCTGCGGCTGGACGGCGATGGCGCGGGCGATGCAGAGGCGCTGCTGCTGACCGCCCGACAGGCCGGCGCCGGGCTTGCCGAGGCGGTCCTTGACCTCGTTCCACAGGTTGGCGCCGCGCAGGGACTCCTCGACGGTCTCGTCGAGGCGGGACTTGCGGCGGACGCCGTTCAGTTTCAGGCCGGCCGCGACGTTGTCGTAGATCGACATGGTGGGGAACGGGTTGGGCCGCTGGAACACCATGCCGACGACGCGGCGCACCGCGACGGGGTCGACGGACGAGTCGTACAGGTCCTCGTCGTCCAGCATGACCTTGCCCTCGACGCGGGCGCCCGGGATGACCTCGTGCATCCGGTTGAGCGTGCGCAGGAACGTGGACTTGCCGCAGCCGGACGGCCCGATGAACGCCGTCACCGAGCGCGGCTCGACGGTCATCGAGATGTCCTCGATGGCGTGGACGCCGCCGTAGTAGGCGTGCAGCCCGGAGATCTCGATCCGCTTGGCCATGGTTTCCCTTCTCTGGGTCGGCCGGGTCAGCTGGGTCAGCGGCCCGTGGGGGCCTTGCGCCGGGCGACGAACCGGGCGACCAGGTTGAGCAGCATGATGATTCCGATCAGGACCAGGGCGCCCGTCCAGGCCCGGTCGATCGAGTTCTGGCTGGGGTCGGCGGCCTGCTCCCAGATGAAGGTGGGCAGCGACGCCTGCGGGCCGGTGAACGGGTCGTTGTTGATCGCCTTGGTGAAGAAGATCGTGAGCAGCAGCGGCGCCGTCTCCCCCATGACGCGGGCGACGGCCAGCATCACGCCGGTGACGATCCCGGTCATCGCGGTCGGCAGGACGACGAAGCAGACCGTCCGCCAGCGCGGCACGCCGAGCGCGTAGGACGCCTCGCGCAGGTCGTTCGGGACGAGTTTCAGCATCTCCTCCGTGGCGCGCACCACGGTCGGGATCATCAGGATCGTCAGGGCGAGCGACCCGGCGAGGCCGGAGTAGTCGAACCCGAAGGTCAGCAGCCACAGCGCCAGCACGAACAGGCCCGCGACGATGGACGGGATGCCCGTCATGACGTCCACGGTGAAGCTGATCAGCTTGCCGAGCCGGCCGTTCCCGGCGTACTCCACCAGGTAGATGGCGGTGAGCACGGCGATCGGGACGGCGATCAGGCTGGTGATCAGGACCTGTTCCAGGGTGCCGATGATCGCGTGGTAGGCGCCGCCGCCCTTGTCGCTGCCGCTGACGGCGTTCATGGAGAACTGGAAGAACGTCGGGTCCAGGCGCTTGGCGCCGTTGACGACGACCGTCCACAGCACCGACACGAGCGGGACGAGGGCCAGCAGGAACGCCAGGTAGACCAGGCCCTGGACGACCCGGTCCTTGACCTTGCGGCCGGCCGACACCGAGGTCAGGCTCGGGCCGGCCGCCTTGCCGGCAGGGCCTCTGCCGGTCGACAGCGTGGTCACACGAACTCCTTCCGGCGTGCGACGACCGCGCGGGCGGCCATGTTGACGAGCAGGGTGATGACGAACAGCACCAGGCCGGAGGCGATCAGCGCGCCGCGCCCGGTGACGGACGCCTCGGCGAAGCTGTTGGCGATGTTGGACGCGAACGTCGCGCCGCCGTTCTCCAGCAGGTGGACGTTGATGCCGGGGACGAACGTCAGCACCATCGCGACGGCGATCGTCTCGCCCATCGCGCGGCCGAGGCCGAGCATCGCGCCGCCGATCATGCCGGAGCGGCCGTAGGGCAGCACCGCCATCCGGATCATCTCCCAGCGGGTGGCGCCGATCGCGAGGGCGGCCTCCACGTTGGCCCGCGGGACCTGGAGGAACACCTCGCGGGAGATCGACGAGATGATCGGCAGGATCATGATCGCGAGCACCACGGACGCGGTGAAGATCGAGTTCTTGCCCGGGGAGTCGCCGCCGAACAGCGGGATCCAGCCGAGCACGGAGTTGAGGAACCTGCTGATGCCCTCCATGTGCTGGGACAGGAAGGCGAGGCCCCACAGGCCGTAGACGATGCTCGGCACGGCGGCGAGCAGGTCGACGACGTAGCCGAGGCCGGAGGCCAGCCGCCGCGGCGAGTAGAAGGAGATGAACAGCGCGATGCCCACCCCCACCGGCGTCGCGATCAGCATCGCCAGCAGCGACGACACGACCGTGCCGAACGCGAGCTGGGCGATGCCGAACCGCGGCGGCGTCGCGTTCGGGTTCCACTCCTCGGCGGTGAGGAAGTTCGCCTTGTTGTCCTGGAGCGCCGGTATGGCCTTCCAGACGAGGAACGCCGCGATCGCGGCCATGATCAGCAGCACCGCGATGCCGGAGCCGCGGGCCGCCGAAACGAAGATCCTGTCGCCGGCCCGGCCGGTGCCCATCCGCACGCCGCCGGCGTGGCGCCGGGCGGCGGCCGCCGTCCGGGCGCCGGTCTCGCTCGTCACGGGACGTCCTCCTTCGATCATGTCGGCGGAAGCCGCGTCGGCCCCGCCGCCGAAGGAGTCGGCGGCGGGGCGGCGCGTTCCGTCGTCCGCTGTCAGGACTGTGCCTTCACTAGGACAGGGCCTTCACTACGACTGCGCCTTCGTACGACAGGGCCTTCACTACGACAGGGCCTTCACGGACGCCTGGACCTTGGTCAGCACGCTCTGCGGCAGGGGCGCGTAGCCCTTGCCGGTCAGGATCTTCTGGCCGTCCGCGCTGGAGGTGTAGGTGAGGAAGGACTTGACGAACCCGGCCTGCTCGGCGGGCAGCCCCTTCTGGCACGCGATCTCGTAGGTGACCAGGACGATCGGGTAGGCGCCCGGCTCCTTGGTCGCGTAGTCGATCTTCAGCGCGACGTCGTTGCCGGTGCCGGCGACCTTCGCCCCCGCGATGGCCTTGGACGCGCTGTCCGGGGACAGCTCGGTGTACTCGCCGGCGCCGTTCTTCACGTGCGCGGTCTGCAGCTTGTTGGTCTCCGCGTACGACATCTCGACGTAGGAGATCGAGCCCGCAGTGCTCTTCACCTGGCTGGTGACGCCGTCGGACTTGGGCGCGCCCTGGCCGGTGGAGTTCGGCCACTTCTTGGCCTTCTCCCACGTCCAGGTCTTCGGCGCGGTGGTGTGCAGGTAGTTCGTGAAGTTGTCCGTGGTGCCGGACTCGTCCGAGCGGTAGATCGGCTTGATCGGGTCGGACGGCAGCTTCGCGCCGTCGTTCTCCTTGGCGATCGCCGGGTCGTTCCAGGTCTTGATCTTGCCGGCGAAGATGCCGGCGAGCGTCTCGGGCGACACCTTCAGCCCGTCCACGCCCTGGACGTTGTAGACCACCGCGATCGGGCCGACGACCATCGGCAGGTTCAGCGCGGGGTTGCCCTGGCAGCGCTTCTGCGCGGCCGCGGCCTCCTCGGGCTTGAGGGACGAGTCGGAGCCGGCGAACGACACCTGCCCGCTCGTGAACGCCTGGATGCCCGCACCCGAGCCGCTCGGCTGGTAGTTCAGGTTGGCGCCCGCGCACTTGGACGCGTAGAGCTTCGTCCACTCCTCGACCGCGTTCTTCTGCGCGCTGGAACCGGCCGCGTTGACGCTGGCCTTGGCGCAGTCGATATCACCGGAGGGCGCGACGGCCGAGCCCGGCGAGTTGTTGTCGTCGCTCCCGCAGGCGGAGAGGGCCAGCGCCCCCGCTACGACTACACCGCCAAGGGCGGCGAGTCGGGAACCGTTCTTCACCGGAGGGTCTCCTCTTAGTTTGGTCGGGCGGCTCCCCCGAGCCGCCCGCGCCCACGTCGGCCGGACGGCGGGTTCGCCGTCGAATGCGACGCTAGGCAGGCGAGGTGACCAGCCGCCCCGCTCCGGATGAACGACAGATGAACGGGGACGAGCACGACTAAGAAGAATGTCCCGATTTGGCATGGACGCCGGGTTAACGGCGCAGCTCAGAAGCCCAAAATCGGGGTCGAGGGCCCGTACAGGGGCCGAACCGCACGCTAGGAGGCGCCGTACATGACGTCGACGGCGTACCGGGTGAAGCCCAGCGACTCGTACAGCCGGACGGCGGCGGTGTTCGACTCGTCCACGTAGAGCATGATCTGGTCGAGGCCGGTGTCGCGCAGGTGGTGCAGGCCCGCGAGGGTGAGGGTGCGGCCCAGGCCGAGGCCCTGCGCGTCCGGGTCGACGCCGACGACGTAGACCTCGCCGATGCCGCCCGGGTGCGTCTTCGTCCAGTGGAACCCGGCGAGCCGGCCGTCCCGCTCGGCGAGGAAGAAGCCGGCGGGGTCGAACCACTCCTCGGCTTCGCGCTCGCGGACGTCGGCCATCGTCCAGGCGCCCTGCTCGGGGTGGTCGGCGAAGGCGCGGGCGTTCACCTTGAGCCACGCCTCCTCGTCCTGCCCCGGCTCGAAGGTGCGGAGTGCGACGCCTTCTGCGACGCGCGTTTCGGGCAGCGGCCCGGCTGCGGGGCGCCGCATCTGGAACAGCGCGCGGACCCGCGCCATCCCCTCCGACTCCGCGAGGGCCGCCGCGGCCGGAAGATCGCCGTGCGCCCACACCCGCAGCGGCCCGCCGGCCTCGTCCTTCAGAGCCCGCAGCAGGCGCCGCCCGTGGCCCCGGCGCCGATGCTCCGGATGGACGACCAGCTCCCCCGCCGCCGGCTCCTCCTCAGTCGCCGGGTCGACATGGGCGTAGGCGACGACCACGCCGCCTTCGGAGATCGCGAGCCCGGGCCGGCCGCCGCGCAGCGCCAGCAGCGCGTGCTCGGACAGCGGCCCCACACCGTCGGCGTCCGCCGCGGCCTCGGCCAGCGCCAGCGCCCCGGCGACCTCACCGTCCCCCGGCGTCCCGCGCGCCCGCAGCTCACTCACGGCCCCCACCCTATGCGGGACGAGCGGCGCCCGACGAGCGGCGCCCGACGAGCGGCGCCCGACGAGCGGCGCCCGACGAACAGGGCCCGACGAACAGGGCCGGACGAAGGGGGTGATCGACTCGACCCTGTTCAAGTTGTCACAAAAACGTCATCGAGCCGCCGGGAACCGTATGCCGGGCGAACCTACCGTCCACAGAATGACTCGACGACGCACCATCCTGGCCTGCGCCACGGCGGGGCTGACGGTCGTGGGCGTGGCCGCGCAACCCGCCGCCGCGCACCCCGTACCGACCGCGTCCGTGCGGCTGCTCGCCCTCAACGACTTCCACGGCAACCTCGAACCGCCGTCCGGGAGCTCCGGCCGGGCCATCGACGAGAACGGCAAGACCGTCGACGCCGGCGGCGCCGCCTACATCGCGGCCCACCTCAAGCAGCTGCGCGACCGCGACACCCTCACGGTCGCCCAGGGCGACCTGGTCGGCGCCTCGCCGCTGATCTCCGCCGCCTACCACGACGAGCCGTCCGTGCAGTTCATGGGCGACATCGGCGTGACGGCATCCGCGGTCGGCAACCACGAGTTCGACGAGGGCTACCAGGAGCTGATGCGCCTGCAGAACGGCGGCTGCCACCCCGTCGACGGCTGCTCGCCCGCCGGCAAGTGGCGCGGCGCCGAGTTCGACTACCTCGGCGCGAACGTCCTGCTGAAGAAGAACGACCGGCCGGCGATCAGGCCGTGGACGATCCGCCGCGTCAACGGCGTCCGCGTCGGGTTCATCGGCGTCGTCACCAAGACCACGCCGAGCATCGTCACCGCCGAGGGCATCAAGGACTTGAAGTTCGAGGACGAGGTCGCCGCCGCGAACCGGGCGGCCCGCGAGCTGAAGCGCCGGCACGTCCGCGCGATGGTGCTGCTCGTCCACGAGGGCGACCAGGTCAAGGCGGACGAGCGGCCGGACGAGTGCGGCACCGTCCCCGGCGCCGGGACCCGCATCGCGCAGCAGGCCGATCCCGAGATCGACATGGTCCTTTCGGGCCACACCCACCAGCAGTACATCTGCTCGGTGAAGGACCCGAAGGGCGACCCGCGGCTGTTCTCCTCCGGCTCGTCCTTCGGCCGCGTGATCACCGAGGTGAACCTCAAGGTGAACCGGCGGACCGGCGACATCGTCCGCTCCTCGGTCAAGGGCGACAACCACGTCGTGACGCGGGACGTCGCGCCGGACCCGGCGACGGAGAAGTTCGTCCAGACCTGGAAGGAGCGCGTCTCCACGATCGCCGACAAGCCCATCGGCAAGATCACCGCCGATCTGACCCGCACCCCGTCCGGGGCCGGTGAGACGGCGCTCGGCGACGTCATCGCCGACGCCCAGCTGGCCGGCACCAAGGACCTCGGCGCCCAGGTCGCGCTGATGAACCCGGGCGGCGTCCGCACCGACCTCACCTACGCGGCGAGCGGCTCCGAGGGCGACGGCGTCGTCACCTACGGCGAGGCGTTCGCCGTCCAGCCGTTCAGCAACGTGATGGGCGTGACGTCGCTGACCGGCGCGCAGCTCGACGCCCTCCTGGAACAGCAGTGGACGTCCGCCGGCGAGAAGATCCTCCAGCCGTCGGCGAACCTGCACTTCGCCATCGACCGCTCGAAGGCCGCGGGCGACCGCGTCTCCGCGATCACCATCGGCGGCGCCCCGGTCGACCCGTCCGCCACCTACAAGGTCGCGGCGAACAACTTCCTCCTCGGCGGCGGCGACGGCTTCACCGTCTTCACCGAGGGCACCGGCCAGGTCCTGGGCGCCATCGACCTCGACACCTTCGTCTCCTATTTCGAGGCCCAGGGCACCGTGACCCCGCCCGCGCTCGACCGCATCTCCGGCCAATAACCCCACGCGACATCGGCCCGCCGCCCCACCAGGGACGGCGGGCCGTTCCGTGCTCTCACGCGCCGAAGAAGTGGACGAGGTAGTAGACCAGGGCGGCCACCGCGGCGGCGGCGGGCATGGTGAGGACCCAGGCGACGAGGATGTTGCCGGCGACGCCCCAGCGGACCGCGGACAGGCGCTTGGTGGCGCCCGAACCCATGATCGCCGAAGTGATCGTGTGGGTGGTGGAGATCGGCGCGTGCCAGATGAACGCGGTCGCGTACAGGACGATGGAGGCGGTCGCCTCGGCGGCGAAGCCCTTCGGCGGGTCGACCTCGATGACCTTGCGGCCCAGCGTGCGCATGATGCGCCAGCCGCCCGCGTAGGTGCCGGCGGACAGGGCGCCCGCGCAGATGATGATGACCCACCAGGGGACCGTGCTGCCGTCCGAGTGCCCGGTCGTGACCAGCGCGAGGACGATGATGCCCATCGTCTTCTGCGCGTCCTGGAGGCCGTGGCCGAGGGCGAGGGACGCGGCGGACATCGTCTGCGCGATGCGGAAGCGGCGGCCGACCCGGCTCGGGTTGGACCGCCGGAAGATCCACAGGATGGCGACCATCACGAGGTAGGCGAGGCAGAACCCGACGACCGGCGACACCACCATCGGGATGGCGACCTTGTCGACCACGCTGTGCCAGTTGACGGCCGACGCCGAGGCCAGCCCGGCGCCGACGACGCCGCCGATCAGCGCGTGCGAGGACGATGAGGGCAGCCCGAAGTACCAGGTGATGAGGTTCCAGGTGATCGCGCCGAGGACGCCGGCGGCGACGACCGTGAGGCCGTGCAGGCCGCCCGGCGGGGTGATGACCTCGCTGATGGTCTTGGCGACGCCCACGCCCAGCAGGGCGCCGATCATGTTCATCGCGGCGGCCATGCCGAGGGCCACCCGCGGGGTGAGCGCCCGGGTGGAGACGGCCGTGGCGATCGCGTTGGCGGCGTCGTGGAACCCGTTGGTGTAGTCGAACACCAGGGACACGATGACCACCAGGATCAGGACGGCCATCTGCGCGTCGGAGCGCAGGCCGAGCGCCCCGGCGATCATGACGACCAGGATGCCCGCCAGGAGGAGGAGCCAGGCACGGCTCGTCACCCGGCGGGTGGCCTGCTCGCCGAGCGTCTCCGGAGCGTCCGCCACGGGCTCCCGGACAAGGATTTCGCCGGGGTCCTCGGCAGCGCTCATGATTCCTTGACCGCGATGGTCTCGACCGTGTTGGCGACGTGCTCGAACGCGTCCGCCGCGTCCTCCAACCGGTCGATGACCTGCTTCAGCTTCAGCACGGTCAGCGTGTCGTACTCACCGCTGAACAGCTGGGCCAGCAGCTTGCGGTAGACCTGGTCGCCCTGGTTCTCCAGGCGGTTGATCTCGATCCAGTACTCGTTGAGCTCTTTCATCGAGCGCAGCCGCGGCATCGCCTCGGCGGTCAGCTCGGCGGCGCGCTCCAGCACCTCGACCATGTGGACGATGCCTTTGGGGAACTCGTCGATCTTGTAGAGCACGACGAGGTCGGCGGCCTCCTCCATCTCGTCCATGACGTCGTCGATCGTGGAGGCCAGCCGGTAGATGTCCTCGCGGTCGAAGGGGGTGATGAACGTTTCGTTCAGCCGGCGCATGATCGCATGAGTGCATTCGTCGCCCGCATGCTCGCAGGCGCGCATCTTCTCGGCGATCGCGGCACGGTCGGCGCCGTCGCTGATGAGTTCCACGAGCAGCCTGGCGCCGGTGACCAGGTTGTTCGCCGAGTCGGCGAACATGTCGTAGAAGCTGTCCTCACGCGGCGTGAGACGCAAGCGCACGTCGTTCTCCTGATGTGCCGGAACAGTCCGCAGAGGATCGTAGGCGCTACCAGCCGTAAAAAGAACCTTTGCCCCAGCTTCGGCTGGTGTCCGCCATCCTCTCACCTACAAGGTTGCCCTAGATCAGGAGGTACATACCCCTCGGGAACGCCCCTATCTGGAGAACGCCCGCCGGTTCAGGCGATGCGGGACGGCGGCGGGCGCTTCCGGCGGAGGTCAGGAGTGATATTCCTTACAGTTCCGCGGTGTCCGCACCGGGTTGGGACGCGCCTGAAAAGACGAACCGGGGACGCCCCGAATCGGCGTCCCCGGCTAGCGGTGGTTCAATCCTGTGGCGTCAGCTCGCGACGACCGGCTTCGTCGGACCGCACTCCGAGCACCATGTCGATTTCCGCGACGGTCAGCGGCTTCTCCGCCGCCGCCACCGCACTGAGCATCTCGGCATAGAGTTCGATCTCGTCCAGCGCAACACGGTCGTGGACGCGCAAATCAAGGTTCTGGCGCACCGCGTCCACCTCCGTTCGTCCCCACACCCAAGTCGAGGCTACGCGTCCGGCCCCGGCGGGCACATGACCCAAGAGGGCCATTCGAGGGTCACTCTGACCCCCTCCGTCCGGGGCACCTCCGCGACCTCCCCGGCCTCCGCCGCCGTCGGTCCCGGCGTCGATTCCCCGGACTGTCTAGCCTTCCCCGGTGATGTCCGTCTGATGCGTGTGTCCCGTTGCCATCGGGACTCCCGGGTGATAGCGGGGGCTCCGGCCGCGAGGGCCCAGCGCCCTTGATGGAACTCAGCGCCCTTGATGGAACTCAGCGCCCCTGGTGGAACTCGCCGAGCAGCTGCTCCAGCGCGGTCTCCGGCAGGTCGCGGGCCGTCAGCCGGGCCACCGTCGCCGCGTTGACGTCGGCGCCCGCGAGCCGGGCCGCCTGCCGCGCCACCGTCTGCTCGAACAGCGCCCGGACGGTCCGCGCGTAGGCGAACCGCGGGTCGTCGCGCATCAGGCCGAACCGGTTCAGCAGCTCGACGCGCAGCTCCTCGTCCAGCATGTAGAGATCGCGCTCGGCGTAGCCCTGGAACAGCCGGACCATCTCGCGGTCGCCCATCGGCGTGAACTCCATGACCCGGCCGAACTCGGCCCGGAACGCCGGGTTCCCCGCGAGGAAGCCCTCCATCTCCGCCGCCGGGCCGGAGCACACCACCATGAACCGGGCCCTCTGCCGGCTCCCGGGGCCCTGGTCCATGCGGCCGAGCAGCTCGGCCACGACGGCGGGGGCCCGGTCGAGCAGGTTCGCCTCCTGGATGAGCAGCACCCCGCCGAGCGCCTGGTCGACCATGCCCGCGACCCGGTTCTCGGTGTCGACCCGGTCCCGTCCCGCCAGATGGACGGGACGGCACGCCACCACATGCCCGGAGTCCAGCAGCCCGAGCGCGGCGTGGATGCCGCCGACCAGCCCGGCCACGGTCGTCTTGCCGGTGCCGGGCGGCCCGGTGAAGACCAGGTGCCGCGCGTCGCCGCCGGACACCCCGTAGCGCGCCCGGTCGGCCGCGAGCCCCGCCTCCTCCGCCAGCTCCAGCACCGCCGCCTTGACGTCCTCCAGCCCGGTGAGCTGGTCGAGCTGCCGCAGGTAGCCGTCGATGTCGCCGGGCGGGCGCAGCGCCGGCTCGATCCCCTCGGCGACGCCCGCGAGGTCGTCCGGGGTCAGCACGAGCCGGTCGTGGGACGCCCCGGCGCGCTCCATGTTCCGCTGGGCCGCCTGGTCCAGGTAGGCCTCGACGAGGCGCGCGTTGACCAGGTCGCCGGGGCCGCGCAGCCGCTCCAGGTCGGCCCGGACGACCTCCAGCGCCGACGCCCCGATCGTGACGCGCCGCTCGTCCGCCAGCAGGTGCAGCAGCGTCATCCGGTTGTCGAGGTCGCTGAAGTCGGGCATCCGGTGGACGCGGAACGCCTGCACGAGCTTCGGATGGTCCTGCAGCAGCCGCTTGTACGCGCGCGGCTCGCACGTCGCGATCACCGGCGTCGTGTTGACCGGGTCGCGGCGGGCGCGGCGCACCGCCCCGACGACCGCGACCGGGTCGGGGGCGCTGTCGATGGCCACGTCCAGCCGCTCGAACAGGATCACCGGGCCCGGCTGGCCGAGGAGCTGCCCGACCCGTTCGGGCGGCCCGTTGCCGGCGTCCTCGGCGTCGTGCGCGCGGATCGACCCGTCGCCGATCCCGGCGTTCGCCAGCGTCAGCGCGATCATGCGGGACAGCCGCCGCTGCCCCGAGTGCGGGCTGCCGACCAGCAGCACGCCCGGGACACCGGAGCGCAAAGAGCTCGGCGCACCGTCCACGCGGGTGGCCTCGGCCTCCTCGCCCGCCGGTGCGTTCCACTCCTCGGCCTGCGCCTTCAGGTCGCCGAGGAACACCGACGCGTCGTGCTCCCCGTACACGAACCCGAACCCGAACCGCTCCAGCACGCGGCGGGTGCTGCGGTCGCTCGGCGGCGGGATCTCGTGGACGGGCTGCTCCGGCGACGGCGTGTCGTCCAGGAAGTCGAAGTCTCCGACCATCGTCTTCGACATGACCTTCGTGCCCGGCCCGGGTGGGCTCGCACCGGGCGGGCCTGCGGGGACGGGCGGCGGCGCGTCGTCCTCAAGGTCTCCCTGGCCGAGGACGCGCGTGCCGGGCGGCTGGTTCGGCTGCGGCGGACCGGCCTGCGGGGAGGCGTTCTCGGCCTCCACGCGGGTCGCGTAGGGGTCGAACGGCTGCTGCTGCGGCTGCGGGTCGGGCAGGGGCGCGACGGGGTTCGGCTGGACGTTCGGCTGGGGCACCGGCGGGGCGGCCCCGGCAGGCTGGTAGCCCAGCTGCGTGTAGGGCGGCACGAAGTTCTCGTCGTGCTGCTCCTCCTCCTGAGGGGAGAAGCCGCCGAGCTCCTGCTGAGGGCCGGGCGCGTGATTCGCCTCGTGCCCCCCAAGCGCAAGCTGGGCGTTCTGTGCCGCCGCAGGCGCCGGGCTCTGCCCCGGCACAGGCTGGGCACCCTGCCCGGGCACGGCCGCGGGGCTCTGGCCCGGCGCAGGCTGGGCACTCTGCATCGGCGCAGGGGCGGGGCTCTGGCCCGGCGCGGGTTGTGGACTGTGCATCGGCGCGGGCTGCGCGCTCTGCATCGGCGCGGGCTGCGCGCTCTGCATCGGGGCGGGCTGCGCGCTTTGCATCGGCGCCGGTTGTGCCGCCGGGCCACGCTGGAAGCCGAGTTCGGTGTAGGGCGGGGCGGCGCCGCCCTCGTCCTTCTCCTCCTCGGCGGGCGAGTGGCCGCCCATCATCGGGTCCGGGGAGGCGAAGCCGGGGGACACCGCCTGCTGGCCGGGGATCTGCGGCTGCGCGCCGCCGGGCCCGGGCGCGTTCTCCCAGCCGGGCTGGGCGGGCGGCTGGACGAACGGGCGGTCCGGCTCGGACGGGCCGCCCTGCGGCAGCGCCCCGGGGGCGATGCCCGGCTGGCTCTGCATGCCGAACGGGGACGGCTGCGGCGGCGCCGGGTTGGGCGGCGGCGTGCTGGTCGGCGCGGCGGCGGTGGCGCGGGCCCGGTTGCGTCCGATGATCCCGGCGATGACCGCGGTCGGGACGGGGAAGCCGCGGGGCCGCGCGGGCATGCCGCCGAGCCGGCACCACGCCAGGTCGACCTCGTACATCGAGGCGAGCAGCGACTCGGCGCCCGGCCCCGATCCGGCGGCGGACCGCAGCGGCTCCGGAAGCCGCATGTCCTGCGGCCACAGGCGGCGCAGCGGGTGGCCCTTCTGCTCCGACACCGCCTGCACCGTGTAGCGGATCTCGGGATCGAGCCAGGGGACGATGGTGCCGACCATGTCCTTGCGGACGACGTCCAGGTCGGCGGCGAGCAGCGCGGCGGCCACCAGCCGGGGCTCGATGTAGGCCGGTTCGGCGGGGTCTCCGGAGAGGCCGGCGATGAGCTCGCTCAACGTGTAGAAGGCGTGCCGGAAGTTGTCGCCCGGCGAGCTCTCGTTCCGCAGCGCCGGGACCAGGTTGGGCGGGCACCGTGTGAGCCACTGCTGGACGATCGCCTGGTCCCCGTACGGCAGCGCCCCGTAGTCGACGGTCGGGTTGGTGAGCGTGGCGCCGAGGATGGCGAGCAGCGCGTCCGCCCTGATCTGGAACCGGACGTCGTCGCGGAGCGCGCTGGCGACGGCCCACATCGTCCGCAGCACGACGACCGCGGCGTCCACCCGGCTGGCCCGCAGCCGCTCGGAGTAGAGCGCGACGAGCGACTCCAAGGGGGGCGGGGTGAGCCAGCGCGGGCCGTCCACGTCCGGGAGGGACTTGGCCCGGTACGGCTTCCACAGGTCGAGCATCTGCGCGTCCAGCCGCGCGTCGAACGCGGGCGCGGCCGAGCACCAGAGCATCACGCCCCACGCGACGACGACGGTGGACGGCGTCTCGTTCGTGAACTCACGCGACCAGTGCGGATAGTCGGGCGCGGGCAGCGTGGCGGCCGACTCGACGGTCGACCGGACCCGCGCGGTCAGCTCGGTCGCGAACCCGTGCGCGACGAAGGGCAGCCCGGACGGCGGGTCGTAGGAGAAGTCGGGCCCGGCCGGGATGACGTGCGGCGGCAGCACCGGCACCTGCCCGGCCGACTGCTGCGCCGGCCGACCCGCCATCCGGACGGCGGGGACGCGGGGCGGCGGGCACAGGTACCACTGGCCGTCGGACGGGTGCAGGCGGTACCAGCGCGCCCACGCCCCGAACAGCCACCACGTCCCGTCCGGGAGGACGAGCATGCGGCCGCCGATGGCATGATGGCGCTGCTGCGGAG
Source organism: Actinomadura darangshiensis (assembly GCF_004349235.1). Taxonomy (GTDB): domain Bacteria; phylum Actinomycetota; class Actinomycetes; order Streptosporangiales; family Streptosporangiaceae; genus Spirillospora; species Spirillospora darangshiensis. The sequence goes on along the minus strand of NZ_SMKY01000128.1, from coordinate 1,825 downwards.
GCGCCGACGGCCACCATGCGGCGGCCACCATCGCCCTCGTGTCGCGCTCCGCCTCCGTGAACGGATCCTGGCCCCGCTGGGGGCTGGGCGGCGGAGCACTGCCATAGCCCGGTCCCCACACCACGATGGTCATGGTAGTCAGCAGAACCCGGCGCAGGTGCCCCTGACCGGCCCGGGAGCCGCGTCCTCCCAGGTCAGCGCGGCCTCAATCGGACCTTGACGTCACTGCCACCGGGCGGCGCGGTGCCGCTCCGCCTTCTGCGCGTAGACGGCGGGCGTGTGCTCCAGGACGAGCCGGTCGTCGTCGGTCAGCTCCCGGACGATCTTGCCCGGCGTCCCCGCGACGAGCACCCCGGACGGGATCTTCTTGCCGGGCGGGACGAGCGCGCCGGCCGCGATGAGCGTCCCGGCGCCGATGCGGGCGCCGTTCAGCACGATCGCGCCGATCCCGATGAGCGAGCCGGTCTCGACGTGCGCGCCGTGCACCATCGCCTTGTGGCCGAGGCTGACCCTGTCCTCCAGGATCGCGGGCATGCCCGGGTCGCAGTGCAGGCAGCTGAGGTCCTGGATGTTGCATTCGGCGCCGACGACGATGTCCTCGTCCTCGCCGCGCAGGACCGAGCCGTACCAGACGCTGGACGCGCGGCCCAGCGTCACCCGTCCGACGACGACCGCGCCCGGCGCGACCCACGCGGTGGGATCGATGTCCGGCCGGTCCTCGCCCAGCGTCCCCAGGTAGCTCATGGCGCCGATGGTAGCCCGACCCTGGCCGAGCAATTTCTCCGGACATTGGATAGTTTGTCGCGCACGTCCGGGCGAACCCGCGCATGCCCGGGGAAAGAAACCGCAGCGAGAAGCGCATTCCGGTTGCGCGAACGGGGTGGACCGGACGAGAGTCATCCTGACGTCTCCCCACCGTGGGCCGCTCACCGGCGGGTGAGGATCGCAGCCGACTCAACCGACCCTGACGGGGTCCCGATCCCGTCGACGACCCCCCAAGGCATCATGAGCAACGAAGCCGAAATCCTGCCGAACCTCCTCCAAGAAGAGTCCTTCGAGATCGTCATGCGCGGCTACAACCGCCGCCAGGTCGACGACTACATCGCCCGCGCCCAGCAGAAGCACCGCGAACTCGAGGCGCGGCTCGCCCGCGCGCAGGACGAGGTCGAGCGGATCCGCCGCGAGATGGCCGAGGTCCGGGAGGCCCGCAAGCCCACCGGCGACGACCTGAGCGACCGGCTCCGGCAGATCATCAACCTGGCCGAGGACGAGGCGCAGGACAAGGTCGCCGAGGCCGAGGCCACGGGGAGCGAGATCCGCAAGGACGCCGAGCAGGAGTCCAAGCGCATCATCGACGACGCCCGCGCGCACGCCGACAAGAACCTCGGCCAGGCGCAGGAGAAGGCCGACACGATGCTCGCCGGGGCCAAGAAGGAGTCCGACAGCGTCCTGTCGAGCGCCAAGCAGGAGGCCGAGCAGACGGTGACCAGCGCCCGGCTGGAGGCCGAGCGCACCCTGACCGCGTCCGAGCGCCGGGCCGGCGTGATCAACGAGGGCGCGACGCAGCGGCTCACCTCGCTCACCAAGAACCACACCCAGGCGCTGCAGCGGCTCACCGAGATCAGCGACACCCTGCACCGGCTGCTCACCGCCGAGAACGAGGCCGGGCCGCTGGAGAAGATGGTGGAGGACGCCGTCCGGCAGACCCCGCCGTCCCGTCCGCAGGCCAAGCAGGCCCCGCCGGCGCAGCCCGCGCCGTCCGCGAAGCCGGCGCCCGCCGCGGCCAAGCCCGCTCCGGCGGCCCCCGCGGCACCGGCCGCACCGC
>NZ_SMKY01000127.1 GCF_004349235.1 Actinomadura darangshiensis | reverse complement strand
GATCTGGCCCGTGCCGAAGCCGGTGTTGAGCAGCACGACCTCGGCGCCGCGCCGGGAGCAGGCGACGAGGGTGAGGGCCATGCCGCGGTGGTTGCGGCACAGGACGCCGACGCGGGGGCGGGGGCCGTGCAGGGGCAGCCCGGCGGCGAGGCGGGCGGCGCGCTCGTCGACCTCGGCGAAGGTGAGGACGCCCTCGTCGTCGATGAGCGCGGGCCGGGACGGGGAGCGGGCGGCGGACGAGGCGACGAGGCCGGCGAGAGTGGTGCCCCAGTGCCGCAGCGTGCCCATCTGCCTGACGAGCCGCCGGGGGCCGCCGCCGAACAGCAGTCCGGTGCGCAGCAGGAGCCCGGTGAGATCGCGGATATGCCCGATCCGCCGGCGCATCCCCGGCCGGTACGCGGGCCTCGCGTGCGTCACCGTGCCCTCCTCCGGTGATTTCGAGCCACGTTACCCATCAGTCACGGACCGAACAAGGGCACCCGTCCGGTCAGTGGTTACTGACGAGTAGCATTACCGGTTACCAGCGAGTAGCATCGCCGGTACGGGCGCTCGTGCCGCCATGGAAAGGCAGGGGCGGCACGAGCCCCGGCACCTTCACCGAGCTTCCTTCACGAGCCCACCGCAGGGAGGACGATCCGTGCCTCGCACCGCACGCGACGTCGTGTTCGTCGACGGCGTCCGCACGCCGTTCGGCAAGGCCGGCCCCAAGGGCCTTTACGCGCAGACGCGCGCCGACGACATGGTCGTCCGCGCGATCCGCGCGCTGATGCGCCGCAACCCGTCCCTGCCGCCCGGCCGGGTGGACGAGGTCGCGATCGCCGCCACCACCCAGACCGGCGACCAGGGCCTGACCATCGGGCGGTCCGCCGCCGTGCTGGCCGGGCTGCCGAAGAGCGTGCCCGGCTACGCCATCGACCGGATGTGCGCGGGCGCGATGACCGCCGTCACCACCTCCGGCGCCGGCATCTCGTTCGGCTCCTACGACGTCGTCATCGCGGGCGGCGTCGAGCACATGGGGCGGCACCCGATGGGCGAGGGCGTCGACCCGAACCCGCGGTTCCTCGCCGACAGGCTCGTCGACCCGTCCGCCCTGGTCATGGGGTCGACCGCCGAGAACCTGCACGACCGGTTCCCCGGCATCACCAAGGCGCGCGCGGACGCCTACGCCGTGCGCAGCCAGCAGAAGGTCGCCGACGCCTACGCCGCCGGGAAGATCCAGCCGGACCTCGTCCCGACCGCGATCCGGAGTGCCGAGAAGGGCTGGGGCCTGGCCACCGAGGACGAGCCGCCGCGTCCCGGCACGACGCTGGACGACCTCGCCAGGCTGAAGACCCCGTTCCGCGTGCACGGCAACGTGACGCCCGGGAACGCCGCGGGCCTCAACGACGGCGCCACCGCCTGCCTGCTGGCCGCCGAGGACACCGCCCGCGAGCTCGGCCTAACGCCGAAGATGCGGCTCCTCGACTTCTCGTTCGCCGGCGTGGAGCCCGAGGTGATGGGCGTCGGGCCCGTCCCGGCGACCGAGAAGCTCCTCGCCCGCAACGCGCTGACCATGGACGACATCGGCCTCATCGAGATCAACGAGGCGTTCGCCGTGCAGGTGCTCGCGTTCCTGGAGCACTTCAAGATCTCCGACGACGACGCGCGGGTGAACCCGTGGGGCGGCGCCATAGCGCTCGGCCACCCGCTGGCCTCGTCCGGCGTCCGGCTGATGAACCAGCTCGCCCGGCTGTTCGAGGAGCACACGGACGTCAGGTACGGGCTGACGACGATGTGCGTCGGCATGGGCATGGGCGGAACCGTCCTCTGGGAGAACACCAACTGGGAGGGCGCCAAGTGAACCCCGAGATCTTCGAAGACGAAGTCGTCACGCACGCCTACGTCCGCGACGTGGCACTCCCCCATGGCGCGGGCACGCTCGCGCTCATCACGCTCGACAACGGCTTCGACCACACCAAGCCCAACACGTTCGGCCCGAACGGGCTCGCCGAGCTGAACGCCGCCCTCGACGCGGTCGCCGGACGCGACGACATCGCCGCCGTCGGCGTCACCGGCAAGCCGTTCATCTTCGCCGTCGGCGCCGACCTCAAGGGGGTCCCGCTGATCCAGGAGCGCGCGGACGCGGCGGCCATCGGCAGGCTCGGCCACGACGTGTTCCGGCGCCTCGGTGAACTGGGTGTCCCGTCCTTCGCCTACTACAACGGCGCGGCGATGGGCGGCGGGGTCGAGATCGGCCTGCACTGCTCCTACCGGACGATCTCGTCCGGCGTCCCGGCGTTCGCGCTGCCCGAGGCGTTCCTCGGCCTGGTCCCCGGGTGGGGCGGGACGTACCTGCTGCCGAACCTGATCGGCGCGGAGAAGGCGCTCAAGGTCGTCATCGACAACCCCCTGGCGCAGAACCGGATGCTGAAGGGCGGGCAGGCGTACGAGCTGGGCATCGCGGACGCGATCTTCGACTCGGCCGACTTCCTGGAGGAGTCCCTCGCCTGGACGGCCCGCGTGCTGAACGGCGAGATCACCGTCCGGCGCCCGGAGGTCGACAAGGGCAAGGCGTGGGACGACGCCGTCGCGATGGCCCGCTGGAACATCGACGGCAAGCTCCACGGCGCCGCGCCGTCCTACGTGAGGGCGCTCGACCTGGTCGCGGCGGCCAAGGACCGCACCCGCGACGAGGGCTTCGCCGCCGAGGACGAGGCACTGGCAGACCTCATCATGAGCGACGAGCTGCGCGCCGGACTCTACGCGTTCGACCTCACCCAGAAGCGCGCGAAGGAGCCCGCCGGGGCGCCGGACAAGTCCCTCGCCCGCACGGTCACCAAGGTCGGCGTCGTCGGCGCGGGCCTGATGGCCTCGCAGCTCGCGCTGCTGTTCGCACGCCGCCTGGAGGTTCCGGTCGTGCTGACCGACCTCGACCAGGAGCGCCTGGACAAGGGCGTCGGCTACGCGCACGGCGAGATCGACAAGCTGCTCGGCAAGGGGCGCCTCTCCCCCGACAAGGCCAACCGGCTGAAGGCCCTCATCACCGGCTCGCTCACCAAGGAGGCGTTCGCCGACGCCGACTTCGTCATCGAGGCCGTCTTCGAGGAGATGTCGGTCAAGCAGAAGGTGTTCGCCGAGGTCGAGGAGTACGTCTCGGCCGAGTGCGTCCTCGCGACCAACACCTCGTCGCTGTCGGTCAGCGAGATGGCGTCCGCGCTCCGGCACCCCGAGCGCGTCGTCGGGTTCCACTTCTTCAACCCGGTCGCGGTGCTGCCGCTGCTGGAGATCGTCCGGGGCGAGCAGACCGGCGACGCCGCGCTCGCCACCGCGTTCGCGACGGGCAAGGCGCTGAAGAAGTCGTGCGTGCTGGTGAAGGACGCCCCGGCGTTCGTCGTCAACCGCGTCCTGCTGCGCCTGCTCGCCGAGATCGTCAAGACGGTGGACGAGGGCACGCCCATCGAGGTGGCCGAGCGCGCCGCCGCGCCCCTGGGCCTGCCGATGCCGCCGTTCGTGCTGATGGGCCTCGTCGGGCCGGCGATCGCGCTGCACGTCAACGAGACCCTGCACAGCGCGTTCCCGGCACGGTCTTCTGTGGGGGGACGACCCCCCACACCCCCCGGAACGGCACGGTTCCCGCTGTCGGACAACCTGGCGAAGATGGTCGCGGCCGGCAAGAGCGGCGTGTACCTGCCCGACTTCTCCCTCGACCCCGAGGTCGTGGAGATCTTCGGCGGCGGGACGAGCCCGTCCACCGAGGAGCAGGTCCTCGACCGGGCGCTCGCCGCGCTCGCCGACGAGATCCGCATCATGCTGGACGAGGGCGTCGTCGCGGCGGCCGAGGACATCGACCTGTGCATGATCCTCGGCGCGGGCTGGCCGTTCCACCTCGGCGGCATCACCCCGTACCTGGACAGGTCGGGCGTCGCGGAGAAGACGGCCGGCCGCCGCTTCCTGGCGCCGGGGGTCGCCTCCCTGCCCGCCTGATCCTGCCCGCCTGATCCTGCCCGCCTGACCCAGCCCGCCTGATCCCCGCCCGCAGCACCGGAAGAGGCGTTCCGAGCCGCATTCGGAACGCCTCTTTTCCGGCGTTTCCGCACGTCACGGACTCGCGCGCGTTTCGGCTGATCATAAGCCGCGCACATATGGGCATACGGCTGACGGCCCTCATGCCGCCATGCCGTACGCCCGCAGACGCGAAGGAGCGCCGAGGATGAACCTGCTGCGCACGAAGTCGGTCGAGCAGTCGATCCGGGACACCGAGGAACCGTCGCACCGGCTCCGCCGCGAGCTGTCCGCGCTCGACCTCACCGTCTTCGGCGTCGGCGTGATCATCGGGACCGGCATCTTCGTGCTGACCGGGCAGGTCGCCAAGGACAAGGCCGGCCCGGCGGTCGCCCTGTCGTTCATCCTCGCCGCGGTCGTGTGCGGGCTCGCCGCCCTGTGCTATGCCGAGTTCGCCTCGACCGTCCCGGTGGCCGGGTCGGCCTACACGTTCTCCTACGCCACGATCGGCGAGTTCCCGGCCTGGATCATCGGCTGGGACCTCATTCTGGAGATGGCGCTCGGCGCCGCGGTCGTGTCGGTCGGCTGGTCCGGCTACTTCGCCTCGCTGCTGGACGACATCGGCATCACGCTGCCGTCGGCGATCGCCGATCCGCCGGGCGAGGGCGGGACCGTCAACGTCCCCGCCATCTGCCTCGTCCTGCTGGTCACCGCGCTGCTCGTCCTCGGCGTCAAGATCTCCTCCCGGGTCAACGCGGTGGTCGTCGCGATCAAGGTGAGCGTCGTGCTGCTGGTGATCTTCGCGGGGCTGTTCTTCGTCAAGGGCGCCAACTACGACCCGTTCATCCCGCCGTCGGAGCCGACGCCGAACGTCGAGGGCCTCAAGGCACCGCTGATCCAGGAGATCTTCGGCAGCGCGCCGGTCAGCTACGGCTGGCTCGGCATCTTCGCGGCCGTCGCCATCGTCTTCTTCGCCTACATCGGGTTCGACATCGTCGCGACCGCCGCCGAGGAGGCCCGCCGCCCGCAGCGGGACCTGCCGATCGGCCTCATCGGCTCCCTCATCGTCACCGCCGTCCTGTACGCGGCCGTGTCCACCGTCGTCGCGGGCATGCAGAACTACAAGCAGCTGAGCACCGAGGCGCCCCTCGCGGACGCGTTCAAGGCCGTCCACCATCCCGCGTTCGCCACGGTCGTCAACGTCGGCGCGGTGATCGGCCTCACCACCGTCGTGATGATCCTGCTGCTCGGGCAGAGCCGCATCTTCTTCGCCATGGGCCGCGACGGCCTGATGCCGCCCTGGCTGTCGGCCGTCCACCCGCGCTTCGGCACCCCGTACCGCTCGACGATCCTGATGGGCCTGATCGTCGCGGTCCTCGCCGGGTTCATCCCGCTGTCCGAGCTCGCCGAGCTGGTCAACATCGGCACCCTGTTCGCGTTCCTCGTCGTCTCGCTCGCCGTGCTGATCCTGCGCCGCACCCGGCCGGACCTGCCGCGCTCCTTCCGCACGCCCTGGGTGCCCGTCATCCCGATCCTGTCCGTGCTCGCCTGCCTGTTCGTGATGATCAACCTGCCGATCGAGACCTGGCTGCGGTTCATCGTCTGGATGATCGTCGGCACGGTCGTCTACGCCGCCTACGGCTACCGGAACAGCCGGCTGCGGCAGCGCGGCGACGACGTCCCGGTCAAGCACAAGTCCTGACCTGGCCCGCCGTGACCGGTCTCACGGTGTCCTTTTGACCGGCGGGTGGGCACAATGACCCGCATGGCATCTCCAGCGCGCGTCGCGGTGATCGGTTCCGGCCCCGCGGGCATCTACGCCGCCGAGGCCCTGGTGAAGCAGACCGGCGGCGCCGTCCAGGTGGACGTGTTCGACCGGCTGCCGACGCCGTACGGACTGGTGCGCTACGGGGTGGCGCCCGACCACAAGTCGATCAAGTCGATCGCGCGGTACCTGCAGAAGGTGCTGGAGGAGCCGGCCGTCCGGTTCTTCGGGTGCCTGGAGCTCGGCCGCGACCTGACCCGCGCCGACCTGCTCGACTGCTACGACGCCGTCATCTACTCCACCGGCGCGATGGTCGACCGGCACATGCGGATCCCCGGCGAGGACCTGCCCGGCAGCATCGCCGCGACCGACTTCGTGAACTGGTACTGCGGGCACCCCGACGCCGCCGACCACGAGTTCGACCTGTCCGTCGAGGAGGTCGCGGTGATCGGGGTCGGGAACGTCGCCGTCGACGTCGTCCGGATCCTCGCCAGGACGGCGGGCGAGCTGCGCGAGACCGACGTCCCCGAGCAGGTCATCGAGGCGCTATCGCGCAGCCGGGTCAAGCGCGTCCACATGATCGGGCGGCGCGGGCCGGCGCAGGCGAAGTTCACCACCAAGGAGGCCCGCGAGCTGGGCGAGCTGCCCAACGCGAGCATCCACGTCAGCCCGGCGGACATGGACCTCGACCCGGCGAGCGCCGAGCTGGCCGAGAGCGACCGGCACGTCCGCGGCAACGTCAAGGTCCTGAACGCCTGGACGGGCGAGCCGGCCGCCGGCCGGGCCCGCCACATCGACGTGCGGTTCTGGCGCGCCCCCGCCGAGATCCTCGGCACGGACCGGGTCGAGGGCCTGCGGCTGGAGCGGACCCGGCTGGAGGAGTCGGGCCGCGTCACCGGCACCGGCGAGTTCGAGACGCTCCCGGTCGGCATGGTGCTGCGGTCCGTCGGCTACCAGAGCATCCCGCTGGACGGCGTCCCGTTCGACGAGCGCTCCTTCGTCGTCCCGAACGAGGGCGGCCGCATCAGCGCCCCGGGCGGCGGGTTCGTCCCCCGCGAGTACGTCGCCGGCTGGATCAAGCGCGGCCCGTCCGGCGTCGTCGGGACGAACAAGTCCGACGCCGCCGAGACCGTCCGCAACCTCCTCGAAGACCTCGCCGGGACCGGCACCGGGCCCAAGCGCACCATCGAGGAGATGCTGGAGTCGCGCGGGCTTCCGGTCGTCACCTACGACGACTGGCTCAACCTCGACGCCGCCGAGATCGAGCTCGCCCGCAGCCTCGACCGCGGCGAGCGCGTCAAGCTGGCCCGCTGGGACGCGATGACGTCCGCGTGCCGCGGCCGCGAGTGACCCGTTTTCGAAAGAAGATCCCGCCGGGAAAGTAGTGACGGACATGTGACGCGGGCGCTACGGTGCGGCGTGTGACCGGCGGTCCAGAACTGTACGGGTTCCCCCCACCCGAGACGGTCCCCGATCTTAGGTGGCTGGGCCCCGACTACGTGTCCGTACTCGTGTACGACCTGACGCAGGGGCTTCTGCGGCAGGATCCGCGCACGTCCGTCATGGGCGTGCGGTGCGAGGGCGAGCCCAGGCTCGACCCCTCGGTCGACCCGTCGGGCGTCATCCGCGCGCACGACGCCTGCTTCCCGCTGCAGGTCTACGTCCAGGACGGCAGGGGGCGCCCCTGGTGCCTGCGCGGGCGATGGACGTACTCGGGACGCGAACTGGGCACGTCCGCCGCGTCCATCACCCACTCCTGGCGGCTCCTGTCGGCCGAGGGCGTCTAGGAGCGCCGCCTGGGGACAGGGAGCGCCACCTAGGGACGCTGCTCCTGCGACTGCTCCTCCGAGGCCGCGTGCTCGTGCGCCTCCGAGGTGATGCGGGACGCGAACTCGGTGATGTCGCGCGCCAGCGCCTGCGGCGTGAGCCCGATGTCGGCGAGGATCTCCCCGCGGGACGCGTGGTCGAGGAACTCCTGCGGGATGCCGAACGTGCGGATCGGCGCGTCGACCTCGGCGTCGCGCAGCAGCCGCGCCACGGCGTCGCCGACGGCGCCGGTGCGGCCGTTGTCCTCGGCGACGGCGACGAGCGCGTGCTCGCGGGCGAGGTCGAGCAGCGCCGGGTCGAGCGGCTTCACCCAGCGGGGGTCGACGACGGTGACGCCGATGCCCTGCGCGGCGATCAGCCCGGCGGCCTCGACCGCCGGCCCCGCCATCGCGCCGGCCGCGACCAGCAGGACGCGGGTGCCGTTGGAACCGCCGTGGCGGGCCAGCACGTCCATCTCGCCGGCCTTGCCGATCGCCTCGATGTCCTCGGCCGCCGGGCCCTTCGGGTACCGGATCGCGGTCGGGCCGTCGGAGACGGCGACGCACTCGCGCAGCAGCTCGCGCAGCCGGGCGCCGTCGCGCGGGACGGCGACGCGCATGCCCGGGACGAGCTGCAGGATCGACATGTCCCACATGCCGTTGTGGCTGGGGCCGTCGTTGCCCGTCACGCCGGAGCGGTCCAACGCGAACGTGACCGGCTGCCGGTGCAGCGCCGTGTCCAGCAGGACCTGGTCGAACGCGCGGTTGAGGAACGTCGCGTACAGCGCCACGACCGGGTGCAGACCGCCCATCGCGAGGCCGGTCGCCGAGGTGACGGCGTGCTGCTCGGCGATGCCGACGTCGAAGATCCGGTCCGGGAACGCCTCGGCGAACGCGGCGAGGCCGGTCGGGTAGAGCATCGCGGCGGTGATGCCGACGACGTCGCGGCGCTCCCGCCCGATCGCGACCATCTCCTCGCCGAACACCTTCGTCCAGCCGGGGCCGGTCTTCTTGGCGACGAACTTGCCAGTGGCGGGGTCGAACGCACCGGGGCCGTGCATGCAGTCCTCGGTGTCGTTCTCGGCGGGGGCGTAGCCGCGCCCCTTGGTGGTGATGCAGTGCACGATGACCGGGCGGCCGAACCCGCGGGCGCGGCGCAGGGCCCGCTCGACGGCGTCCTCGTCGTGGCCGTCGATCGGGCCGACGTACTTCATGCCGAGGTCCTCGAACATGGCCTGCGGCTGCAGGACGTCCTTGATGCCCTTCTTGATGCCGTGCAGCGCCTCGTAGGTGAGGTTGCCGACGACCGGGGCCTTCGGCACCGTCTTCTTGATGAGGTCGAGCGCGTTCTCGTAGCCCTGGGTGACGCGCAGGTTGGCCAGGTGGGACGCGAGCCCGCCGATCGTCGGCGAGTAGGAGCGGCCGTTGTCGTTGACAACGATGATCACCGGGCGGTCGACGCCGGCGGCGATGTTGTTGAGCGCCTCCCAGCACATGCCGCCGGTCAGCGCGCCGTCACCGACCATCGCGACCACCGCGCGGTCGCTCTCGCCGCGCAGCTGGAACGCCTTGGCGAACCCGTCGGCGTAGGAGAGGACCGTTGAGGCGTGCGAGTTCTCGATGACGTCGTGCTCGGACTCGGCGCGGCTCGGGTAGCCGGACAGCCCGCCGCGCTTCTTCAGCAGTTCGAAGTCGTGCCGGCCGGTGAGCATCTTGTGCACGTAGGCCTGGTGCCCCGTGTCGAAGAGGATCTTGTCGTGCGGCGAGTCGAACACGCGGTGCAGCGCGATCGTCAGCTCGACAACGCCCAGGTTGGGGCCCAGATGCCCGCCGGTCTTGGCGACCGCCTGGACGAGGAACTCGCGGATCTCCTCCGCGAGCCGAGACAGCTGAGCGGCGTCCAGTCGTTTGAGGTCGTCGGGACCCGTGATCGACTCCAGCAAGCTCACTCTTTTCAACTCCTCCATCGGGGACCGGGTCTCCCCTGCCGCGGGTCCCCTGCCTCGGGCCGTTCCGAGTTTAATCCCGGTTCGCCCACGACGCGCCGAACGCCACCCTCCTCGCGGGTGTGAAAAGACTGACTCCGCCGGGAGGGGCGCGTGTGAAAAGACGGCCCCCGCCGGGGGGATGGGGTAGGAAATGAGCATGGGCGTCGAAGAGATTGTGCTGCTCAACGCGGACGACGAGGCTGTCGGGACCGCGCCGAAGAGCGACAGCCACCATAGGGACACGCCGTACCACCTGGCCTTCTCATGCTATGTGGCGGACACGGAGGGTCGCATCCTGATCACCCAGCGCGCCCTGGGCAAGCGGACGTTCCCCGGCGTCTGGACGGGCAGCTGCTGCGGGCATCCCGGCCCCGGCGAGAAGCTCCGCGACGCCGTCCTGCGGCGCCTTCGCGACGAGCTGGGCATGCCGGAGGCGTCCCTCACGTCCGTCCTGCCCCGGTTCCAGTACCGGGCCGTCGCCGAGGACGGCACCGTCGAGCACGAGCGCTGCCCGGTGGTGCGCGCCGTCGTCCCGGCCGGCGGGAACGTCCAGGCGAACCCCGCCGAGGTCGAGCACGCCGAGTGGTGGACGTGGGAGCGCTGCCTGGAACTGGCCGGACGGCCCGAGTCGTCGCCGTGGTACCGGCTCCAGCTGGCCGAGCTCGCGCCCCTCGGCGCGCCGCTGGAGTGGCCGGACGCCGGGCGGTCCGGGCTGCCGCCCGCGCTCGGCTGGTAGCGCCGGCCGGCCGGGCACCGGTCCCGCATCACCGAAAGATCACTATTCGCCGTCCGGTGTTGACCGCCGCGTCCGTCCGAGCGGACGCTTGGTCCGCGGGGTTATGGAAGGGACGGACGATGCGAGTACGTGTTCCCCGGCGTCGCTGGACGGTCTTCGCGGCCGTGGCGATGACCGGTGCCCTCGCCATGTCGGGGTGCGGCGGAGACGGCGACAAGGGCTCGAACGACAAATCCGAGGTCGAGGTCTTCTCGTGGTGGACCGGCCCCGGTGAGGCGGACGGGCTCGCCGCGCTGCAGGCCGACTTCGAGAAGAAGAATCCCGGCACCAAGTTCGTCAACGCGGCCATCGCCGGCGGATCGGGCACGCAGGCCCAGGCCGTCCTGGCGAGCCGGCTGCAGAACCGCAAGCCGCCGGACTCGTTCCAGGGCCACGCGGGCGCCGAGCTGCTCGACTACATCAAGGCCGGGCAGATCGAGCCGCTCGACGACTTCTACGACAAGAACAACCTGAAGTCGGTGTACCCGCAGCAGCTCCTCGACCAGATCAGCTACAAGGGGCACATCTACTCGGTGCCGGTCGACATCCACCGGTCGAACGTGCTCTGGTACAACCCGGACATCCTCAAGGACGCCGGCGTCTCCGGGCCGCCCAAGTCGATCGCCGAGTTCATCACCGCGCTGAAGGCCGTCAAGGACAAGACGAAGAAGGTCCCGCTGTCGCTCGGCGCGCAGTGGACGGCCGACCACCTGCTGGAGAACGTTCTGCTCGGCGACCTCGGCACGGACGGCTACAACGCGCTGTGGAAGCCGGGCGCCGACTGGGGCAGCCCGGCGGTGACCAAGGCGCTGGGCGACTACGCCGAGATCATGAAGTACACGACGCTGGAGGCCGCGTCCACCGACTGGCAGGGCGCCGCGAAGGCCGTCGTGGACGACAAGGCCGCCTTCAACATCATGGGCGACTGGGCGTACGGGTACTTCACCGGAACCGCCCCCAACGGCCTCGGCAAGAAGCTCGACACCGACTTCAAGTACGCGCCGTCCCCCGGCACCGACGGCACCTACATGTGGCTGTCGGACAGCTTCACCCTGCCCAAGGGCGCACCGCACCGCGGCGGCGCCGAGGCATGGCTGAAGGAGGTGTCCAGCAAGGAGGGCCAGGACCTCTTCAACCCGAAGAAGGGTTCCGTCCCCGCCCGCAAGGACGCCGACAAGAGCCTCTACAAGGGCTACCTCCAGTACGCGTTCGAGCAGTGGAACAAGCCCGACATCAAGCTGGCGGGCTCGTTCTGGCACGGCGTCAACGCCAGTAAGAAGCAGCACACCGACATCGACACGGCGGTGGGCCTCTTCCTGCAGAACAAGGACGTCGGCAAGCTGCAGCAGGGACTGGTGAGCGCGGCCAAGAACAGCGGCCAGTGAAGTTTCGCCGTATACGGAAGTGGTTGCCAGGACTGCTGCTGGTCTCGCCATCCATCGTCGCGATCGGACTGTTCGTCTACGGGCTCATCTTCTGGAACACGCGGGTCGCGCTGAGCGGCAAGCACGACGAGGTCACCGAGTACGGGTTCGACAAGGGCAAGAACTTCGTCGACCTGTGGGACCAGCCCAGCTGGCCCGGCGCGGTGAAGCACGCACTGCTGTTCACGGCGGTGTTCGTCCTCGGCGCGCTGCTGCTCGGCGCGTTCCTGGCGTTCCTGATGGACAAGGGCATCCGGGGTGAGGCGTCGTTCCGCGTCATCTACCTGTTCCCGATGGCGGTGTCGTTCATCGCCAGCGGCGTGGTGTGGCGCTGGCTGATGAACCCGGCGCCGCCGCAGCGCGCGGTCGGCTTCAACCAGCTGTTCGACAAGCTGCATCTCGGCGGGCTGGGGAACAGCTGGTGGCAGGATCCGGACTGGGGGATGGCCGCGATGGCCCTCCCCGCCATCTGGCAGATGTCCGGATATGTCATGGCCTTGTACCTGGCCGGGTTCCGCAGCGTCCCCGAGGACCTGCGGGAGGCGGCCCGGGTGGACGGCGCGTCGGAGTGGAAGGTGTACCGCTACGTCGTGTTCCCGCAGCTCCGCCCGGTCACGCTGTCCGCGCTGATCATCCTCGGGCACATCTCGCTGAAGGTGTTCGACCTGATCATGGCCATCGCGGGCAAGCAGATCATCACCTACGTCCCGGCCGTCGCCACCTATGTCGAGATCTTCGACCGGCACGACCCGGCGAACGGCGCCACCATCGCCACGTACATGCTGGTCGCGGTGGCCGTGCTGGTGATCCCCTACCTGGTCTGGTCGGTACGTTCGGAGCGGACGCGATGACGAGTGCGGAGGCGCCCGCGGCGCCGATGTGGCGCAGGCTGCGCCGGCGCGGCGGCCCCAAGGCGAGCGCGCCGGGCGGTTCGTCCGGCCCCTGGCGGTACGTGAAGCTGGCGATCCTGCTGGCGTTCGTGCTGCTGTTCCTGATCCCCGTGTACGTCCTGGTGGTCACGAGCTTCAAGCCGCTGGACGAGGCCGACCCGAGCAGCGCCTGGAGCCTGCCGGGCAGCTGGAGCACGTCCGGCTGGAGCGCGGCGTGGGACACGCTGAAACCCGGCCTGGAGAACAGCGTCAAGATCGCTGTCTCCGGGTCGGTGATCTCGGCCGTGCTCGGCTCGCTGAACGGCTTCGTGCTGTCCAAGTGGCGGTTCCCGGGCGCGGACGTCGTCTTCACCCTGTTCCTGTTCGGCATGTTCATCCCGTACCAGGCGGTCATGATCCCGCTGGCCGGGCTGCTGACCGACATGGAGCTGGTCGGGACGATCCGCGGCCTGGTCCTCGCGCACGTCGTGTACGGGATCCCGATCTGCACGCTGATCTTCCGGAACTACTACGTCACGATCCCGAACGAGCTGATCGAGGCGTCCCGCGTCGACGGCGCCGGGATGCTGCGCACGTACTGGTCGGTCGTCCTGCCCGTGTCGGCGCCCGCGTTCGCGGTGACGCTGATCTGGCAGTTCACCTCGATGTGGAACGACTTCCTGTTCGCGGTGTTCCTCGGCGCCCCCGACAGCTGGCCGGTCACGGTGATGCTGAACAACACGGCGGGGTCGGGCGCGGTGGCCGTCCAATACAACCAGCAGATGGCCTCGGCGCTGCTGGCGTCGCTGCCGACGCTCCTCGTCTACCTGCTGCTCGGACGGTTCTTCATGCGCGGGCTGATGGCCGGCGCGCTGAAAGGTTGAAAGTCACACGAACACGTCAACCGCACATCGTCCTCGGGCGTCACATTGGTGATCAGAGGAGTCCCATGTGGGGATTACGGCCCGGCAGCCGTCCCATGTCGGACAACGACCCGTTCGCCTGGTCCGTTGGCAATTCCTGCGGGATGCGCCTAGCCTCTCGGGCATCGTCGCCCGGCCCCCAGCGGCCGCGGCGGCAACGGACCAGGCGACCACTGGAGGTGACCGCGTGCAGGCGATGAGTGTTCAGCAGCCCTGGGCGTTCGCGATCGCGCGTGGTGGGAAGTCGGTCGGCAACCAGAGCACGCCGACCGCCTACCGCGGCCCGCTGCTCATCCACGCCTCCATGCGCGTCGACCTGAAGGCGTGCGACTCCCCGCTCATCCGCTCGGCCGGCTGGGACCCCCGCGACCCCCTCGCGACGATCGGCGCCGTCATCGCCGTGGCCGACCTCGACCACGTCTGCTCCGCCGCCGTCCGCGACGCGTCCTGCGACTGCGGTCCGTGGGCCGCGCGGGGGTCCCACCACTGGCACCTGACCGGTGTGCGGGCCCTCCCCCGACCCATCGTGGCGATCGGCCGCACCGACCTCTGGCAGCCGGCCCCCGGCCTGGTCAACGAGGTGAACACGATGTTCGCCACGGCCGCCGCGCTCGGCAACGTCACCTGAGCGCCTCGGCGGCCGCGCGGAGGCGGGCGAACTCGGCGGCGATGCGGTCGAGCGACCAGCTCGCGTTGAGGCCGGACGGGTTGGGAAGCACCCAGAGCCTGGCCGGGCCGAACGTCTCGTCCTGCGGGCCTATCCGGGTGCGGGGACGGCCGAACGCGGTGCGGTAGGCGGTGACGCCGGCCACGGCGAGGTAGACCGGACGGTGCCGGTCGACCAGGGCCGCCAGGCGGCGTCCGCCCTCGCGGAGTTCCGATTCGGTGAGCTCGTCGGCGCGGGCGGTGGTGCGGTGCGCCAGGTTGGTGATGCCGAGGCCGTAGCCGGGCAGGAGGTCCTGCTCGGACGGGTCCAGGAGGCGGTCGGTGAAGCCCGAGCGGTGCAGCGCGGGCCAGAAGCGGTTGCCGGGGCGGGCGAAGTGGCGGCCGGTCGCGCCCGAGTAGAGGCCGGGGTTGATGCCGCTGAACAGGACGCGGAGCGTCCCGCCGTCCGGCGGCAGGATGTCGGGGATGGGCGGTCACGGGCGGCCTCAAGATCGGCCTTGCTGGGACGCGGCTTGCTGGTGCGGGGCTGGGCGGGACGCATCAGATCAGGTTACGGACGATCAGCATGAGCGCGGACGCGCCGACGACGACGAGGAGCGCCACGCGGAGGCGGCCGGCGTCCAGGTAGCGGCGCAGCGGCCCGGCGGCGAGGAAGCCGGCGAGGACGAACGGGATGAGCTCCAGACCCGCGACGACCTGCCGCCCGGGGAGGCGTCCGGCGGCGGCGAGCGTGCCGAGGGACAGCAGTGCCCCCGCGATGAAGAAGACCGCCAGGGTGGCGCGGACGCGGGGGCCGCTCTCGCGCTGGTAGAGCAGCGCCATCGGCGGGCCGCCGATGCCGGACGCGGTGGACGTGGCGCCGGAGATGGCGCCGGCCGCGGCGAGCGTGCGGCGGTTGCGCGGCACCTCCCGGCTCCACGTCGTGAGGGCGAGCGCGGCGAGGACGACGACTCCGATCACGATGCCGAGGACGCGGCCGGGGGCGGCCGCGACCAGCCACGCGCCGAGCGGCGTCCCGGCGACCCGGCCGCCGAACGCCCAGCCGAGCCCGCGCAGCTCGGCGTGCCGCACCTCCTGGGCGAGCGTCGCGAACGGCAGGACGAGCGCGACGGTGAGGATCGCCCCCGGCATCAGCGACGGGAACAGCATCGTGACGATCGGCGTCGCGACGAGCCCGACGCCGAGGCCGACGCTGCCCTGCACGATCGCGCCGGCCAGCGCGGCCAGCCCGCCCACCAGGAGGAACTCAAGATGCGGCACGTTCGGTGACGCTACATCCCGACTTATCCGATCTGCGATCTCCCCATCGCGTCTCCGCCCGTCACGTCTCCTCCCGTCACGCCGACGCCTCGGTGAGGCGCTTGAGCTGGTCGTCGGTCAGGGTCGTCCGGGCGATCTCGATGAGCGGCGGGAGCTGGGCGAGGGTCCGGGCGCTCGCGATGGGCGCGGCCACGGTCGGCTGGGCGGCGAGCCAGGCGAGCGCGACGGTCGCGACGGGGGCGTCCTGCTCCTCGGCGACGATGTCGAGCGCGGCGAGGACGCCGCGTCCGCGGTCGGTCTCCAGGTGCTTGCCGGCGCGGCCCGCGCGGGCGCTGTCCACCTCGGCCCCGGGACGGTACTTGCCGGTGAGGAACCCGGACGCGAGACCGTAGTACGGGACGGCGGCCAGCCCGTGCCGTTCGGCGAGGTCGCGGCGCGGCCCCTCGTAGGTGTCCCGGGAGACGAGGTTGTAGTGCGGCTGGATGGCGACGTAGCGGGCCGTGCCCTCGCGCTCGCTGAACTCCAGGGATGCCTGGAGGCGGTCCGGTTCGATGTTGGAGACCGCGATCTCGCGCACCTTGCCGGCGGCGACCAGCTCGTCCAGCGCCGTCATGATCTCCTCGACGGGGACGTCCGGGGCGTCGAAGTGCGTGTAGTAGAGGTCGATGCGGTCGGTGCGGAGCCGGCGCAGCGAGTCGTCTGCGGCGGCCCTGATGTTCGGCGCCGACAGTCCCGGGCGGCCGGGGTGCCTGCCGACCTTGGTCGCGACGACGAGGGCGTCCCGGTTGCCGCGGGACTCCATCCACTCGCCGATGATCGTCTCGGACTCGCCGCCGCTGTTGCCGGGCGCGGACGCCATGTAGGAGTCGGCGGTGTCGACGAAGTCGCCGCCGGCCCCGGCGTAGGCGTCCAGGATCTCGAACGAGCGCTCCCTGCCCGCGGTCCAGCCGAAGACGTTGCCGCCCAGGCAGAGCGGGAAGACGTCCAGGTCGCCGATCTTCTTCGTGTCAGCCATGCAGTGATCCAATCAAAGGGTTCCAGGCGGCCATTCCCGCCGCCGATCGGATGATTCCTGGCACGGGCGCCTGTGCCGGGCGGTCGGGCACTAGCCGCGGGCCTGGCCGGCCAGCGAGCCGGCGAGTGCGGTCGCCTCCGCTTCGCCGAGCCGCGCGTGCCCGTTCAGGATGCGGATCCACAGCACGCCGTAGGCCTGGTCGACGATGAGGTCGAGGTCGGCGCCGGACGCGATCTCGCCGCGGTCGCGCGCGCGCTCCAGCAGGCCGCGCAGGACCCGGCGCCGCGAGGCGAGGAAGTCGCGCATGGGTTCGCGGGCGTGCGGGTCGCGCTGCGCCTCGGCCATCGTGTGCCGCAGGGCGGACGCGGTGTGCGGGTTCCCGGCGGCGCGGAACGTCGCGCGGAGGAACGCCTCAAGGTCGGCCCGCAGCGAGCCGGTGTCGGGGACGGGGATGTCGGCGCCCGCGCGGCCGGCCAGCGCCTCCAGCAGCACGGCGCCCTTGGACGGCCACCAGCGGTAGATCGTCTGCTTCCCGACGCCCGCGGCCGCCGCGATCGTGTCGATCGTCACGGGGCCGTCGCCGGCGCTGCCGAGCAGTTCGACGGCGACGTCCAGGATCGCCTGGCGCGCGGCCTCGTTGCGGCGCCGCCCCGTGTGCGGGCGGTGCGTGTCGCCGGTCATGGGCCGAGCATACCGGTTGACGAAACCGTCGGTCTCGACACAGTATTGACGAGACAGAAAGTCTCGACAACTCCAACAAGGGGGCGCACCATGACGCTGAACGGGCGGAAGGTCCTGGTCTGCGGTGGAACCTCGGGCATCGGCGCGGCCACCGCCGCGCTGTTCGCCGAGCAGGGCGCCGACGTCGTCGTCACCGGACGTGACGACGACCGCCTCGCCAAGGCCGCCGCGAACGGCCGCACGGCACGCCGCATGGACGCGGCCTCGGAGGACGAGGTGGCCGCGTTCTTCGCCGAGGACGCGACCTATGACCACCTCGTCCTGGCCTTGAGCGGCGGGTCCGGCGCCGGCCCCATCGCCACGCTCGACCTGGCCGACCTGCGGGCCGGGTTCGAGGCGAAGTTCTGGCTGCACCTGCGGCTCGTCCAGGCGGCACTCCCCCGGCTGGCGGCGGACGGCTCGGTCACCTTCATCACCGCGTCGTCGGCGCGCGCCGCGCTGCCCGGCACGTCCGGCCTCGCGGCCATCAACGGCGCGCTTGAGGCGATGGTGCGCCCGCTCGCCACGGAACTGGCGCCGCTGCGCGTCAACGCCGTCTCCCCCGGCGTCATCGAGACCCCGTGGTGGGACGGCATGTCCGCCGGGCAGCGCGCCGCGATGTTCGCCGAGCACGCCGCCGCGCTGCCGGTCGGGCGCGTGGGCCGTCCCGAGGACGTGGCTCAGGCCGTCCTGCTGACGGCGGCGAACGGGTTCGTCACCGGCAGCGTCGTCGAATGCAACGGCGGCCTGACCCTGCCCACCGGCCGCTGAGACGCGAAGAACGGGCCGCCTTCGCCAGGCGGCCCGTTCTTCGTGTCACGACCTACTTGCGGATCAGGTTGCGGAGGACGAACTGGAGGATGCCGCCGTTGCGGTAGTAGTCCGCCTCGCCCGGGGTGTCGATGCGGACGGTGGCGGTGAACTCCTTGCCGGCTCCGTCCGCGGCCGGATCCGTCGCCTTGACGGTGACCTCGTCCGGCACGCCGCCCTCGTTCAGCGCGGTGACGCCGGTGACGTCGAACGTCTCGGTGCCCGTCAGGCCGAGCGACTCGGCGGACTCGCCGTCCTTGAACTGCAGCGGCAGGACGCCGAGGCCGATCAGGTTCGAGCGGTGGATGCGCTCGTAGGACTGCGCGATGACGGCGCGGACGCCGAGCAGCGCGGTGCCCTTGGCCGCCCAGTCGCGGGACGACCCGGAGCCGTACTCCTTGCCCGCGATGACGACGAGCGGGGTGCCCTGCGCGGCGTAGTTCTGCGCGGCGTCGTAGATGAACGCCTGCGGCGAGCCGTCCTGGGTGAAGTCGCGGGTGTAGCCGCCCTCGACGTCGTCCAGGAGCTGGTTGCGGAGCCGGATGTTGGCGAACGTCCCGCGGATCATGACCTCGTGGTTGCCGCGCCGCGAGCCGTAGGAGTTGAAGTCCCGGATCTCGACGCCGTTGTCCTGGAGGTACTGGGCGGCGGGCGTGCCCGCCTTGATGGACCCGGCCGGGGAGATGTGGTCGGTGGTGACCGAGTCGCCCAGCTTCGCCAGCACCCGGGCGCCGTGGATGTCGGCGACCGGCTCCGGCTCGGCGCCCATGCCGTCGAAGTACGGGGCCTTGCGGACGTAGGTGGACGCGGCGTCCCACTCGAAGAGGTTCCCGGTCGGGATGTCGAGGCCGGTCCAGCGCTCGTCGCCCTTGAAGACGTCGGCGTAGCTCTCCGCGAACATCTCCTGCCCGATGGACGACTCGACGATCGAGGCGACCTCCTCGGGCGCCGGCCAGATGTCGCTCAGGCGGACCGGGCCGTCGGCGCCCTCGGCGATCGGGTCGTTGAGGATGTCGATGTCCATCGTCCCGGCGAGCGCGTAGGCGATGACCAGCGGCGGCGACGCCAGGTAGTTCATCTTCACGTCGGGGCTGATGCGGCCCTCGAAGTTGCGGTTGCCGGACAGCACCGCGGTGACCGCCAGGTCGTTGTCGTTGACGGCCGCGGAGATCTCCGGCTGCAGCGGCCCGGTGTTGCCGATGCAGGTCGTGCAGCCGTACCCGACGAGGTTGAAGCCGATCTTGTCGAGGTACGGGGTGAGGCCGGCGCGCTCCAGGTAGTCGGTGACGACCTGGGACCCGGGCGCGAGCGACGTCTTCACCCACGGCTTGCGGGTGAGGCCCTTCTCCACCGCGTTCCTGGCCAGCAGCGCCGCGCCGATCATCACGTACGGGTTGGACGTGTTGGTGCAGGAGGTGATGGCCGCGACGGCGACGTGCCCGTGGTCCAGCACGAACTCCGTCCCGTCGTCCAGCGTGACGGGGACCCGGTTGTGCGGACGGTCGCCGTTGGCGAGGAGGTGCTCGGCGGGGGCGTCGGAGGCGGGGAAGCTCTCGATGCCCGCCTGGTCCCCGTCCTTGACGTAGTTCTGGATGTCGCGGCGCCAGATGTGCTTGGCCTCCGACAGGGCGATGCGGTCCTGCGGGCGCTTCGGGCCGGCCAGCGACGGGACGACCGTCGCGAGGTCGAGCTCCATGTACTCGGAGAACTCCGGCTCCACCGACGGGTCGAGCCACATCCCCTGCGCCTTGGCGTAGCCTTCGACGAGCGCGACCTGCTCCTCGCTGCGCCCGGTCAGCCGCAGGTACTTCAGCGTCTCGTCGTCGACCGGGAAGATGGCGCAGGTGGAGCCGAACTCGGGGCTCATGTTGCCGATCGTGGCGCGGTTCGCCAGCGGCAGCGCGTGCACGCCCTCGCCGTAGAACTCGACGAACTTGCCGACGACCCCGTGCTCACGGAGCATCTCCGTGATGGTCAGCACCAGGTCGGTCGCCGTGGTCCCGGCGGGCAGCTCGCCGGTCAGCTTGAAGCCGACCACCCGCGGGATGAGCATCGAGATCGGCTGCCCGAGCATCGCGGCCTCCGCCTCGATGCCGCCGACGCCCCACCCCAGCACGCCGATGCCGTTCTCCATCGTCGTGTGCGAGTCGGTGCCCACACACGTGTCCGGATATGCCACACCATCGCGGTCGAAGACCACCCGGGCCAGATGCTCGATGTTCACCTGGTGGACGATGCCGGTGCCGGGCGGCACGACCTTGAACTCGTCGAACGCCGTCTGCCCCCACCGCAGGAACTGGTACCGCTCCCGGTTGCGCTCGTACTCGCGCTGCACGTTGCGCTCGAACGCCTCCGGCGAGCCGAAGTAGTCGACGATCACCGAGTGGTCGATCACCATCTCGGCCGGCGCCAGCGGGTTGATCTTGGACGGGTCGCCGCCCAGGTCCCGGACGGCCTCGCGCATCGTCGCGAGGTCCACCACGCACGGCACGCCGGTGAAGTCCTGCATGATCACCCGGGCGGGGGTGAACTGGATCTCCTTGCTCGGCTGCGCCTGCGAGTCCCACTGCGCGAGCGCGCGGATGTGGCCGGCGGTGACGTTCGCGCCGTCCTCGGTGCGCAGCAGGTTCTCCAGCAGCACCTTCAGGCTGTACGGGAGTCGGGCCGAGCCCTCGACGGCGTCCAGCCGGTAGATGTCGTACGACCTGTCGCCAACCTGCAGCTTGTCACGGCTGCCGAAGCTGTTCGCGGACACGGACTCCTCCTCCGTCGCCACCGCGCGTCCGGTCCGGGACATGAGCGCGCGGCGCTCGTCTTGATCTTCAGTGTGACCGCCCCGGGGCCGTCGCGGGGCGGCGCGCGGCGGGGCGGATGCTCGTCTTTCCTTGATCCTGCCCTAGTCGGCCTCCCGACCGGGAATCAGGTCCGCCTAACTTCCGCACGTTTTCTCTCGACGTCAAGCTATCTTCAATTTATCTCGACATCAAGTTACTTGCACCCCCCGTCCGACGGCGCCCGCCGGAGACGCCCGCGCCGGGCCGCCGGCACCTCACACCTCGGGAAGAGTCGGATCGGGTGTCCAGGGGGTTGGTGCGGTGAGGGCCCAGCGTTCATGGTCCCGCCAGGCGCCGTTGATGTAGAGGTAGGCGGGCGAAAGTCCCTCGTAGTGGAAGCCCACACGCTGGACCAATGCCAGCGATGCCTTGTTCGCCGGCTGGATGTTGGCCTCCAGCCGGTGGAGCCGGAGGTCATCGAAGGCGTACTGCTTGGCGACGGCGAGCCCTTCGGTCATGTATCCGCGCCGCGCGGTTGAGACGAAGGCGGCATAGCCGATGGACGCGCCCTGGTAGCGGCCACGGATGATCGAGTTGATGTTGATCATGCCGGCCGCGGCACCGGTCTCCCGGACACGGATGAGAAAGCCCCGGTTGGCGCCGTCCTCGAAGCGGCTCATCCAGGCCCGGAACCCTGGCGCGGTCGCAGGCAGTTGCATCCACGGTTGATGCAGCTCGGCGCTGGCCCGCACGAGCGAGCAGAACTCATCCTGGTCGGCGAGGGTGAGCGGGCACAGTTCGACCCGAGACGGCATTTCGGACATGGAACAACGTTAAAGCCTGCGCGCGCAGCCGATGTACGCGGACGACCACCACCGATATGCGGCATGCGGATCTCTGCAACCCGCTGGGACCGGTTCAGTGCCGGACCTTTGCCCAGGTGACCTACCCTCCCTCGTTGAGGGGACGGACACCCCAATCCTGGACGAGTCCGGCCATGAGCAGCAGCCCCGGCCGAGGTGGCAGCGTGGTCCTCGGGGCGGGCGTCGTGCTCGTCGCGGAACACCCGTACGACGATCGGGCCCGCACCGTGCCGGTAGGCGTTGGCGACCAACTCGCTGACCACGAGCCGGCCCATGTAGTCGTCCTCGATCCCCACTCGGCGAAGCACTCCGCCAGGAACCGCCGCGCGAGGCGAGGTGCCTGCTCCGTGGGATCGAGGACGAGCGTCGGAACCTCTGGGGCGATGGTCAATCCCTACGCCCCCAGGCCATCTGGGGCCGCGAGCTGCGGCACCACCGCGCTCGGGCCGGGCTCACACAGGCCGAACTCGCCGAACGGATCGACTTCTCCGAGTCGCTGATCTCCGGCGCGGAGACGGGCCAGGTTCCGGCGTCCGTCCCGTTCACGACGGCGTGCGTCCGGGAACTCGACACGGGCGGGGCCCGCCGCTTCCCCAGCGGGTTCGCCGAGTATCTGGAGGTCAAGCGAAAGACGAAGATGATCCGCTGGTACGAGGGACTGTGCATCCCCGGCACCCTCCAGACTCCCGACTACGCCCGCGAACTCCTCCGAGCGGGCCGCCCCGGCGACACGGTCGAGGAGATCGAGCCACTCGTCGAGTCTCGTATGGAGCGGAGGACGTTCCTTGCCGAGGCGAACGCGCCGAAGCTATGGGCGGTCGTGGACGAGACGGTCCTACGACGTCCGGTCGGAAGCGCCAAGATCATGCAAGCCCAACTCGCTTACCTGCTGGAATCGACAGAACACCCGAAGATCACGCTTCAGGCGCTGCCATTCGACACCGGGGCTCACGCTGGGCTCACGTGTTCCTTCATCCTGTTGACTCTCGCTGACGGAGTGACCGTGGCTTGCGCTGAAGATCTGACCGGTGGCCGGTTCATCGAGCGTCCAGAAGACCTGAGCCACTGGGGCGCATGCTATGAGTCGATCAAGTCGTCAGCGTTGTCGGTGAAGCAGTCGGCTGAACTCATTCGCCGCATCTTGGGAGAAGATCATGGCTGTGAGTAGGGCGGCTTGGCGTAAGTCGTCACGCAGTTCGGGCAATGGTGGCGCGTGCGTAGAGGTCGCCGGGCTCTTCGAGGGCATCGGCGTTCGGGACAGCAGGGACCCGGACGGGCCGAAGCTGGTCGTGAGCCGCGACGCCTTCGCGGCCCTGATGGCGAACCTGAAGCGCTGATTCCCCGGACGGCACAGGCGCCCCGGCCCCGATTGGGTCCGGGCTCTGTTGTCGGTCGGAGGTCGGGGGTCACTGGCGGTCGGGGCGGATGATGTGCCAGGCGCCGGATGGTGTGACCCAGATGAGCAGGCCGGGCCAGATTTGGAAGAGATGCCAGTCGGAACGCTGCTTGAGCCTGTGGTGGCGTCTGCAAAGAGGGGCCAGGTTGCAGCGGCAGGTGATGCCGGGTCGCCATGGGACGGTGTGGTCGAGGTCGCATCGGTGTGAGGGCTGGTTGCAGGTGGGGAACACGCAGGTCGCGTGCCGGGCCGCGACCTCTTGACGCATCTTGGCGGGCGGGCGGTAGCCGGGGCGTCCGTGGGTGTGGGCGTCGCCTTGGCAGGCCATGTCACGGGCGCCGGATAGCTGACGGTGGATGCGTTGCGCGGCCCGTCCGACAGCGATGCGCCTGTCTTGGGGACGGGCCTCTCCGCGCGCCTGCGTCAGCAACTCATCAGCAATGTCCGCGAGCGAGGCGACCTCCGCGTCAGCACCGACCCGGCCGTTCGAGTAGCTGGTATCGCTACAGACGTGGTGCCCGACTCCGCCACCGTCGCAACGGTCCCCGCCCGGCTCGGCGCGGCCGGTCGAGACCACCCCGACGCCGATGGCCGCGCTACCAGTGGCCGCGATACCGGTCTCATGGAGGACGGCGGCGGGGGCGGGGACACCGGCGACACCAGAGGGGGCAGGGGTGACGCACGTCTGGGCGAGGAGGGCGCGGG
>NZ_SMKY01000126.1 GCF_004349235.1 Actinomadura darangshiensis | reverse complement strand
GGTGTGGGGGGTCGTCCCCCCACCTGAGGCACGGCGGCTGCTCCGGCGGGGCCGGCACCGGAGTTCGCGGCGGCACGGCGGGGCGCCCGGTACAGGGCGGCGACGATGACGGCGGTGACGGCGAGCGCGATCGACGCGGTGAGGAACGCCGACTGGACGCCGTCGCCGAACGCCGTCCGGGCCTGGTCCGCGACCTGCGGGCCCATCCGCATCGCGATGGCGAGGGACGACTCGGCCTGCTCGGCGGCCGGGCCCGGCAGGTTCTCCACGTTCAGGTTCGACCGGTAGGCCGACTGCAGGAGGCTGCCGAGGACGGCGATGCCGAGCGCGCCGCCGAGCTCGCGGGCCAGGTCGTTCATCGC
Source organism: Actinomadura darangshiensis (assembly GCF_004349235.1). GTDB lineage: Bacteria > Actinomycetota > Actinomycetes > Streptosporangiales > Streptosporangiaceae > Spirillospora > Spirillospora darangshiensis. The sequence goes on along the minus strand of NZ_SMKY01000126.1, from coordinate 23,825 downwards.
CGAGCCCACGCCCTGCTTGTCGGCGGGCAGCGCGTCGGTGATCGAGGCGGTGGACGGGGTCATGGCGAGCCCCATGCCGGCGCCGAACGGGATCAGGCCGGCGAGCAGCAGCCAGTACGTGCTGTCCTCGTCCAGCAGCGAGAAGATCAGCATGCCGACGGCGGCCAGGAGCAGGCCGGCCGTGATGACGCGGCGCGGGCCGATCTTGGCGGCCAGCCGCGGAGCGGCGCCCCGGGCGAACGGCATCATCGTGAGCGCCATGGGCACCAGGCTCAGCGCCCCAACGAGCGCGCTCTCGTCCTGCACCAGCTGCATGTACTGCAGGATGATGAACACGAAGCCGAAGAAGGCGAAGAACTGCAGGGTGATGGTGAGGGTGCCCGCGGAGAACGCCCGGTGGCGGAACAGCCGCGGGTCGAGCAGCGGGTTCGGCCGCTTCAGCTCCCAGAGGACGAAGCCGGCGAGGATGACGAGGGCCGCGGCGAGGCCGAGGAGCGTGCGGGCGCTGGCCCAGCCCTCGGTCGGCGCCTCGATGATCGAGTAGACGCCGACGCCGAGCCCGGCGACGGTGATCACGGCGCCGGTCACGTCGAGCCTCGGGGCGTCCGGGTCGGCGGACTCGGGGACGACGGCGAGCGTCACGATCAGCGCGAGCACCGCGAGCACGACGTTCATCCAGAACACCGACCGCCACGACCACGCCTCCAGCAGCGTGCCGGAGACCAGCAGCCCGAAGATCGCACTGCCGCCGGCGACGCCCGCCCAGGCGCCGACCGCGCGGGTGCGCTGCTCGGCCGGGAACGTGGAGGTGATCGTCGACAGCGTCGCCGGCATGACCAGCGCGGCGCCGACGCCGAGGACGCCGCGCATCGCGATCAGCCAGTTCGGGTCGCTGGCGAGCGCGGCGGCGGCCGAGCCGGCGCCGAAGACGACGAGCCCGGCGGCGAGCGCGCGGCGCCGCCCGTAGCGGTCGCCGATGGCGCCGCCGAGCAGCAGCAGCGCGGCGAACACCAGCGCGTACGCGTCGATGATCCACGCCAGCTCGGTCAGGCCGGCGTGGGTGTCGCGGGCGATGGACGGCACCGCGGTGTTGAGGGACGCCACGGCCGACACGACCGTGGCGAGGGACAGCATCACGGCCGGCAGCACCGCACGGTGGACGGTGCCCGGCTCCTGCTTCTTAGCGTTCATGCCTCGAATCTCCTCCCGGCCGCCGCTATAATTCAACCGTGATGAATAAATCGGAGCGGTCGCGCGGCCGGCGGCGCGGCAGCCCGGACACCCGCGAGGCGATCCTCGCGGTGGCCCGGCGCCGCTTCCTGGCCGACGGGTACGGGCCCGTGACGATGCGCTCCATCGCCGCCGAGGCCGGCGTGGACGCCGCCCTGATCAGCTATTTCTTCGGCTCGAAGAAGGGGCTGTTCGGCGCGGTGCTGGGCCTGGTCGCCAACCCGCCGGAGGTGCTCGCGGGCGCGCTGCCCGGCGACCCCGCCACGCTGCCCGAACGCGTCCTGCACGCGCTGCTGACCGCCTGGGACGATCCCGAGCGGGGCGCGCCGCTGCTGTTCATGGTGCGCACCGCGGTGCAGGACCCGGAGCTGACCCGGCTGGTCCGCGACCTCCTGGAACGCGAGATCATCGGCCGCATCGCCGAGCACGTGGGCGGAGCCGACGCGCGCGGGCGGGCGTCGGCGTTCGGCGTGCAGCTCGCCGGGCTGATCTTCGCCCGCTACCTGTTCGCCGTGGAACCGATCGCGTCCATGGCGCCTGATGAATTAATCCCGCGCCTCGCGCCGGGCCTCCGCGCCGCCCTGTACCGGGCGCCGCACCGCCCCCGGCCCCGCTGATCCGGCCGCCGCGCCGGTAAGGGACAGTCCCCCGCCCGCGTTCCGGACGGGACCTCCGCGGTATTTGCCGGGAGGGTCTCGGCAGGCCGGGTGCGGGCGCCCTAGGCTGGTCGGGTCCGCCCCCCTGTGCAGCCGGTGACGCCATGATCACGCATCCGGCGGTGTCCGCCGCGAGTGACGACTTCACGCATCGCCTGCTGCCGTACGCGGGGGCCGGTGAATTCCTCGGCGGCGCCGTGCCGTTCCTGCGCGCCGGAGTCGAGGCGGGCGACCGCGTCGTCGCGGTGTGCGGATCGGGCCGGGAGATGCTGCTGCGCGACGCCCTCGGCCGCGCCGCCGCCGACGTCGAGTTCGCCGAGGCCGCCGCCTGGTACGCGCACCCCTCCCGGACGCTCGCCGACTGCCTGGGCGACGCCTGCGAGGCCGCCCGGCAGGGCCGCCGCCTGCGCCTGCTCGGCGAGGCCGTCTGGGCGACGCGGCCGGCGCTGGAGGTCGTCGAGTGGCAGCGGGCCGAGGCCGTCCTGAACGTCGCGTTCCGCGGCACCGGCGCCCTGCTCATGTGCCCGTACTCGGCCGCCCTGCCGGCCGCCGTCGTCGCCGCCGGGCGCAAGACGCACCCGGAGACCGTCCGCGGCGCCCGGTCCCTGCGCAACCCCGGCTTCGTGAGCCCGTGGACGTTCTGCGAGCAGTGCGACCACGAGCCGCTGCCCCCGCCGCCGGGCGACGCCGACACGCTGGAGATCCGGCGTCCCGACCTGTTCTGGCTGCGCGCCTACGTCACCGACTGCGCGCGGCAGACGCCGCTGCCGGAGGAGGACCTGCAGCGGCTCCTGGTCGCGGTCACCGAGGTCGTCACGAACGCGCTCCGGCACGGCGAGCCGCCCATCGCCCTGCGCATGTGGACCGACGCCTCCGACGGCGCCGCCGCGCTCGTCTGCGAGATCACCGACGCGGGGCGGTGGGCACCGGGCACCGGGTACGGGCTCGTCCCGCCGGGCCCGGACGGCGGGGCGTCCGACGGCGGGTTCGGGCTGTGGGCCGTGCGGCTGCTCTGCTCCATCGTCCAGATCCGGACGGGGGAGGACGGCACCGCCGTCCGGCTGCGGCTCGCCCTCCCCACCGGCGCCACCGTGCGGAGATGAACGCAGCGTGAGGAACTCCATGCGTTGGGCTTCCAAACGTCCCGCAGCGGCGTACGCTGAACCCATCCCCCTCAGACCCGATGGGCAGGCCATGGAGACACCCTGGTTCGACAAGCGCCACGTCAGCGGCGTCCGGCCCGGAGACCACGGCTGGCTGGCCTACACCGGCCCGGAGGAGCGCGACCGGGTCATCGGCCCCTTCGTCCGCGAGGGCCTGGAGACCAACGAGAAGGTGGTGTACATCACCGATGTCCCGGCGGAGCACCTGCCCGGTCTGCAGCCGCGGCACCGGCTCGACGTGGACGCCCTCGTCAGGTCGGGCCGGCTGCGGGTGATCTCGCGGCAGGACGCCTGCCTCGACCGCGGCGGCGCCTTCGAGCCGGCCAAGATGGCCGACACCATCGGCCGCGAGGTCGACGCGGCCTTCGAGCAGGACTTCCGCGCCGCGCGCGTGACCACCGACTACAGCTGGCTGCTGCACGAGCCCGGGCCGGCGGGCCTGCGCCGCATGCTGGGCTGCGAGCACCGGGTCGGCGACGCCGTCTCGCCGAGCACGATGGCGATGGCGGTCTGCCAGATCGACAGCCGCGCGTGCACGCCCGACCAGCTCATCGCCCTCCGCGACACACACGAGGTCCTCGTGGAAGTGAACCCCGAGTTCTATGACGGGATCCTGAAGATCGTGCGCACTTTCGACCCCGACGGGCTGCGCGTCGAGGGGGAGCTGGACGCGGCCCGGCACTCGGTGTTCGCCGAGCAGCTGTCGCGGGTCCGGCCCGGCGGCAGCGTCCACCTCGACATGTCCGGGCTCGGCTTCATCGACCTCGGCGGGCTGCACCTGCTCGCCAAGCACGCCACCCGGCTGCCCGCCGAAGCCTCGCTGGTCCTCGACCACCTGTCGCCGAACGTCAAGAGCGTCATCGAGACCGTCGGATGGCACCGGCTCCCCGGCCTCGCCCGCGGACGCGAGCTCCCGGAGACGGAGGGCATCGCCTGATGACACTGGAGCACAAGGCCTTCCTGTACGGCGGCACCGAGGACTTCCTGTCGGCCACCGTGCCGTACCTGGAGTCCGGCCTGGAACGCGAGCAGGCGGTGATCGCCGTCGCGCGCGCAGCCAACCTGAGCGCCCTGCGCGACGTCCTCGCGCCGCACGGCGACGCGATCCTCTACATCGACGCGGCCGGGTTCTACGAGCATCCCGTCCGCACCCTGCGGGACTACCAGACCCTGGTGAGGGAGAGCGCCCCGCGCACGATCCGGGCGCTCGCCGAGCCGGTCTGGGACGGCTGGGACGAGCGGCAGACGCTCGAATGGATCCGCTACGAGTCCCTCATCAACGTGGTGTTCGCCGACTCGGGGGCGAGCGCGCTCTGCCCCTACGACACCGAGACGCTGCCGCCGCGCATCCTCAACGAGGCGCGCCGCACCCATCCGGTGCTGCACACCGCGGGCCGCGACGCCGCCAGCGAGGAGTACGTCGACCCGGTCGCGTTCGGGTCCGGCTGCGACCGCGGCATGCGCTCGCACCGCCCGGCCGGCGCGGACTACCTGCCCATCGACGACTCCGACCTGCACATGCTGCGGGCGTTCGTCGGCGAGCGCGCCGGCAAGCACGGCCTTACCGGGCAGCAGGCGCAGAACCTCGTCACGGCCGCCAACGAGGTCGCCGCGAACGCGCTCCAGCACGGCACGCCCCCGGTCGGCCTCTGGATATGGCAGGACGGCCCCGACCTGGTCTGCGAGATCGGCGACAACGGCTTCTGGCGCCCCGGCCCCGACCCGCTGACCGGCTTCATCCCGCCCGAGTCGGCCCTGCAGCGGGGCTTCGGCCTGTGGACCGTCCGCCTGCTCGTCGACCTGATGGAACTCCAGGCGGGCTGGGACGGCACCTTCGTCCGGCTGCGCGTGCAGTGCGCCGCCCCTGACGCCGGGTTCTAGCGGGAACCCGGCACCGCACTCGACGGCTGCGCCTGGGGCCGTCCGGTGATCGAGGCCGAGGGCTCGGGTGTGGTGAGCCCTGCCGAGGGCACCGGGCTCACGGGCCGCGAAGGCGCCCGCGAGGTGGGGGCCGGCGCCGGCGAGGCCGGAGGCGTCAGCGGACGCGGCGGGTCCGGATTCCGGGCGCCCGGCCAGAAGAGCACGGCGACCGCCACCAGCACGGCCGCGGTGAACGCGCCGGCCAGCAGGGGGAAGGTCCAGCGCCGCGACGGAAGGGTCCGGCGGCGGAGGAGCCCGAACCGGGCGGGCGCGGTGTCCCGTCCCGCGTCCTGGAACCTGCGGACCGTGCCGGGGCCGGCGTGGATCTCGTCGGCCGCCCTGCGGTAGTGGTCGCGCAGCAGGGCATCGAGGTCGTCGTTCACGCCCGGCCCTCCCTCATGTGCTCGTCCCCCATGCGCTCGCGCAGCGCCGCCATGGCCCGCGCGGTGTGGCTCTTCACCGTCCCCCGGGAGATCCCGAGCGTCTCGGCGATCTCCTGCTCGCTCAGGTCGCACCAGTACCGCAGCACGATCACCGCCCGCTGCTTGGCCGGCAGGGCGCGCAGCACCTCGTCGAGGTCGCCCCGGGCGGGCATCGGCACCTGGGGCGCGCCCGAGGACGCCTCCGCGAGCCGTTCGAGGTCGGCGGCCGACCCGGACGGGGTGCCGGGCCTGCGGGTCCGCCGCCTGTTCTCGTCGATCGCGAGGTTGACCAGCACCTTGCGCGCGTACGCCTCGGGATCGCCGTCCGCGAGGCGCCGCCACCGGCGGGCGACCCGCTCGTAGGCGATCTGGAGGAGGTCCTCGGCGAGGTACCGGTCGTAGACCAGGAACACGGCGGTGCGCAGCAGCCGGCCCGCGGTGGCGGTCACGAAGTCGTCGAACGTGATCTCCGCCCCGCGGACCTCTGCGGCGCTCAACGTGGACAGACCGCACCTACCCGCCGTGTGAGGGGCTCGGCGCCGGCGCCGCGGTGCTCGGGACCGGCGTGGGCGTCCGGCTCGCCGTCGGCGGCCCGGAAGGCCCCGGCCTGGGGGCCCGGCTCGCCGTCGGCGCCGTGGACGGGACCGGTTCGGCGGACGGCGGCGTCTTGGACGGTGTCACCGCGCAACCTGGGGGAAGCGGCACCGGGGAGGGAGGCGCCGTGGGGTCCAGGACGGGGCACGTCGGCGACGGGACGGGCGACGGCGCCGCCGTGCCGACCTGCGCCTGCTGGGCGGCGGGCTTCGCGTCCAGGGACGAGCCCGGACCGGCGGCGAGCCAGACGCCCGCGGCGACGGCGCCCGCCCCGCCGAGCCCGGCCAGCACGACCAGCGGTCCGCGGCGGATACGACCCTTGTCGATCATGTGTCTCCTCGGGTGAAGTGTCCTTACACCCCGGATAACCCTCGCCCGGCGCCGCCCGGTTGTCATCCCGCCGCGAATTTTCTCGGCGGCCGCCCTTAACGGCCGCCCTTCGCCGGGGTCAGGAGAGGCCGGCCGTCGCCAATGCGCCGGGCACGAGTTCGGCGAGGGCGCGGAAGGCGCGGCCGCGGTGGCTGATCGCGTCCTTCTCCTCGGGGGCCAGCTCGGCGGTCGTGCGCGACTCGCCGTCCGGGAGGAAGACCGGGTCGTAGCCGAAACCGCCGGTACCGCGCGGCTCCCGGATGACCGTCCCGTGCATGCGCCCCTCGACGCAGTGCTCGACACCGCCCGGGACCACGAGGGCCGCCGCGCACACGAACGATCCGCCGCGCTCGCCGTCGGCGACGTCGGCGAGCTGGTCGAGGACGAGCAGCAGGTTGGAGGCGTCGCGGTCGCCGGCGCCGAACCGTCCCGACCAGCGGGCGGACAGGACGCCCGGCATGCCGTTCAGCGCGTCCACGCACAGGCCGGAGTCGTCGGCGACGGCCGGCAGGCCGGTGAACGCCGCGATCGCGCGGGCCTTCAGCAGCGCGTTGCCCTCGAAGGTCAGCTCCGTCTCGGGCACGTCGGGGGCGCCAGGGAACGCGTCCAGGCCGGCGACGTCGAGGTCGCCGAGGATGCGGTGCAGTTCGGCGACCTTGCCCTGGTTGTGGGTCGCGAGGACGAGCCGCGTCATCGGGCGAGGGCCTCGGCCTGGAGCCGGGTCAGCTCGGCGCAGCCGCCGGCCGCGAGGTCGAGCAGCGCGTCCAGCTCGGCGCGGTCGAACGGGGTGCCCTCGGCGGTGCCCTGCACCTCCACGAACCGGCCGTCGCCGGTGCAGACGACGTTCATGTCGGTCCCGGCGGCCGAGTCCTCCTCGTAGCAGAGGTCGAGGCGGGGCTCGCCGTCGACGACGCCGACGCTGACCGCCGACACCGAGGTGATGAGCGGGTCGCCCTTGAGGAGCCTGCGCTCCCGCATCCAGGCGACCGCGTCGGCGAGCGCGACGTACGCGCCGGTGATCGCGGCGGTGCGGGTGCCGCCGTCGGCCTGCAGGACGTCGCAGTCGAGCTGGACGGTGTTCTCGCCGAGCGCCTTCAGGTCGAGGCACGCGCGGACGGAGCGGCCGATCAGCCGGGAGATCTCGTGGGTGCGGCCGCCGATCCGCCCCTTGACGGACTCGCGGTCGTTGCGGGTGTTGGTGGCGCGCGGCAGCATCGCGTACTCGGCGGTGACCCAGCCGAGGCCGCTGTCGCGCCGCCAGCGGGGCACCGACGCCTGCACGGACGCGGCGCACAGCACGCGCGTGGCGCCGAACTCGACGAGCACCGACCCCTCCGCGTGGTCGAGCCATCCGCGCTGGATGCGGACGGGACGGAGCTGGTCGATCGCGCGATCATCGGGGCGTGCCATGCGGCCAACCCTAGCGGGACTCAGAGGGTGTACCGGGCACCCACGCGCGCCAGCTCGATGGGGCCGTCGTACCCGGCGGCCTTCGCCTCCTTGAGCGACAGGTCGGGCTCGTTCCACGGCACCAGATGGGTGAGCACGAGCCGTCCGACGCCGGCGCGGGCGGCGTGCTCGGCGGCCTCCCGGGCGGTCAGGTGCAGCTCGGACGGCAGGCCCGGACCGTCCAGGAAGGACGCCTCGCACAGGAACAGGTCGGCGCCGGACGCCAGCTCGACCAGCTCGTCGGACGCGCCCGTGTCGCCCGAGTAGGCGAGCGCCCGGCCGCCGTGCTCGATGCGGAACGCGTACGCCTCGACCGGGTGCGGCATCAGCGCCGTCGTCACCCGGAACGGCCCGATCTCGTAGGGGCCGCGGCGCAGGGTGTGGAAGTCGAACGTCTCCGACATGCCGGGGTCGGGTTCGAGGTCGTACGCGCGGGCCATCCGGGCGGCGGTGCCGGCGGGGCCGTGCACCGGGATGCGCGGCACCGGGCCGCTCGGCCGGTAGGTGCGCGCCACCCAGTACCCGCACAGGTCCAGGCAGTGATCGGCGTGCAGGTGCGAGATGCAGACGGCGTCGATCTCGTACAGCGAGCGGAACCGCTGCAGCGACCCGAGCGCGCCGTTGCCGAGGTCGAGCACCAGCGCGTAGCCGTCCGCCTCGATCAGGTAGCTGGACGCGGGGCTGTCCGGCCCAGGGAAACTGCCGGAGCAGCCGATCACAGTGACCCGCACGCTCACTCCTCCTCTTGGAGTCCCCGAGGAATCAGGTGGTCAGAGCCGTGTTCGATGCGGCCTCGTGGTTCGCTGCAGCCTCGTGCAGCGTCGTCTCGACCGAGTCGATCTCCGGTCCGAGGAATCGGCGGCCGAGCTCGGCGAACACGGCGGGGTCACCGGTGGCGCGGAACCGGTGCCGCGGCCGCGGCGTCGCCGCGTTGCGGGCCAGCCCCCGATCGTGCAGCACTCGGTACACGTCCTTGGCGGTCTCGTCGGCACTTGACACCAGTGTGACCCCGTCTCCGACGACATACGAGATGACGCCCGTCAAAAGCGGATAGTGGGTGCAGCCGAGGATGAGGGTGTCGCAGCCCGCGTCCACGATCGGGTGCAGGTAGCCGCGGGCGGCGTCCAGCAGCTCGCCGCCCATCGTGACGCCCGACTCGACGAACTCGACGAACCGCGGGCAGGCGGCACCGACCAGCTCGATGTGCGGCGCGGCGGCGAACGCGTCGTCGTAGGCGCGGCTGTTCACGGTCGCCTCGGTGGCGATGAGCCCGACCCGCCCGTTGGACGTGGCGCGGGCCGCGCGCCGGGTCGCCGGGTTGATGACCTCGACGACGGGGACGTCGTAGCGCTCGCGGGCGTCGCGCAGCATCGCCGAGCTGGCGCTGTTGCAGGCGATCACCAGCATCTTCACGCCCTCGTCGACCAGTTCGTCGAGCATCTCCAGGGCGAACGCGCGGACCTGCGCGATGGGCCGCGGCCCGTACGGCTGGCGGGCGGAGTCGCCGAGGTACACGATCGGCTCGTTCGGCAGCTGGTCGAGGATGGCCCGGGCCACCGTGAGCCCGCCGAAGCCGCTGTCGAAGATCCCGATGGGCGCGTCTGGGAGGCCGTCCCCCCGGGATGGATCTGACATGGTGCACAAGGCTAAGCGACAAGGCCCCGCCCAGGTGCGCCATGCGTTGGACATCACACCGTAACGTGCCGGAAAACCGCCCAGCTCACGCCCCGGACGCGTGATCCGGTGGTTTCCGCTCCCGAAACGCCGGGCGATCCTCAGGAGTGGGCGCGGGGGGCGCGGGCCAGCTGGCGGCTCTGCGCGACGAGGCGGCCGGCGGTGTCCCAGACCTCGACCTCCTCGTCGAACCAGCCGCCGGCGAGGAGGCGGCCGGTGCCGTGCACGGCGAGCCAGCCGGGTGCCGGGACGGCCCGCATGTGCCAGGTCAGCTCGACGGTCGGGGCCCAGCCCTGCGCGCCGAGGTTCAGCGCGACGGGCGGCAGCGCGTCCACGGCGAGGGCGAGCGAGTAGGCGTCGGCGGTGTGGCCGCAGCGGTGCCGGAACCAGCCGCGGATCTCCGGGCGCCCGCTCGGCTGGCCGTCGAGCCAGCCCATCGTGGTCCGGTCGAAGCGCATGTCGACCTGGTCGGCGAAGCCGCTGTCGCCGGTGGGCGGCCGGACGTCGGTGCACTCCTCCAGGTCCGGCATCCCGGCGGGCTGCCCGGCGGCGTAGTCGGGCTCGGTGGCCGGGTCGAGCGTCCCGGTGATGATCAGCGCGTCCACGACGGGACGGTCGTCCTGGACGAGGGTGACCAGCGACGAGGCGGCCGTCCGCCCCTGCTTGCGGGTGTCGACGACGAGCCGGGCGGGGCCGGCCTTGGCGACGCGGTGGAAGTTGGCGGCGGTCGACACGGGGTGCTCGTGCGGGGAGGCGTCCACGGCGGCGCGGGCGAGCACGGCCATCAGGTAGCCGCCGTTGAGCGCGCCGGAGATGCCGTAGCCGGCGTCGAGGTCGGCCTCGTACCGGCCGTCGTCGACCCGCGTGACGGCGGTCGCCTCGCCGAACCCGTCCATGTGCACTCTCCCGCTCCGCCGTGCCGGACCCGGCGGCCCGGCACGGTTCTAGAATCACGTTCGAAAACGCACTCTACCGTGCCGGACCTGCGGGCCGAATGTCCGGCCGTGTGCCCGGTCAGGCCCAGAGCTGGCCTTCGAGGCGGGCCTCGGCCTCCTCCAGGGTGCCGCCGTACGCGCCGGTCGACAGGTACTTCCAGCCGCCGTCGGCGACGACGAACACGATGTCGGCCCGCTCACCGGCCTTGACCGCCTTGTCCGCCATGCCGATCGCCGCGTGCAGCGCGCCGCCGGTCGAGATGCCCGCGAAGATGCCCTCCTGCTCCAGCAGCTCGCGGGTGCGGCGCAGCGCCTCCAGCGAGGCGACCGAGAACCGGGTGGTCAGGACGGACTCGTCGTACAGCTCGGGGATGAAGCCCTCGTCGATGTTGCGCAGCCCGTACACCAGCTCCCCGTACCGGGGCTCCGCCGCGACGATCTTCACGTCCGGGACCCGCTCGCGCAGGAACCGGCCGACCCCCATCAGCGTGCCCGTCGTGCCGAGCCCGGCGACGAAGTGCGTCACCGACGGCAGGTCGGCGAGGATCTCCGGGCCCGTCGTCTCGTAGTGCGCGAGGGCATTGGCCTCGTTGCCGTACTGGTAGAGCATCACCCAGTCGGGGTTCTCCGCCGCGAGGCCCTTCGCGACCCGGACGGCCTCGTTCGAGCCGCCCGCCGCCGGAGAGGAGACGATGCGGGCGCCCCACATCTCCAGCAGCTGGCGCCGCTCGGCGGAGGTGTTCTCGGGCATCACGCACACGATCCGATAGCCGCGCAGCTTGGCGACCATGGCGAGGGAGATGCCGGTGTTGCCGGACGTCGGCTCCAGGATCGTGCAGCCCGGCGTCAGCAGCCCCTCCTTCTCCGCCTTCTCGACCATGAAGAAGGCGGGCCGGTCCTTCACCGAACCGGTGGGGTTGCGGTCCTCCAGCTTGGCCCAGAGCCGGACGTCCCCGCCCGGCGACAGCCGCGGCAGCCCGACCAGGGGGGTGCCGCCGAGCGAGTCCAGCAGTGAGTCGAAACGCATGCTCGGCCGCCCGGCTCAGCCGCCGGCTACGGCCGGGAGGATGGTGACGCTGTCGCCGTCGGCGACCTCCGTCTCCAGCCCGCCGAGGAAGCGCACGTCCTCGTCGTTCAGGTAGACGTTGACGAACTTGCGCAGGCCCTTGGCGTCGACCAGCCGGTCGCGCAGGCCGGCGTGCCGGGTGTCCAGGTCGGCGAACAGCTCGTCGAGCGTGCCGCCCTTGCCGTCGACGGCCTTCGCGCCATCGGTGAGGTTGCGCAGGATCGTCGGGATCCGGACCTCGATCGCCATCGCGGTGATCTCCTTCTACGTCGTACGGGGCTCCCCGCCCTCTCGCGTCACAACCGGGCGGGCAGCGGGATGATTCCAGGCGTGCTCAAGCGTGCTCAGCGCGTCAGCGACAGTCGTAGACGACCTCGGCGCGCGAGTGCCCGAACAGGAAGCCCTGCACGGGTGGCACGGCGGCGGCCCCGGCGCGGCGCCGCGCGCCGCCCGTCCCATGCCCGCTCGTCCCCATGACGCCCACTTTACCGGCCGCCCCGCGCCCGGCTCAGCCCTGGTAGGCGTCGACGACGGAGACCTCTTCTTCGGTCACCTCGCCGTCCACGATCCGGTACGACCGGAACTCGGTGCCGTCCTCCTCGCGGGTCGACACGAGCACGTAGTGCGCGTTCGGCTCGGACGCGTAGGAGATGTCGGTGCGGGACGGGTACGCCTCCGTCGCGGTGTGCGAGTGGTAGATCACGACCGGCTCCTCGTCGCGGTCGTCCATCTCCCGCCACACCTTGAGCTGCTCCTGCGAGTCGAACCGGTAGAAGGTCGGGGACCGCTCCGCGTTGGCCATGGCGACGTACCGGACGGGACGGCCCGAGCCGGCGGGCCCGGCGATGATGCCGCAGGCCTCGTCGGGGTGGTCGGCGCGCGCGTGCGCGATGATCTTCTCCACCAGGGCGCGCTCGATCGTCAGCATGGCCGAAGGCTACCCGGCGGCGGCGCCGTCGCCCCACCCGGTCTCAGCCGAGCTTCACCCGCATCCTGACCTGCGTGCCCCAGGCGCCCGACCGGATCTCCACGATGTGGCAGAGCCGCCGGACGGCCCACAGCGCGACGTCGCCGTCCTGCCGCTCCGGCGGCAGGTGCCCCGGGTACCGCACGGTCAGGACGCGCCCCGGGTCGGTGACGTCGCAGATCAGCTCCCCGTCCGCCGCCCACACCCGGAGGGCGCCGCGGCCGCCGCCGTCCCGGACGATGCCGGTCGCGACCTCGTTCACCGCCAGCACGAACTGGAGCGCCCGGTCGCCGGGCAGGCCGTGCCGGGTGGCCTCGGCGGTCAGCACGGTCCGCAGCGACGGCAGGCCGCCCGCCGCGAACACCGTCCGGCGGGCCGTCTCCGGCGGCGCGGGCAGCGGGGCCGCGTCGCACTCGGCGTAGAAGCGGGCGGGGTCGGTGAACCGCTCGCTCGCGGTCGTCCCGTCCGGCCCGGCCAGCTCCGGATGGGTGCGCGCCGCGCCGTCGAGGACGTGCCGGGGCAGCGCCGCCGCGTCGTACGCGCACATGATCGTGGTCGGGGTGCCGGCGAACACCACGTTCAGCAGGCACTCGTGGCGCAGCCACTCCCGCGTCTCCAGCGGCGTCCGGCCGTCCCAGACGGGCTCGGCGAGCAGCCGCAGGCTCCCCTTCGGCCACCAGTCGTCGCGCGCCCGGTCGTGCAGGGCCGCGAGCGCCCGCGCGGGCCCGCCGAACCACTTCGCCGCGTCGATGAACTCGATCGCGGTCTCCGGGCCGCACCGCTCGCGGAGTTCGACGGACAGCGGCGGCCGCACGATGGCGACGACGGTCTCCCCCGCATGGCGCCCAGCCCGCAGGTACGCCACGGCGGACAGCAGGAGCTCCCACCTGGAGCCGTAGAGCAGCGCCCGGTGGACGAGCGCGTCCCGGCCGGTCTCCGGGCCGCCGGTCAGGGCGCTCCCTCCCGCACCTCCCTGCGGCGCGTTCACGGCGCGGCCTCCGCGACGATGCCGGGCACGGTGTCCCAGCCCGCGGCGCGCATCATCATGTCCATGCAGCCGGGGATCGACCGCAGGATGACCTGCCTGCCGATGACGCTGCTCGTCTCGTTGGCGCGGATCAGCGCGCGCAGCCCGCCCAGATCGCAGAAGTCGAGCCGGGACAGGTCGAGGCAGATGTGCGCGGCGCGGGGGTCGACGCCGCGGAGCGCCGTGACCAGCGCGGGCAGGGTCGACTCGTCGATCGCCCCGCTCAGCCGCAGCCCGGGCGGCGCGAACAGCGGCACGATGGTCAGCACCCCGTCGTCGAACACGGCGTCGGCTCGGGCCCGCCCGCCGTGCCGCGCATCGATCTCGCACAGGTGGTCGCCGACGAACCAGCGCCGATCGTACTGGCAGAGCGCCATAGCGCGTCCGCCCGAATCGACGGCGCGGTGGACGGCGTCCTCGAACGCGGTAAAGCGCTCGGTGCCCGGCCAGCCGCGCAGGGACGGCGACGCCTCGGCCGTGACGCGGACCCCCGGGTGGCCGCGGGCCAGCGCCGACTCGATCACGGTGCCGAGATCGGTCCCGGCCGTGGGCGCGACGATCAGCCGCCCGTCGCCGAGCGCGGCCCCGAAACGGTCCCGCAGCCGCTCGGCGGCGGCTTCGGGCGGCTCGTCGTCGACCAGGTAGACCAGGGCGTCGCCGGTGCGCAGCCCGGCGTCGAGGAACGCCGCGAGCACGGCGCGGCGCTCCGCGTCGTTGACGTAGACGAGGCACAGGTGGTCGCCGAAGCGCATGTCCCCGACCGCGCTGGACGGGTCGCCGCTCTCGCGGACCTGACCGGTAGTCACGTGACCTCCTCGGCGGGCGATGCCGGAACCGCCGGAGCCCGCCGCCCGCGTCAGCCGGCGCGGCGCTCGATGGACACGCCGGGCGCGTCGTCGAGTCCGTCGGCGTGGAGCCGGGCGTGCAGGGCGCCGGGCACCGATCGCAGCAGCAGCCCCCGGCCGCCCGGCCGGTCGGACCCGTCCGGGCCGTCGGCGCCGGTCAGCAGCCGCAGGCCCGCCGCGTCGCAGTCGGTCACGCCGTCCAGGTCGAGGCAGAGCAGGCCGGTACGCGTCGTGATCGACTCCAGCAGGGCCGCGACGGCGGGACGGGTCTCGGCGTCGATGACGCCCTCCAGCGCGACGCCCGGCGGGCTGAAGATCGGCGTGATCCGCAGCGAGCCGTCGTCGTAGTAGTCGTCGGCGCGCACCCGGCCCATGTGGCTGGCCTCGACCTCCGCCAGCTTGGCCGGGTCGAACCAGTTCCGGTCGAACTGGCAGATCGCCATGGCCTGCAGGTCGGTGGTCATGAAGATCTCGTCCAGCATCCGCTCGAAGTCGCCGAACTGGCCGGTGCCCGGCCAGCGGCGCAGCGAGAACCGCGCCTCGCCCGCGATCCGGACCCCGGCATAGCCCTGGACGAGCGCGAGGTCGATCTCCGTCGCCATCAGCTGCAGGCTCGCGCCGGGGTCGAACCGGCCGCTCGCCAGGAACGTCTCCTCGGCGGTGCGGACGACGAAGTGGCCGGCCTCCATCGCCGCGGCGAGGTCGACCGGCGGCTCGTCCGCGGCCGGGTCGGCGACCTCCGCGCGCCCGGCGAGCAGCCAGCCGAGGACCTCGGGCGCCGGGACGCCGTCGGAGATGTAGATGACCTTGTGCCCCGCGCGCACGCCGTCGCGGGCGTAGGCGGCCATGATCGACCGTCGTTCCTCGTCGTTGTCGAAGATGAGGGCCAGATGGTCCCCGAGCTGCATCGCGCCGACCGGTGTGACGCGGGTCCTCGCCGCGGGCATGGACGCCTCCGAGTAGTTCGCGGCCCGCCGCTGCGGGTCGTCGCTCCCCCGGCGACAACGCTAACAACGCTCCGCACAGGCGTCTCGACGATCGGTAATGTCCGCCATGGCCGAGAGTGGACGGCGGCCCCCGCTACCGAGGCCGGGCTACCAGAGGACCTGGACGAGGCTCTCCTGCAGCATCGTCAGCCAGTCGTAGGCCGCGAACAGAGGGGCGCGAGGGTCGCGCGCGTCCATGGTCTCGGCCTCCTCGTACCAGTCCTCGGTGATGTCGAGCCGGGTGCCGAGCGCCAGCCGGACGTCGTTGAGCGCCCGCAGCCACGCCTGCGCCTGCTTCTCGTCCAGGACGGTGTCGGTGCCGTGCTCGCGCAGCGCGCCGAGGACCGCTCCGGCGGCCTCGCGCTTGCCGTCCCGCAGACCCATCTCGGTGTAGCGGCGGAACTCCCCGGCGGCCTCGCCATCGTCGCGGTAGGCGTCCGGGAACAGCCGCGCCAGGACGGGATCGTCCGGTTTCACGGCGTTCTCGGCGATGCCGATCGAGGCCAGCTCGCCGTCGTCCTCCGGCGCGTCGCCGATGAGCGCGAGCAGCTGCTCCATCAGGGCGCGCAGCAGCGCGGTCTCCTCGGGCTCCAGCAGCACCCTGATGCCCTCGGGCATCTTCGTGACCCGGCTGAACCGGTCAGTCATCCTGCTTCACCGTCGCCCACAGACCGTAGGAGTGCAGGATCTCGACGTCCCGCTCCATCTCCTCGCGGGTGCCGTTGGCCACCACTGCGCGGCCCTTGTGGTGCACGTCCATCATCAGCTTCTCGGCCTTGGTCTTGGGGTAGCCGAAAACGGCCTGGAACACGTACGTGACGTACGACATCAGGTTGATCGGGTCGTTCCAGACGATCGCCAGCCAGGGCCGGTCTGCACGCACGTCCTCCTCGACGTCCGGCCGCTCCAGCTCGACCGGTGCGGGCGCCGTGCTCATGGCGCTCATCGACGGCGTCGCCCCCTCTCTGCGAAGTCGGTCCGCCCACCGCACCCGATGCTATGCGGCGCGCCCCGCCCCCGGGTGCGCGATGGCCCGCACCCCCGGTGCGCGGTGGCCCGCACCCCCATGGTGCCCACAGTCGGCCTTAAGGTTCCACATGTGGACTCCGCTGACGGCACCGCCCTGCTGACCGACCAGTACGAGCTGACGATGCTGCAGGCCGCGCTCCGCAGCGGCACGGCCGGCCGCCGCGCCGTCTTCGAGGTCTTCGCGCGCAGCCTGCCCGCGGGGCGGCGCTACGGCGTCGTCGCAGGTACCGGGCGGCTGCTGGACGCGATCGAGGCGTTCCGGTTCGGCCCCGCCGAGCTGGAGTTCCTCACCGCCAACGGCATCGTGGACGAGCCCACGGTGCAATGGCTGGAGAAATACCGCTTCACCGGCAACGTGTGGGGCTACGCCGAAGGCGACTGCTACTTCCCGGAATCGCCGATCCTGGTGGTCGAAGGGACGTTCGGGGAGGCGGTGCTGCTGGAAACGCTCGCGCTGTCGATCCTCAACCACGACTGCGCGATCGCCTCCGCCGCGTCCCGGATGGTGCAGGCCGCGCAGGACCGCCCCCTCATCGAGATGGGCTCGCGGCGCACCCACGAGCGCGCCGCCGTCGCCGCCGCCCGCGCCGCCCACATCGCCGGGTTCACCACGACGTCCAACCTGGAGGCGGGCCGGCTGTACGGCGTCCCCACCGCCGGGACGAGCGCGCACTCGTTCACCCTCCTGCACGACAGCGAGCGGCACGCGTTCCGGGCCCAGCTCGACTCGCTCGGCGAGAGCACCACGCTCCTGGTCGACACCTACGACGTCGAGCGGGCCGTCCGGACGGCCGTGGAACTCGCAGGCCCGTCCCTGGGCGCCGTCCGGATCGACAGCGGCGACCTCGGCGTGATGGCCCGCCGCGTCCGCGACCAGCTCGACTCGCTCGGCGCCCGCGAAACGCGCATCGTGGTCACCGGCGACCTCGACGAGTACGGCATCGCCGCGCTGGGCGCCGCCCCCGTCGACGGCTACGGCGTGGGCACGTCCCTGGTCACCGGCTCCGGCGCCCCCACCGCGTCCCTCGTCTACAAACTCGTCGCACGCTCGGACGCCCCCGACGAGGACGCGCCCATGCGTCCCGTCGCGAAGCGCTCGGCCGGAAAACCGAGCCGCGGCGGGCGCAAGACGGCCGTGCGCCGCATCGACGGGCACGGCACCGCCTACGCCGAGACGGTGTCCACCGGCGAGCCGGCCCCCGGCCCCCGCGACCGCGTCCTGCAGGTCCCGCTGGTGCGGGACGGCGAGGTCATCGGCCGCGAATCCCTCCGCGAGGCCCGCGAACGCCACACCCGGTCGATCGCCGAGCTCCCCCCGACGGCCGTCCAGCTCTCCAAGGGCGAGCCCGCCGTCCCCACCGACTTCGTCGACGCGGGCCCCCGCCGCTGACAAGCCCTCCGCTGGGGTACGGTCGGGGCAGATCCGGCGGGGCAACCGGTTAAGGGAGCGGTCGTGGGCAAGAAGGCTCTGATCATCGTTGATGTGCAGAACGACTTCTGCGAGGGCGGCTCGCTCGCCGTCGGCGGCGGGGCCGCCGTGGCCACCGCGATCTCCGGGCACGTGGCCGCGCACCGGGACGAGTACGCGCACATCGTCGCCACCCGCGACTTCCACCTCGACCCCGGCGCCCACTTCTCCGAAGAGCCCGACTTCGTCGACACGTGGCCGCCGCACTGCGTGATCGGCACCGCGGGCGCCGACTTCCACGCCAACCTCGCCCTCGCCCCCATCGAAGCCGTCTTCAGCAAGGGCCGCGAGACCGCCGCCTACAGCGGCTTCGAGGGCTTCTCCGACGACGACACCCCGCTCGCCGACTGGCTCGCCGCCCGCGGCGCCGACACCGTGGACATCGTCGGGATCGCCACCGACCACTGCGTCCGCGCCACCGCCGTCGACGCCGTCCGCGCGGGCCTGCGCACCACCGTCCTGCTCGACCTCACCGCCGCGGTCGCCAAACCCACCGTCGACCGCGCCCTGGACGAACTCGCCCAGGAAGGCATCGTCCTGTCCGGCTCGCCGGTGGTGACCGGCTGACCATGACGGAACACAGGGTCATCGTGATCGCCGGCGTGTCCGGCAGCGGCAAGTCCACCATCGGCGAACTCCTCGCCGAGCACCTCGGCTGGGACTACGCCGAGGCCGACGCGTTCCACTCCCAGGCCAACATCGACAAGATGGCGTCCGGCCACCCGCTGACCGACGCCGACCGCCTCCCCTGGCTCCAGGCCATCGCCGCCTGGATCGACGAACGCCTCGCGGCGGACCGTCCCGGCATCGTCAGCTGCTCCGCCCTCAAGCGCGGCTACCGCGACCTCCTCGCCGGCGGCCGTCCCGCCGTCGCCATGGTCCTGCTGGACGGCGACCGCGACCTCATCGCCGCCCGCATGAAGGCCCGCAAGGGCCACTTCTTCAAAGCGACCCTCCTCGACACCCAGTTCGCCGACCTCGAACTCCCCGCCCCCGACGAGGACGTCCTCCTGGCCCCCATAACGGGCCCCCCAGAGGAAACGGTCACGCACATCCTCAAGTCCCTGAACCTGACTCCAACTCCCCGCTGACCTCACGGATCCCGCCTCTGGCGGCGCGCCGCACGGTGCCCGCATCGGCTCCACCGGAACCTGACGTTGATCAACTGCGTCGGCGGGCCCGGATCGTTTCGCCGACGACCGTCCAGGCGTCGGCCACAGGACCCAGGTGGCCGAGCTTGTCGGGGTTGAGCACCGTGCGGATCGCCTGGATCCGCCCGCCGAGAATGTCGAGCGTCCAGGTGTTGACGACCCTGCCGTCCCGGTCGCGGAAGATCGCGCCCGGCTGCCCGTTCAGCTCGCAGGATTCCACGACGCCGCCGATCCGGGCGAACGGCGGGGCGAGCGCGGCCAGCAGCCGGGCCACGTTCCCGGCGCCGCTGACGCCCGTCCCCCACTGCGGGGACGTGCCGCCGCCGTCGGAGACCATGGACACGTCGGCGGCCAGCAGCTCCCGCAGCCCGTCGACGTCCCCTCCCCGGAAGGCGTCGAAGAACCGCGCGGCGAGTTCCTCGCGCTCGCGCCGGTCGGCCTCGAACCGGGGGCGCCCGGCGTCCATGTGGCGCCGCGCCCGCACCGCCAGCTGGCGGCACGCCGCCTCCGATCGCCCGACGGCCGACGCGACCTCCGGGAAGCCGAAACCGAACACCTCCCGCAGCACGAAGACCGCGCGCTCAAGCGGGGAGAGCCGCTCCAGCAGCAGCAGTGCCGCCGTCGACACCGAGTCGGCCAGCTCCGCCGAGCGCTCCGGGTCCTGGTAGGGGTCGGTCAGCAGCGGCTCGGGGAACCACTCCCCTGCGTACTGCTCCCGCCGGACGCGGGCCGAGCGCAGCACGTCGATCGAGATCCGGGTCACCACGGCCGAGAGGTACGCCTTGACCGACACGGGCGACGTCGGGGTGGCCGCGTAGCGCAGCCAGGTCTCCTGCACCGCGTCCTCGGCCTCGCTCACGCTGCCCAGGATCCGGTAGGCGATCGAGAACAGCAGCGGCCGCAGCTCTTCGAACTCCTCGGCGCGGGTCACGCCAGCTCGTCCTTGAAACCCTGCCGCCACGAGGGGTACTGGAGCTTCCAGCCGAGCTCCCGCTTGGCCTTGGCGTTGGAGAAGCCGCGCCCCTCGGTCATCATCACGACCGCCTGGTCCCCGGCCAGCAGCCGCGCCAGCCACACCGGAACCCGCAGCGGCCGCTTCGCGCCCGCGCACTCGGCCAGGTAGGGAAGCCATTCCCTGGCCGGGGCCGGTTCGTCGTCGACGATGTTGAACACGCCCCCGGCCTTCTGCTCCACGGCCAGGACGGTGGCACTCGCCGCGTCATCGAGATGCACCCACGAGCTACGGCCTGTGCCGCGTCCAACGAGCGGGTACTGCCGCTTGCGCAAAAGCTCGACCTGGTCGTCGATGGCGCCCGGCCCGTAGAACGCGCCGTAGCGCAGAACCGCGCCACCGGTCTGGAGGACCACGTCCTCGACCCGGCTCAACGCCTTCAGCCCGACGTACGCGGCCGTTCCTTCGAGCAGGTCCAGCGGATCTTCCTCGCTCTTCACCCATCCGCCCTCGCGAATGCCGTTCCAGGAGGCGTAGCCCTGCGCGACGACATGCGGGACGCCGGTCGCCTCGGCCGCCGCCAGCAGGTGGTCGGTCCCCTCGGTGCGCAGCCGGTTGGTGATGGCGAACCAGCGGTCCGGATGCTTGATGTCGGGCTTGCCGGCATGCGTGGTGGAGATCGCCGTCATCTGGTGCACGATCGCCTCCGGCTGAGCGGCCGCCACCGCCTCCCCGACCGACGCGGCGTCCAGCCCGTCCATCACGACCCCTTCGGCGCCCAGCCGCGCCAACAGGTCCAGCTTGGCCGGACTCGTCGTCGTGGCCGTCACCTCATGCCCCCGAGCCACCAACTGCGGCACCAGCCGCCGTCCGAGAACCCCACTCCCGCCTGCCACGAACACCCGCATGACCATCCCCTCCCGTAGTCCGTCTTCGAGACCTGGGACGAGACAGCCCACCCCCCTGTGACATGGGATGACGCCGTGCGGCTTGCCGGTGCGCTGGTTCCAGGCGGCGACGCAGCCGTGCGGCAATAGCGGATGAATAATGCCGCCGCCTATCGTCGGGGGCCACCGAGCGTTCCGATGAGAGGTGACGGCGATGTCCGCGCATGCCGAGCCCGAGGGTTCCACCTCATACCTGTTCGATACGGGCTCTGATCTGGGTGACCAGCAGATGCGGGTGATGCCCGTCCTGCTCGATCCGCTCACGCTGGACGTGCTCGACGCCACCGGTGTGGGTCCCGGGGCGCGGTGTCTGGAGCTGGGTGCCGGCGGTGGCTCGATCGCGCGTGCGCTGGCCGAGCGCGCCGGCCCGTCAGGCCGGGTCGTCGCCGTCGACCTGGCCACCGACTACCTGGAAGACATCCCGGGCGTGGAGGTGTACCGCCACGACATCACCCAGGGGCTGCCCGACCCCGGGCCGTTCGATCTCATCCACGCCCGGCTCGTGCTGCTCCACCTGCCGCAGCGCCTGGAGGTGCTTCGCACCCTGGTGGACGCGCTCGCACCGGGCGGCTGGCTGGTGCTCGGTGAGTACAGCGGTCGGCTGCCCTATGCGTCAGCAGCTCCCACCGAGGACGAACTGGCGTTGTTCGATCGGGTCATGGACATCGGGCACCACGTCATCGGCGCGGGCGCAGGGCAGTCCTTGCGGTGGGCGCACGAGGCGCCGGAGCATCTACTCAACGCGGGCCTGACCAACGTGCACAGCCGCGAGTACTCGTTCACCACCGTCGGCGGCGATACCGCCTGCCGGTACATCGACCTCCTGGTCCGCCAGATCGCGCCCCCGCTCCTGAGCGCGGGCCTCAGCGAAGGTCAGCTGACGCGTTTCCACGAACTGATGCTCGATCCCCGGTTCCGCGGCTGGTTCTACCAGTTCGTCGGCACCCGGGGCCAAAAGCCCAGTAGCGGGGGCGCATCCGGCTAGTCGCGGACGTAGTAGTGGCCGAGGACGCCGTCGAAGCGTCCGGTGGACCGGCAGCAGCGGCGGAAAGCGCCGCCCGGAACCGCAGGGGCAGGGGTCGTTGCCGCCGAGCTTCTCGACCAGCTCGGTGTCGGTGCCGACCGTCCGGTCGCCGCGCTTGACCTTGGTCTCGCTAGAGGGAACCCCCTGCGGCGCTTGCTGGTCCGCTCAAAAGGACGTCTCGGTGTCACGCTCGCGGTACATGGCGATCTCCTTAACTCGGGATCGGACGCACACGACGATAGAGCCTGGCCCCCAGGCAGATCCAACGATTAATCCCAGCCGCTATCCCCCGGCCATGACCGGCCCTGCAACCCATCTCGCTTGGCCTTGCTTCTTTCGTTCCAGGGCCCGCCACCGTCGGCGATCATGTTGCGATCGCCCGCCCTCGGCCGCTGGTGGAAACACCATTTGACGGCTTCAACGCCGCGTTTCACGCCGCCGAATGCCTCACCAAATGTTTCGCCGAAGTGAGTGTCGGCGGGACGTCTGTGGGGCCGTCCCGCTTTCGCCGGTTGTTGTCTGTCGTGCTTCTGTACGTCGAGCGCGTGACTGGTGTCCCTTTTCTCTCGGGTTTATGCGGTGCTGCCGGGTGGGTGGCTGAGGTGGCCTTCCGTAGGTGGGTGCGCCCGTTTCACTTGTCGCCGCTTGCTGTCACGTTGGTTGCGGTCGCTGGGTTGGGGTCTTGTTTTGTCGTGTCGGGTTGGCGCGTGGTCCTGTCGACAAGCCCTTTCGGCAAGAGGGCGAGAGCGGCTGAGGCCAAGAAGCCCCTTGCCGCGCCAGCCTCTGCCGATGCCTCCGGTATCGGCCACAACCGGGCTGCTCGTCCCGGCCGCAAAGGTCCGTCACGAAGTTGGCGGGCACGTTTCGCGCTGTGTCGGGGTCGTCGTGCGAGCCGAGTCACCAGGGACGCCGACCTTGCGTACGCGCGGCTACGCGGACCGAGGCTCCAGCTCGGAAAGCCTTAATTCCGGATCTTGTGTGACCGAAGGCTTTCGCCGAGACGGGTCTCGGGGCGACGTTCACGACCTGCTTTGCAGTAACAGTGTCGCGGGTCGTCATCTAAAGAAAATCGAAGAAAGATGTGATGATGGCGCGACATGTCTGGATCGTCGAGTTTTTCGGGTGCAAATATGGCGTAGAATTGGAGGTGTTGGAATGGATTGGGGTTGGGGGGTGAGAACCGTGTCGATGCCCATCGCAGTAGACGATCACCAGCATGAATGGGATTGGGAAGAGCGGGCACGGTTCCAACTCGGTCCGCCACCGTCCGTCCATATGCCCAAGCAGAGCGGGCGCCTTTGCAACCTTGCTGATGATGAACTTCTCGATGTCGCCAGAGCGGCCCGGCGGCGTGCCTCATGGGCACAGGCGCGGGAACTCGCCGCCATCGCCGAACTCCACCGGCGTCGCATCGATGCGGAGAGCGACGACGACCCCGGCTACCGGATTCTGTCCGCGCGCGAGTCGGTTACCGAAGAGGTCGCTGCGGCCTTGACGGTCACCAGCAACGTCGCCGCCACCCTTGTGCATTTGGCCGAACGGCTCACCGGTCCGTTGGCCGCGACCGGCGCGGCACTGGAGGCCGGACGGATCGACCTGGCCAAAGCCCGTGTCATCTGCGACGCCACCGACGACCTCCCCGAGCAGGCCACCCAGCGGGTCGAAGCAGCCGCGCTGGAGAAGGCGTCCGACCAGACCACCGGACAGCTGCGCCGCCGCCTCAAGCGCATCGCGCAGCGGCTGGCACCCGAAGTGATCGAGGAACGCAAACGGGAAGCAGTACGCAGGCGGCGGCTGGAGCTGTGGGAGAACCCCTCCGGTACCGCCGACCTGGCCCTGTGCGACCTGGCCGCCGAAGACGCCCACGCCATCTACAACAAGATCACCGCCGCCGCCCACGGCCTCAAGGCCGACGGCGACACCCGCCCCCTCACCACCATCCGCGCCGACC
>NZ_SMKY01000125.1 GCF_004349235.1 Actinomadura darangshiensis | reverse complement strand
GTCGTTACCGCCGCGGCCCGCACGGCCCCGCGTACCGCCGCCCACGCGCCCCTCGTCCCCGGCACGCTCCTCTGGCGGCACGCCGCCGACCTGCGCTCCCTGCTCCCCGGCGCCGCCGCCGGACTGATGCAGCTCATGCACCCCGGCATCGGCGCCGGCGTCACCGAGCACTCGGCGTTCTTCGACGCGCCGTTCGACCGAATCCACCGGTCCGTCCCGCAGATCTGGGCGACGATCCTCGCCCCGGACGGCGTCACCCGCGCCCGCACCATCCGCGACCTGCACCGCGCCATCGGCGGCCGGGACGAGCACGCCCGCCGCTACCACGCCCTCGAACCCGAGACGTTCTGGTGGGCGCACGCCACCTTCACCTGGGAGATCTTCAAGGCCGCCGAGACCTTCCACCCCGGCACCCTCACCGCCGAGGACCACGAGCAGATGTACGCCGAGACCGTCACCTGGTACTCCCGCTACGGCGTCAGCATGCGTCCCGTCCCCGCCGACTACGCCGCCTTCCAGTCCAAGTTCTGGCACGTCTGCGCCAAGACCCTCGAACTCACCCCCGCCGCGGCCCGCGCCCTGGAGATCGCCAAGCACGGCTCCGAGACCATCACGATCCTGCCCGTCGGCGGCCCCCGCCTCGACCGCGCCGGACGCCTCGTCATCGAGCGGCCGCTGCGCCTGCTCGCCTTCGGCTGCTTGCCCCCGATCGTCCGGCAGCGGTTCGACATCCCCTGGTCACCGCTCGACCAGGCGCAGTTCGCCGCCCTCGCCCTGGCCAACCGGCAGGGGTACCGCATGATGCCCACCGGCATCAACCACTGGGCGCTGCGCAGCATGCTCCGCTACATAGGCGCCCAAACCCGCCGTAACCGCTACCAACCCGCAGCGTGAGGGCTCAACCTGTCGGGGTCGGAGTCGTCAGGCGGGGGTGCAGGGCTTCGCAGGCGGTCAGGATCCGGTGGACGTCGTCGTCGGTCAGGGCGGCGTGGGCGGACAGGCGCACCAGGGTGCGGCCCACCGAGGCCGTCGGGGGGAACAGGGCCGCGCTGAAGATGTCACGCTCCACCAGGGCGTCCCGCAGCAGGGTCGCGTCGGCCTCCGAGCCGGTCTCCAGGGCGATGACCTGCGTGCCGGACTCGACGAGCCGGTAGCCGAGACCCGTCAGGCCCTCGCGCAGGCGGGCGGTGACGGCGCGGAGGCGGTCGCGGCGCCAGTCCTCCTTGCGGACCACGCGCAGCGCCGCGGCGAGCCCCGCGACCTCGTGCGGCAGCAGCGTCGAGCTGAACACCGCCGGAAGGGCCGTGTGGACGAAGTAGTCGGTGAAGCCGGGACGGTCGCACGCGATCAGCCCCGCACGTCCGGGCACGGCCTTGGCCAGGCTCGCGGTGCGGAAGTCGACCCGGCCGGTGAGGCCCAGCGCGGCGACCAGGCCCTCGCCATGCACGCCGTGCGTGCCGAGGGAGTGCGACTCGTCCACCACGAGCATGCAGTCGTACTCCTCGGCGACCTCGACCAGGGCGGGCAGCGGGCAGACCGAGCCGTCGGTGCTGTAGACGGCGTCCACGGCGATCAGGCCGGAGCCGCCCACCTCGATCCTCCGCCGCAGGTGGCCGAGGTCGTTGTGGCGGAAGTAGGCCATCTCCGCGCCCGCCGCGCGGGCGCCTTCCCACAGCGACATGTGGGCGAGGACGTCCAGGTAGACGGGGACGTCCGGACCGGCCGCCACCTGCAGGAGGCCCGTGTTCGCGGCCCAGCCCGACGAGCACAGGACCCCGGCCGCCGCGCCCATGTGCCGCGCGAAGTCCTCGCCCAGCACGACCTGCGGGTGGTCGTCGGGGAGGCAGAGGCCGGCGGCCTGGGCGGCGCCGTCCGCCGCCCGCAGGCTGGCGATCATGGCCTCGGTGATCGCGGGATGCTCGGCGAGGCCGAGATAGTCGCTGCAGGTCAGCATGATCGCCCTGCCGCCGGGCGCCTTCGCCGGCGCGGGCCGCCGCCCGCCCCGGGTGCCCCGGAAGACCCTGATGCGTTCGCCCAGCCGCTGGTGAGCGCTGGTCATGGCCGTCACCTTCCCCCGTCAAACACCGGTCACACCCCGTAGCGGAACCTAATCGTAGTGTGAAAAGAATCTCGGGTGCGGATCAAAGCACGGGGCGCGGCCGAAATTTTCCTGGAGTGGAACGAATCATTCCGTTCTGATACTATGGAGCCATGAACGAGACCACTACCTCGGGCTGGACCGTCCTCGACACCGCCCACGCCGCGCTCCGCACCGTCGTCCGCGGCCTCTCCGACCAGGACCTCGCCCGGCCCACGCCGTGCTCGGAATGGAACGTCGCCCAGGTCGTCCAGCACGCCGCCGGCGACCAGCTCGCCTTCGCCTCCTCCATCACCGGCGAGCCCGGCCCCGGCTTCAACCCGT
The DNA here is from genome assembly GCF_004349235.1 of Actinomadura darangshiensis. Classification (GTDB taxonomy): domain Bacteria; phylum Actinomycetota; class Actinomycetes; order Streptosporangiales; family Streptosporangiaceae; genus Spirillospora; species Spirillospora darangshiensis. Next base: position 21,925 of record NZ_SMKY01000125.1, on the reverse strand, counting down.
TCGAGCCGTCCGGCACGCTCGACGGCTCGCCGGCGGACCTCCTCGAACCGTGCCTCACCGCGTGCGCCGCGGCCTGGGCCACCGTCGACCGCGACGCCACCGAGGTCGCCGTCCCCGTCCCGCCCGGGTCCCTCAAGCCCGGGACCGGCGCGGGCGCCGCCGCACTGGACGCCGCCGTCCACGCCTGGGACATCGCCGTCGCCACCGCCAGACCCTCCCCGCTGGCTCCGGAACTTGCCGGGCCCCTGCTGGCGGTCGCCAGGCAGATCGTCGAGCCCCTGCGCCAGTACGGCGCCTACGCCGCCGCCCTCGGCCACACCGGTGACATCAGCGTCCACGCACTGCTGTGCTACCTCGGCCGCGACCCCGGCTGGACCGCCTGACCCGCCGGTGACCTGCGGACTCGGCAGCCACAGGTCACCCAACGTTCGCGTCGAAAGGGCCCCGCGGTCGCATACTCTTCAGTTGAGTAGCCCAACACTGAGGTGTGGAGACGATCGCCGCCCCCGCTGAAACAGCGGCGTCCGCCAAGCTCGCCGGCCATGGCGCGCACGCCCCGACGCTGCCCTTCGTCCAGCGGCCCCGCAGGGGCCGCGGAGCCCGCTGGCCGATCCTCGGAGTCCTGATCACCGCGCTCGTCGCGGCCGGGCTGGCCGCCTTCGGCCCGCTGCGGCCGGCCGCGGCGGCGATCGGCGACATGCGCTGGGCGCTCCTGCCGGTGCTGATCATGCTCTCGCTGCTGCACTACGTCTGCTCCGCCGTCGCGCTGCGCGGCGCGTCCGGCCGCCCGCTCCCCCTGGTGGCGACGACGATGGCGCAGTTCACCGCGTCCGCCGCCAACCGGGTCACGCCGGGCGGCCTCGGCGCGGTCGCCGTCAACACCCGCTACCTCGTCTGCCGCGGCGTGCCGCTCCCCCGCGCCGCCGTCGCCGTCGCCGTCCTCCAGGTCGCCGGCCTCCCCGCCGACCTCCTGCTGATGGGCGCCGTCCTCGGGCTCGGCACCGTCGCACCGCACGACGGGAACGACCGGATGCTGGACGCGCTCGGCCACCACGCCACCCAGGCCGCCGGCGTCGTCCCGCCCGTCCCGCTGCTCATCGCCGGCGGGGTGCTGCTGCCGGCGGCCGTGCTGTGGGGGCGCCGCGCGGTCCGCTCCGGCCCGGCCCGGCGCGCCGCCGCCGGGTTCGCCGACCTGTGCCGCCGCCCGCGCGACCTGGTGGTCACCCTCGCCGCGTCCGCCGGGACCACGTTCGCCATGGGCGTCGCGTTCGCGGTCAGCGCCGTCGCCATCCCGGGAACGGGCGTGGGCCCGACGGACGCGCTGGCCCTCATCGCCGCCTACCTGGTGGGCGCCGCGGCGGGCTCGGCCATCCCGACCCCGGGCGGCGTCGGCTCCACCGAGGCCGCCCTCGTCGCCGCGCTCGCCGCCCTCGGCATCGCCGCCGGACCGGCCCTGCACGCCGTCCTGCTGTTCCGGGCGGTCACGTTCTGGGCGCCGGTCCCGCTGGGCGTGCTCGCCTGCCGGACGCTCCGGCGTTGACCTTTACATTGTAGATCATTAAAGATCGAAGACCTTCTGGGCGTTGCCGGCGAGGAACGCGTCCTTCGCCGTTTCGCCGAGGCCCAGGTCGTCCAGCCCTTTCAGCGCCCGCTCGGCGGTCAGCATCGGATAGTTGGTGCCGAACATGACCTTGTGGTGCCTGTCCTGCGTCATGTACCGGACGAGCTCCGGCGGATACCTCCGCACCGTGTAGGCGGACGTGTCGATGTAGACGTTCGGGTGCTTGCGGCACACCGCGACCATCTCCTCCGTCCACGGGTAGCCGATGTGCCCGCCCACGATGACGAGGTCGGGGAAGTCGAGCGCCACCTGGTCGACGTACGGGATCGGCCGTCCCGTCTCGCTCGGACGAAGCGGGCCGGTGTGCCCGACCTGCGTGCAGAACGGGACGCCCAGCTCCACGCATTCGGCGAACAGCGGGTAGTAGCGCCGGTCTGTCGGCGGCAGCTCCCACAGCCACGGCACCACGCGCAGGCCCTTGAACCCGAGATCGCGGACGCACCGCCGCAGCTCCCGCACGGCCTCCACCGGCTTGCGCAGATCCACCGACGCGATGCCCGCCAGCCGGTCCGGCGCCTGCCGGACGAACGACGCGACCTCGTCATTGCTCACCAGGTCGCCCTCCGGCCCGTACCAGGCACTGATCAGGCCGACGTCCACTCCCCCGGCGTCCATCGCGGCGACCGTGGACGCGACCGGTATCTCCTCGGACGGGGGCTTCTGCCCGATCCACCTCCACAGCGAGTCCAGCATTTCGTGCTGCAGGAACCGCACGGTCCCGTGCTGCATCCACGCGTCGATCACCATCGTCACCCTCCCACCGACCGCCATGCGGCCTCGCTGAGCAGATCGACCTGCCCGTCATCGGGCTCCGGACCCTGGCCGTTCAGCCAGAGCCGGCACAGCTCCTGCGCGGGCCCGAGCCAGAGGACGAACGCGGTCACCGCGTCCACATCGGCCAGGGCCCGGTGCCGTGCCTGCACGCGCCACCAGCTGCGGACCTCCCGGAAGAACGCCTGGTTGCGCGCGGCCAGCGCTGCACTGCCGGAAGGACGCTCCGTGAACATGAACCGGGCATGCGCGGGGTGCTCCCTGCACCACCGCACATGGAGCGCCACGACCGCGGACACGGCCTCGCGGGCGCCGGCATGCGCCTTGAGCTCGGCGAGGAAGGCGTCGTGGTACATCGCGAGGCTCTCGACGAACAGCGCCTCCGCCACCTCCTCCTTGCCCGCGAAATGGTGGTAGAAGCTCCCGACGCTCACCCCGCTCGCCGCCCTAAGCGCGCTCAGGGTCGTCCCGGCGACCCCGTCCCGTCCGAACAGCTCCAGCGCCGCCCGCAGGATCCGCTCCCGTCCCGCCTCGCTCATAGAACATTATTCTGGCGCCATAGAACATTGTTCTGTCAAGGGCCCGCGCGGAGCTGCTAGCCTCGTGATCGTGTCCAGCCCCGAGTCCGACAGACGCTGACTCCCGGGCGGCTCCCTTTCCTGCGGGCCGCCTGAGGCGGGCTGCCTTCGCCCTCTGATCAGAGGGATCTCTCTTCGCCATCGCCGTCCGTGACGACGCCGGACGGCCATCCCGGCACAGCCCCCCACGCGATCAGCCGACCGTTCGCCGTCTCGGGAGTCTCCCCTTGCCGTTCGCCGTCTACGTCCTCGGGCTCGCCGTGTTCGCCCAGGGCACCTCCGAATTCATGCTGTCCGGCCTCGTCCCGGGCATCGCCGCCGACCTCGGCGTGTCCATCCCCGCCGCCGGGCTGCTCACCTCGGCCTTCGCCATCGGCATGGTGATCGGCGCGCCGTCGATGACGCTGCTCGCCCGCCGCTGGCCGCGCCGCCGGGCGCTGATGACGTTCCTGTGCGTCTTCATCGCCGTCCACGTCATCGGCGCCCTCACCACCAGCTACGCGCTGCTGCTCATCACCCGCGTGGCGGCCGCCCTCGCGAACGCCGGGTTCTGGGCCGTCGCGCTCGCCGCCGCCACCGCGCTCGTCTCCCCCGCCGCCCGCGCCCGCGCCACGTCCGTCGTGGTCGGCGGCGTCACCGTCGCCTGCGTCGCCGGGGTCCCCGCGGGCGCGATGCTCGGCGGGGCATGGGGCTGGCGGACGGCGTTCTGGGCGGTCGCGCTCGTCTCGGTCCCCGCCGTGATCGCGATCGCCAAGGCGATTCCGGAGGAGCGCCCGTCCGTCGGAGGCGCGCGCAGCGAACTGCGCGCGCTGGCCGGCGGCCGCCTCCTCACCACCCTCGCGGTCAACGCGCTCTTCCAGGGGGCGACGTTCTGCACCTTCACCTACCTCGCGCCCCTCGCCACGAACGTCACGGGCTTCGGGTCGTCCTGGGTCCCGGCGCTGCTCGCGCTGTTCGGCCTCGGGTCCTTCGCGGGCGTCACCGCCGGCGGGCGGATCGCCGACGCGCACCCGGCCGCGCTCATCGCGGCCGGCATGACGTCCCTGACGCTCGGGTGGGCCGTCCTCGCGCTGACGGCCGGGGACCCGGCGGCGACGATCGCGCTGGTGTTCGTCCAGGGGATGCTGGCGTTCGGGACGGGGCCCGCGCTGATCTCACGCGTCCTCGACCAGGGCTCCGCGGCACCGACCCTGGCGGGCGGGTTCGCCACCGCCGCGTTCAACGTGGGCGGCACGATCGGCCCGTGGCTCGGCGGCATCGCGATCGGCGCCGGCCTCGGCTACCGCTCGCCCGTCTGGGTGAGCGCGCTGCTGATGGCCGGCGCGATCGCGGTGCTAGCCGCTCAGGCCTGCTTCTTCAGGGCCAGGCGGGCGGAGCCGGTCAGCGCGGGCAGGTAGCCGGAGCGGTGGCCGAGGGCGGTCGGGTGGTAGGACGAGCCGATCGGGATCGTCACCGCGTTGAGCCAGTCGTCGCCCGAGCACAGCTCGTGCCCGGAGAACTCGTCGCGGACGTCCGACCAGGTGAAGCCAGCGCGGCCCGCCGCCTTGGAGACGACGCCGTCGAGGGTGTCGGCGGCGCCGTTGAGGGCGGTGCGCTTGGTGTTGCTCAGCCCCACGCACACGCTGACGATCTTGTAGAGGCGGGGGTAGCCGAGCACGACCACGCGGGCCGACGGGGCCTTCGCGCCGATCTTGGAGTACAGCGAGTCGAGCCGGCCGGGCAGCGTGTTCGTCATGACCGACTCGGCCTCGGCCACCTTGCTCTTGCACGCCGAGTCCGAGCTGAGCACGCACGTCTGCATGACGTCGGCGAACCCGGCGTCGTTGCCGCCGACCGAGATGCTGACGAGCGTGGTGGACGAGCTGAGCGCGCCGAGCTGGCCGCTGGTGACGGTCGACGTCGTCGCGCCGGAGCAGGCGACGAACTTGTAGGACTGCGTGGAATGCGCCGCCGCCCACAGGTTCGGGTAGGCGTTGGCGCTGCGGTTGCACGACCCGCTGGCCGGGTCGTAGTCGCCGGCCCCCGTGCCGGACGAGTAGGAGTCGCCCATGGCGACGTAGTTGGTACCGGCCGCCGAAGCGGACCCGGACCACAGCAGGGAAGCGGCGGCGAAGCCGACCGCACCGAAAGCGAACAGACAGGGGCGGCGTGAACGCATCTGCACTCCGGAGCGACGTATCCAATTGAGACGCTCGACTTATACCCGGCCTGCCATTCGCCCAAGCCATGAACTGATCAACATCGTTTGTCACTGTTCGCCATTGCAATCCGGAATTTCCGACAATCTCGGACTGTCAAGGTGCAAGAGATACCAACATCTCCGGATTGCTCCCAATGGTCTCACCGATCACAGAAGACCCGTTTCGCTTCACCTGCCGCACCCCACCTGCCATGCACCGATGGGGGCCGTCAGATGACCACGGACCTGGAGCGTCCGGGCGAACGTGCGCTGCCACCGCACGATTCCGTGCACCAGCATGACGGGCGGAAAGGCGCATCATGCTGGTGCGGACCGGGACGGCGATCTCCCGGCCCTCATCGGGAATCGTGAAACTCCGCCGGTGCCACCGCGCGCAGCATCGTTCCGAGCGCCTCGTCCGTGACGGCGGGCTCGGCGGCGGTCATCCACCCACCGCCCGCCGCGCGGCGTCGGCCAGCACGGGCTCGCAGCCGAGCATGCCGTCCGCGGTCTCCAGCGCGCCGAGCGCGACCAGCGCCTCCACCAGGTCCCGCGTTCCGTCGTAGCCGTGTTCGCGCAGGTCGGCAGCGGCGAAGCCCGGCGTCCCGTCCTCGCCGTAGAGGGTGAGGAGGGCGGTGAGGTCCTCGGCGGTCCCGCGGTCGTCCTCTTGGACGAGCACGCCCCACGCGGCGGCGAGGCACGGGTCGGCGCGGACGCCGGTGTCGTCCAGGAAGGCGACCAGCCTGCCGCGCACCTGCCGCAGCACGTCGACCAGCGCCTGGTCGCGGTCGCGTGCGGCGAGGCCGGTGACGACCCGCCCGACCAGCGTCGGCCAGCCGCCGGTGCGGCAGAGCAGTTCGCGCTGCCCGGCGTCGTCGGGGAAGCCGAGCGAGTCCTCCAGCATCCACTGCCTGATCGCGGGGACCGCGCCCGCGAGGAAGGCGTCGAGAGCGTCCAGCTCGTCTTCATCTGCGGCCGGGCTCGGCTCCGCGTCATCGGCGGCCTCCCGGGGAGCGGGTATCTCGACGGACGGTTCCGCCGGTTCAGGGCGGTGCCAGCACTCCGGCAACTCCGCGCGGGCCCGTTCCACCAGGGCGAGGGCGCGCAGCCGGTCCTGCGCGCGCAGCTGGATGAGCTCAGCGAGCACCGCCAGGACGTCCCCGTCGTCGGCGGCCTGCCGGACTTCCGCCAACAACCCGGCCTCGGACTCCGGCCCTTCGATCCTCCGCAACGAGCGCACCCGGTCGTCTTTGCGTCCGGCCTCGACCGCGGCCCTGAGAGCGGTCGCCAGGGCGTCCAGCCCGACAGGCTGCTCCCCAGGCAAGACGGTCCCGATCCGCATGCGGAGCCCGTCGAAGTCGGCGGCGGCACACTGGACGAGCACCAAGTCGCCTTCCTCCGGCCGATGCCCGTCCCGCAGGTGCCCGGCGATGCGCTCCGCCGCGTCCGCCGCAGGCACGAGCCGTCCGCGCAGCTCGTCCAGCTCCGCGGCGAGCTGCTCCAGGTCGGGCGGGCCCTCCCCCGCCTCCCCGGCGGCGATCCGCCGCAGCACCAGCAACCCGACAGGCAGTGCGGGCAGCGCGGGGTGCTCTTCCCTGAGCGCCTCCCACATCGTCCGCGCCCCGGGCATCCGCTCCACTGGTTCCGCCGCCAGCAGGCCGAGCGCCACCACCGCGAGCGGACGGTCGTCCAGGACGACCCGCACCAGCCCCCAGCGCGCCAGCGCCACGGGAACGTCCCACCCCAGCAGGGACCGCAGCCCGGGCGCCCGCTCCAGGACCTCCTCGGCCGTGTTCTTCCCAAGCAACTTCACGCAGTCGTCCACACCGAGCTCGTCGGCATTGCCGAAGCCGTGCACGAAGACACCACCGAGGAGCATCCGCAGCCTGCCCCTGCGCCGCTGCTCGCCGTGGCGCATGGTGCGCACCACCTGCTCGGCCGCCCCGGCGGGCATCTTCCGTGCCCCACCGAGACGCACGACGTCGAGCACCGCGCGCTGCAACTCGGGCGGCCCGAGCCGCAGCATCTCCCGCACATCCTCGGCCGACACCGCGGCCATGCTCGGCGGCGTGTGAACGTGCGCATGGCGCAGGGATCCGGCACCTGCCGCCCTCGCGGCACACCGGAAAGGGCGACCCGCGCGTGCAGCCGCTCTCGGCGCACCGTCACGGCGGCCGGGCATGACCGCCCGCAAGCCGCTGACCGCGCGCGACCCCGAGCGACTCGGCGACCACCGGCTGGTCGAACGGCTCGGCGAGGGCCCTCGCCGCGATCCACCAGGCAGGCATCGTCCACCGCGCCTACCGGCAGGCCCTCATTACGGCGTCTCCCACACTCCTCGCCGGTGACCTCGTCCCCCCGGACGGACTGCGCTGGACAGGTGCGATGAGGCCGATCTGACGCAGAAATGAAGCTCTGGGCGTCTTCAATGGCGGCAAGCAGGTCGGAGAGACCGACCAATGCCCAGGCCCCGCATTGTTTTCCCGCCGAGGAGGGAGACATGAAAGTACACAGTTCAGGACTGGTGAGGCTCGCGCTGGTCGCCGGTGCCACCTTGGCGTTATTCGTTTTAGGCCTGTCCAGTACTGCGGATGCCTCGTTCGCTCCTGCCCCGTCCGTTCGGGCAGGTGACATTTTCGGATCGGACGTGGCCGCGGGGAAGGCCGAACCGCCGCCGCCGGTCAAGCTGAGCGGCGCCAAGAAGGACTCGCGGGCGGCCGACTCGTGCGAACCCCAGGCGCTGCGTGCCGCCGCGACCAAGGCCGAACCACTCACCGCCGAAGTCGCCGAAAAGATCGGCGACAGCGAACTCGCGGGCGGGCGGGGCGTCTCCTGCGTCAAGCCCGTCCTCGCCGGAGCCACGGGACGCAGCGAACGCGACGCCATGCTGGCCGCCCAGAAGCGCAAGGCGCCGGGAACGGTCGAGGCGTCCCGTCGCGCAGCCACCGGCCTGAAGGACCCATCGACCACGGAGGTCGTCGATATCCCCGAATGGTGCCTTGAGCACGCCGACGGTCAGTGGCGGGGCTACCGCACCGAGCAATGCAGGATCGGGGATGTCCTGGTCGTGTACTACGTCTACCACAACGGGGTCTGGCAGCAGGTCGGCACCGCTCTGGCGCTGGAGTACAGCTTCGCCTACACCAGCGACCTCATCGACCGGTACGCCTTTCAGTTGACGGTCCGCAAGTACTGGGGCCGGGGGGCAGGCAATTTCGAAGGCTGGTTCAGCGTCGTGGCCGGCGCCTATTGCACCAATGACTGCAAGGAAAGCAACGGGGGGACCGGGCTGCGGCCCGGGAGGTTCGACCGGGGTGTCGTCAACGACGCCGAGTCGTACTGGGAGTCGACGCGCAGCAGCGAGCCGGGCGACATCGGCTACAGCTACCCATCCTGGGAGTGGCACGTGGACGGACTGGGCTTCGTGCCCACGCAGGCCCGCACGACGACGACGCCGCTGATCCGGTGCGACAACGCCTTCTCCACCGACGGCAACGAGTCGGGCGACCCGGAGACCTTCGCCGCGCGGCAGCCCACGGTGGGCGCCGGATGTGTCTTCCCCCGGGCCACACCGGTGATGACCTACTCCAAGACCGGGTCCTACCCGACGCTGGCCGCGCACATCGAGGCCGCGCAGAACTCGGGGCTCCCCGGCAAGTACCCGGACGGGCCCACGCTCACCCGCCTGCAGGATCCGGTGAAGAAGCGCGCGAACGGCAGAACGGCGTGCCCGCCGTCCTGGGTTCGGCCGACGGGCAAGTCGTGCGACGAGTACCCCTTCCGGTCCACCAAGCAGGGCGCCTCGACGCAAGAGCCGCAGGGCACCGCGCGGACGTTCGCGCCGCCCGACCTTGCCTGGTGCGAGATGGACTCGGCCTGGGGCGTCCCGACCGGGGTGACCGGCCCGACCGGGTGGTCGTCGTGCATGATCCCCAAAGATGACAACAGCCAGGGCGGCGCCCAGCTCAGCCCGTTCTACCACGGCAACCGGATCCTGGACGGCGATCCGTTCCTCGTCCGGATCACATCGTAAGGAGGCATGGCCGCGGGCCCAGGGAACTCCCTGGGCCTGCGGCGAGCACGCAACCGATGGCCACAGCACTGATCTGGGTGGAGTACAACCGGTTCACCATCGGAGGACCGGACACCCTCCCGGGCACAACGGAACTGCCGTACGCCAACGGCCTCGTCGCCCCGACCACCGATCCCGTCGCGGGCGCGGTCATCGTCACCGGCGTGCAGGACGACCAGGTGCACGTGGACGCCAGAGCGCTTCCGGCACGACCATCGATCAACGCCGATGTCTGGCAGGACGTCGCGGAGGTCGGCATTTCATGGCCGGGCGGTCCCATGCGCGTGATCGGCGCGGACGTCATACCGCCATCCGCCTTGACCTTCACACCGCACCAGCCACCGGGCCCCTACAGGCTGCTGGTCTGCGGACGCGAGCGCGACGCCGGCGAAACCCGCGCTCCAGCCGACCCGATCGAGCAGTACCTCGTCAGAGTGTGGCCCGGCCGGGCACCTGACCGCCTCATCAAGACCACCAGCCGAACAAGCACATACTGGCAACTTGCCACCCCACGCCAGGGCGAGACGTTCACCGAGGCCGCCACGGGTTTCAGGTGTCGGTGACCACTGCTTGGCGCTGTGTCGAGGAGATCGTCGCGCTTCTGTCGGCGCGTTCCCAACTTGAGGCCGTGCCGACACGGCGGTGGCGCCGTTCTGCTGGACGGTACCCAGCACCGAGATCATCCGCGGTCGGCTGTTGCTGCTCGCCGGCCGCAATGGTGTGGGCGTGCGAGCGGCACGTTCGGGATGGGCGGCGGCGTCGGCTCACACGAGTCCTAGATCCTTTGCATCCCTGAACTCGGCTCGACGTGCGGGTCAGGTGGTCGTGCCCCTTCTTGTTCCGAAGCGGTTTCGGAGGGCGTGCCAGGCGGTCTTGGCGTAAGTGTTCAGGCGGGTGCTGAGACGGCGGGCCGTGGGGAACTCGGTGCCGAGGAGGCCCAGGCCGGCGAGGATCGCGACGATGCCGGGGCCCGGGAGGACCAGCATGGCGATACCCGCGATGATCAGGGCGCTGCCGGCGATCGCGACCCCGATCTTGCGGAGGAGGCGGACGTGCACGCGGCCGCGGGTTTCCGGGGCCGTCTTCGTCTCGGAATGGTCCATCGCGGTTGTGGTCACTTCGTCCCCCAGACGTCTTTCTTTTGGGACGAACCGGAGCCGTGCCGGGGATCCCGATCTCGGACGGTGTGGCCAGGGTCACAAGTCGGACGGCTCAAGCAAGGGATGCGGGGCCGCTGCGGCTAGCATCTCGATCATGAAGATCCCGGTGGGCGTGCCGCGCCGCGCGCGGGGGCGCTACGGGGCGCTGGCGGCGCTGGTCTGGCGGCGGCTGGGCGGGCGCGCGCAGTGGCGGCTCGCACGGTTCCGGCACCAGACGTTCCTGGTCTATGCGGGCGGGGTCGTCCGGGACGAGCAGGGGCGGATTCTGCTGCTGCGGCACCGGCTGTGGCCCGCATACCGCGCGTGGGGACTGCCCGGCGGGTACGTCAATGCAGGTGAGCGGCTTGCGGACGGCGTCGCCCGCGAGGTGCGGGAGGAGACGGCGCTGGAAGTGGCGGTCGCCGCGCGCCCGCTGCAGGTCGCCAGCGGGTTCCGCCAGCGGATCGAGGCCTTCTACGAGGCCCGGGTCGTCGGCGGCCGGCTCGAACTCGACGCGGCGGAGATCCTGGAGGCGCGCTGGTTCTCCCTGGACGAACTGCCGGACGAGATGTCCCCGCGTCTCCGGACGTTCATCGCCGAGCTTGACCTCAATGTGGGTTGAGGTTACAGGCTGGCACCATGAGCCTCACAGATCTCGAACGCGAGTACCTTTCCACCCAGCGCCTCGGCCGGCTGGCGACCGTCGGCCCCATGGGCGACCCGCAGAACAATCCGGTCGGGTTCAGCTACAACGCCGAGACCGGCACCATCGACATCCGCGGATGGAATCTCGCCAAGTCCCGCAAGTACCGCAACCTGCGCGACAACGACCAGGTGGCGTTCGTCGTGGACGACATCGTTTCGTTCGAGTCCTGGCAGGTGCGCGGCATCGAGATTCGCGGACGCGCTGAGACCGCGGTCGCCAAGCCGGCGCAGCAGGACGCCCATTTCACCGACGACGTGATCCGCGTCCACCCCAGGACCGTCTTCAGCTGGGGTATCGACTCCGACGTCGAGGGAATGTCCAAGCGCACGATTCCCTGACTCGCGTCCGCTCGCGGGAGGCGCGGCAGGCCGTCGGCGTGAAGTGTCACAATGCGTTGTGACCAAGCCGACCTTGATCGTCGTCAGCGGCCCGCCCGGATCGGGCAAGACCACGCTCGCCCACCGGCTCGCGCAGGGGCTCGGCTGCCCGGCGATCGTCCGGGACGAGGTCAAGCAAGGCATGGTGCTGGCCGCTGGTTCCGACCCGGCCGGGAACGACCGGCTCAACCTGCCGACGCTGTCCGCCTTCTTCGAGGCGCTGGCCGTCCTGGCGAAGGCCCAGGTGACCGTGGTCGCCGAGGCCGCCTTCCAAGACCGGGTCTGGCGTCCGAACCTGGAACCGCTCACCGGCATCGCCGACATCCGCGTCATCCGGTGCACCGCCCCGGCGGCCATCGCACACCAACGGATCGCCGAGCGCATCGCCGGCAACGCGCACCGCGCCGCCCATGGCGATCGCGCCCTGCTGGACGCGATCGCCGGCGGCCGGCATTCCAACGACTCCTTCGTCTGGATCTCGTTGGACGTCCCGACCATGAGCGTGGACACCAGCGACGGCTACAGCCCCGGGCTGCCTGAGATCATCGCCTTCAGCGGCGGTGAGCGGTAAGAGCCCGAGCAAAAGGCCCATCAGCATTGCGCGAGCCGGTGAGGCCCGGTTCCGGTCTCGAAGATGTCGCCGTCCTGCTCCATGACCCCACGGCGCCGCGCGAGGCAGGGGACGAGCCGCCCCCTCCGCAGTGGTCGTCCGAAGCGTCGCGACCAGCGGTGATCACGCCGCGTTCCCGCCCTGCGCGCTGTCGCGACGCCCAGGGCCGAGCCCGAACTTTCTGAAATTTCGGTTATCGCCCGTCCCGCCAGGGGTCTGCACCGTATCTACAGGCACCCGACGAGAGGACGTGGCCCCGCCATGAGCAACCCCATTCCCCCCACCGGCGGAGGGCCCGGCCGCCCGAGGCGACGGCAGCGGACGGTGTCCGGGCGCGCGGCGGCGTGGACGGCCGCAGGCGCGGCAGGGCTGCTGGTGGTCGGCGGGATCGCCGGGACGGCGAGCGGCGCGTTCGACGGCGACTCCGGCGCCGCCCCGGCCGCGAGCGGCTCCTCGGCGTCCCCTGGCGCTTCCCCGCTCGGCCTGCCCGACGCGGCGGCGCCCTCGCCCAGTGCGACTCCGACCGCCGAGCCGACCCGCAAGAAGCCCCGGAAGACGACGAAGCCGGGCACGCCGACTCCCCGCAAGAGCCAAAGCCGTCCGACCAAAGCGGCGCCCGGCCGACCTGCGGCGGCACCCGCTGGAGGCGTCGCCGCGCAGGTCATCGCGCTCGTGAACAAGGAGCGCGCCAAGCAGGGATGCCGCGCCGTCACGTCCGACGGGCGGCTGACGAAGGCGGCGCAGGCCCACTCGTCCGACATGGCCCGGCGGGGCTTCTTCGAGCACACCAACCCCGACGGAAAGGACCCCGGCGACCGAATCACCGCCGCCGGGTTCCGCTGGTCCACCTACGGGGAGAACATCGCCAAGGGGCAGCCGACGCCGTCCGCCGTGATGAAGGCCTGGATGAACAGCCCCGGTCACCGCGCCAACATCCTGAACTGCGGCTTCGCCGAGATCGGCGTCGGAGTGGTCAAGTCGGGCGGCCCGTACTGGACGCAGGACTTCGGCACCGCCCGCTGATCACCGGGGCGCCGCGAACACCTGCGTCCACCACGGCCCACCGGCGCCGCGGACGACGGCGACCCCGACCATCGTGACCCGGCAGTTCAGGATGTTCGCACGGTGCCCCGCGCTGTCCATCCAACTGCCCACCACGGCGGACGGGGTCGCCTGGCCCCGCGCGATGTTCTCCGCCCACACGCTCCAGCGGAACCCGGCGGCGGTGATCCGGTCCCCCGGGTCGTCGCCGCCGGCGCCGCGATGGTCGAGGGCGCGGCGGGCCGCCATGTCCGCGGAGTGCCGCTGGGCGGCCGTGTGCAGGGCGGACGAGACGCGAAGCGGACGGCATCCGGCCTTGGACCGCTCGGTGTTCACCAGCCGGACGACCTGCTGCTCGGTGCTGGGTGCGGCGGGGCGCGCGGCCTCGTCCTTGCTCGAAGCCCGCTCGGGCCGGGACGGGACGGGCGACGGCGTCCGCTGAACGGACACCACGGGGTCGCGGACGGGAGGCGCCGCGTCCGGCGGCGGCGAATCGCGCAAACCCCAGAACACCACCGCGGCCGCGACGACACCGACCGCCGCCGCGGCCCAGGCGCCCGGCAGTCCCCTCCCCGCTCCCGCGGCGGCGGCCTTGGCGCCGGTCAGCGCGAGATGCGGCGCATGCTCGGCGGGGAACGGCACCAGGACCAGCCCGGCCAGCAGCGCCTCCGGCGGCGCCAGATCCCGCTGCCGGTCGGTGCAGGTGCGGCAGCCGCGCAGATGCTTGGCGATCCGCTTGCGCCACAGCGGGGACGGCCGCCCGTCCCAGTCGTCGAGGACGGTCCCGAGCGCGTCACACCGCCGTCCCGCCGCCACCCGGGCCACGGCGCGGCACGTCGCCAGCTGCTTCTTCATTCGCTGCACCCGCACCGCCGCATGCGGCCCGGACAGCCCGAGACCGTCCGCCAGTTCCTTCCGGGTGAGATGCCCCGATGCCTCCAGCCACCACAGCGCGAGCAGCTCACGCTCGCCCGGGTCGAGCCACCGCGTGGCCTCGGCGATCTCCCGGCGCTGATCCGAGAGGTCCAGCCGCAGGACGGCCAGCTCGGCGAAATCGTCCTCCGCCCCCGCGACGTCGGCCATGGCCTGCGGATCCATGGGCGTCCGGCCGCGCTGCGACGACCAGCGGCGGCGCACCTGATTCATGGCGATGGAGATCAGCCAGGACCGGAACCGCGCCGGCTCCCGCAGCCCGTCCAGCCCGCGGAGTGCGCGCAGGACCGAGTCCTGGACGACGTCGTCCACGTCGGCGTGCCCGCCCAGCGCCCAGCCGACCACGTTGTACAGCAGCGGCAGGTGCTCGGCGACCAGCCGCTCCCGGGCCTCGGCGTCCCCGTCCTGCGCCGCCCGGACCAGCAGGTCCACGTCCGTGCCCACACGCATCCTCGCCCTCCAGAGAGTCCGCTCCCTCCGGAGACCTCCCAGACCACCGCGAATAACAACAAGCCCGCCGATTCTCCACCTTGGCGAGCCACCGGGGCGTCGTTCGGCCGGAAGTCACCTGTCGGCTAACGTGGGACGCCATGGCCTGGCTCCCTGACGACTTCGTCCACCCCGTACACGTCCCGCTGCCCGGGGGTGCCCATCATCTGCGGCCGATCCGGGAAGCCGACACTCCGCTCGACTACCCGGCCGTGATGGGCTCCCGGGAACGGCTGTGGAGCATCTTCGGACCGGCCTGGGGTTGGCCCGTGGCCACCATGACCTATGAGGAGGACCGGGTCGATCTGCTGCGCCACGAGAAGGAGATAGCCGCACACCAGTCCTTCAACTACGCGCTGCTGGACGCGGGCGAGACGGCGCTTCTCGGCTGCGTCTACATCGACCCGCCCGAAAAGGCCGGCGCCGACGGCGAGATCGCCTGGTGGGTGGTGGACGACCTGGTCGGCGGCGAGGTAGAGCGGGCTCTGGACGAACTGGTGCCGCAATGGATCGCCGCCGCCTGGCCGTTCAAGAACCCCCGCTTCCTCGGCCACGACATCACGTGGGAAGACTGGCTGGCCCTGGCCGACCATTCCTGACCTGTAAGGCCCGAATGGCCTTGGTGTCTTCGCCAGACGGCCGACAGAAGACAACCAGAGGGTCGAGCGTGGATTCCCCAACCTCCGCGCCACCTCGGACGGTCAATGGCCTGCGCGATAGCAGGCGTATTTGCGGGTGAGTACATCGCAGGGCACGGCTGGCCGACGGGCGTTCAAGGGCGTTCGCGGAACCTGCCGTATTCGCGGATGAGGACGTCCAGGGGCATGGACGGCCAGCGGCTCAGGGCGCCGGTGTGGCGGTCGACGACCAGCAGCGGGGCGGGATCGTCACCGGGACCGGTGGCGGCGCGGGCGACGAAGCCGTCCGGGAAGTCCTCGACGATCATCGGTACGGGGCCGGCCGCCGCGGGTGAAGTGGGCGTCGGCCCGGCGCCATGCCTCGGCCCTGTCGACGCCGCCCGGCTGGACGGTGTAGGCGGCGAGGACGTCTGCCACGCCGCGTAGCCCGCGGCAGTCGCGCGTCCCGCAGCCCCGGCAGATCTCCCGGCCGTGCCGGTCGTCGCCGGGCCGGTGCGCGGAGAGCACGCAGATGAGCGCAGCCGTGCAAGCGAGGACGAGGCGGCGCGACTCGCGGACGAATTCGCGGCTGAAAGGGTCCAGGATCGCGTTCTGGACGAGCGCCGCGTCGATGGCGCGGACGTCGGCGCGCATCGCGGCGGTCATCGCGGCGTGGACGCGGAGGTGGACCTGGCTGTGCGTCCACGAGGCGGGTTCGGTCACGCGGCCCACTCCCCCGCGAACACGGCGGTGACCGTGCGGCCCTCGCCGTTGCCGTGCCAGCCCCAGCTCGCGGCGTGAGGGAGACCGTGCGCAGGCCGCGCCCGGACTCGGCGAGGTCGTCCGCGTCGGTGGCGGCAGGCTCACCCGGCCCGCCCTGGTCGGCGACGGAGACCGCCACCAGAGCGCCGTCCCTGGCGATCTCGACAGTGAAGAATCCGCCGTCCTGCCCGGACTTGGTGTGCCGCAACGCGTTGACGACGAGTTCGTCGGCGGCGAGCAGGACGTCGTCGAGGAAGGGGCAGCCGGCCAGCAGGCAGCCGACGAACCGGCGGACGTCGCGGGCCTGCTCGGGCCCGCCCGGGAAGGAGCGCCGCCACCGCAGCGGCGGCACGGACGGGAGCAGCGTCGGGGACATCGGGCACCTCGGAATCATGTCGGACGGTTCGTGTTGCGGATCATTCGGGTCTCGCCTGGCCCGCGAGCCAATCGTCACACCTGGTCGCCATCCGAACACGAAGAATCAGGTCCCCGGTCCCTCGCACAGGTCGATTGGCGCAGTCGGATGTCGCGATCGCAATCTCCGGACGTTCGAAATTCACACCCGCGCCGACCGCACACACTACTCGCGCACACGGCGAAAATAAACGCTCGAATTAGGCGCCCACAACATTCCACAAGATCCATTCAAGGATTTTTCGACACCATTGGCAAGACAGACCGAAAGCGTGCTAAACAATGGCGTGCGGCCGCTTTCCCAGCGGCCCGGAGCGCATCATCCATTCCGTGCAGCGGGTCCATGCCAACGATCGCCAGGAGTGCAATGAACGACGAGCCCGAGCAGCAGCCGCCGTGGGTGCCCGAGGTGCGCACCGACTGCCCGGTCGAGGTGCCGCAACAGGCGTGGATCGAGGCATCGATGGCGTGGTTCGCCCGCGAGTTCGGCCGGGAGCCGGTGATGCGCGCCACCGTCGTACCGAGCAGCGAGCTGCGGTCCACCGCGGTCACCCCGACGCCGCGGCAGATC
This sequence comes from Actinomadura darangshiensis, assembly GCF_004349235.1. Taxonomy (GTDB): domain Bacteria; phylum Actinomycetota; class Actinomycetes; order Streptosporangiales; family Streptosporangiaceae; genus Spirillospora; species Spirillospora darangshiensis. The sequence goes on along the minus strand of NZ_SMKY01000125.1, from coordinate 5,045 downwards.
GAGGGCCTCGTCTCCGGCCTGTGCGAGCTGATGGAGGTCGACCGTGCGGAGCTCACCCTCGAACTCTTCGACCGTGCCGGCGAGGACCCCGCGGCGGCGCGCAAGGAGAGGCGCACGGTCGGGCACTACTACGTCGAGAACGGCCGGCCGGTCATCGGACTGGACGTGACGGAGGCGTCCGACGTCTGCTACCTGACCGCCGTGATCGCGCACGAACTGTGCCACGTCCGGCTCCTCGGCGAGGAACGGATCACCGCCGACCGCAAGGACCACGAACGGCTCACCGATCTCCTCACGGTCTATTTCGGACTCGGTGTCTTCACCGCGAACGCCGCGCTGCGGTTCGGCGAGACGAAACGCGGCTTCTCCGTCCAGCCCCTCGGCTATCTGGACGAGCGGACCCTCAACGCCACCCGCAATGACGGCTATTCACGGCTCGGTTATCTCACCGAGCGCGAGTTCGGCTATGCGATGGCCTGCTACGCGTGGCTGCGCCGCGATACCGAGCCGGACTGGGCGCGCAGCCTGGACCCGGGCCTGCGTGTCCTTCTGCGGCAGGGCCTCGCCTACCTGTCCCGCAATGCCGCGCCGGGCGAGTTCCCGACCCCCAGGTCCGGGAGCGTCCGGCTATCGGTCCGCGTGGTGCCGAAGGCTGACCCCGTGTGGCTCGGCGGCCTGTGCTTGATGTTCACCGGAACCGAATGGCCTCCGAACGCCCCGAAACACCGCCCGCGCTGACGCACCGCCGCTGCGCGCCCGGCCACCCGCCGCACGGTGGGTGGCCGGGTCCGCGCACGTGTGGATCACAGGTAGAGGCCGACGTCCTTGCTGGACGGTCTCTCGGGGGTGAAAGGGCGCAGGTCGGCGGCTCGCAGAGTGGTGACCTCGGCGTCCTCGGGTCGCTCGCCGGCGGTGATGCGCTGCGCCTGGGAGGCGATGGCGGCGTCGAGGAGGTTGCGCATGAGCCGTCCGTTGCCGAAGGACGGCCCCCCGGGGAATGGTCCGGAGCAGGGCGCGCAGCCGGCCGGTCACGTCCGGGGCGAGCGTGAACCCTTCGGCCGGGGCGAGGTGCTGGAATATCTCGATGAGTTCGGCGTCGGTGTAGTCGGGAAAGGCGATGCGTTTCGGGAACCGTGATTCCAGGCCCGAATTGGCGGCGAGGAAGCGACGCATTTCGCGTTCGTATCCGGCGGCGATGACGACGAGGTCTCCGCGGTATTCCTCCATGAGCTGGATGAGGGTAGCGATCGCCTCTTGGCCGTATGCGTCGGAGGCCAGCGCGTAGGCCTCGTCCACGAAGAGGACGCCGCCCAGCGCGCGTTCCACAACTACGCGGACGCGGTGCGCGGTCTTCCCGAGACGTCCATCGCACAACCCCAGGCACCGCAGCAGAGGACAACTACGAGGGCGGACCCCACAGGACGAGGTGACCCGGCCGTCATCCACCCGAAAACGCGTGGCCTGGAGGCCGGCCGTACCGCCCACCTGCGGGTGCCCTGGCCCTACGGCTTCGGTGTGCGGCATTGGGGTGAGGTGTAGGCGTGGGTGGTCGGGTACCAGTTCACTCAGACCGCGGACAGCCGCGGATCTACGGAATGTGAGGAGGTGAGGGTGGCATGACGGCGACGAGGGCACAGAGCCCGAGCGCGGTGGTGGACCGGCCGAGAGCACGGGGGAGACCGGGTCCGGAGTTGACCGAGGGACACAAGTCGATGCCGGCCGTGCTGGTGATGTGGGCGCTGGTGGTGGTGCCGTTCGCCGCGTTGGCCGCGGCCGTCCCGGTGGCGTGGGGATGGGGCCTGAGCTGGGCCGACGTCGCCATCGCGGTGACCGGGTATGTGATCACCGGGTTCGGCGTCACCGTCGGGTTCCACCGCTACCTCACCCACGGGTCGTTCAAGGCCGGGCGGCCGCTGCGGACGGCGCTGGCGGTGGCCGGGAGCCTGTCGATAGAAGGGCCGGTCATCCAGTGGGTGGCCGATCACCGCCGGCATCACGCCTTCGCCGACCGCGAGGGTGACCCGCACTCGCCGTGGCGGTTCGGGGAAAGTGTCCGCGGGTTGGCCAAGGGCATGGTGTTCGCGCACGTCGGCTGGATGTTCAACCGCGACTTCACCAACCGGGAACGGTTCGCCAAGGACCTGCTCTCCGACCCCGCGATTCGCCGCGTGGACCGGCTGTTCCCCGTTCTGGCGGGCGTGTCGCTGCTGGCGCCGCCGGTGGCCGGGCTGGCGATCACCGGGACCTGGACGGGCGCGGCGACCGCGTTCTTCTGGGGCAGCCTGGTCAGGCTCGCCCTGCTGCACCACGTGACCTGGTCGATCAACTCGGTCTGCCACGTAGTCGGCAACCGGCCGCTGACCACCCGGGACCGGGCCAGTAACTTCTGGCCGCTGGCGATCCTGTCGTTCGGCGAGAGCTGGCACAACGGCCACCACGCCGACCCCACCTGCGCCCGCCACGGCATGTTGCCCCGTCAGATCGACCCCTCGGCCCGCCTCATCCGCCTGCTGGAGGCGCTCGGCTGGGCCCGCGACGTACGCTGGCCCACCCAGGCCCGCATCGCCGCACGACTCCGCGAACCCGCCCGCGAACCCCGCCGCAGCGCCTCACCCGTACAGCGCTGACCGGGGACGGCGACCGAGGGGGCACACCCACCGGCCGCCCACCAAGTCGTTCACCAGGCGGGCCTGGACCGGCCGGCGATCGCCGCGGTGCTGGACCTGCCCGACGCCGCCGCGGCCCAGCACCGCCACCACGCGTGGACACGGTCCTGAACCGCAGCTCCAGCGCCGGGTTGATCTCGCGGATCGCCTCGTCGCCGCCCGGTTCACACAATGCGACGACGTGCAGGTCATCGCGGGCGTCGATCGCCCGGTGCAGTTCCTCCAGGACGGCCGCGCCGCCGGCGCCGTTGCGCGCCACGTCGTCCAGCCCGTCGATGATCATGACGCGCTTGCCCACGCAGTCGCGGATCCCGTCCAGCATCTTGGTGGAGGCGGCGGAGGCGTCCTTGCCGGAGTAGTGGACGCCGGCCTGCCAGAGCGGGTCGCCGGTGATGGACCGCTCGGCGAGCAGCCGTCCGACCTCCGCGGCGGCGTCCCGCTTGCCGGTGCCGTCCGGGCCGACCAGCAGGAGCCGGACGGCCCGGCCGCCCTTGGGGATCTCCGCCAGCGCCGCGACGACGTAGGGCTGCCCGACGAGCCCCGTGTCGGTCTTCTTCTCCGGGTTCTCCGCTTCGCCTGGCCCACCGGAGGATGTGGCGGACGTGAGCGAGGACATCAGCGGATTGACCATGCGGCGCCGCGGAACATGCAGCCGCCTTATCTGCTGTATGAAACCCCTGACCGGGAGTGTGCAGTCGGTTGGGAAATCGGCGTTGCCCGGGAGGCCGTTCACCGCGCCGGCGAACCGTGCCGCCAAGTCCAGCCAGCGGCGGCGAGTCCCGGCGGCGGATCGTCGTAGAGGCGGATCAGCGCCTGCCGCCGCGGTTCCAGCGGCTCGGAGTTCAGCGGGTCGCGCGACTTCTTGTAGTAGGGGCCGAAGCACCACCGCTGCAGATTCGAGTGCGATCCGGTGTAGACGGCCGACGCTCCGAACAGGAACTCGATCGTGACGATCAGTTCGGCCACCACGAGGGGGCGGGAGCCTTGAGGAGGGTGCTCTTGTCGGTGGTCCAGTCCGCATAGCGGGGGTCGGACACCAGTTTCTCGACGCGCGCGCTGATCTCCTCGCACAGGCCGTCGGGCACCCGCCAGGGGCCGACCGACCACAGATCCAGAAGCGGCTCGTCGTTGACGACTAACTCCAGATGTTCCGGAAGGGGCACCGTACCCACCTTCCAGTCGCGCCGTTTCGGCAGTGACGGCCGCCCGCTCTACACCGCAACGGCGGCAGGCCGGCCGCTGGGCCATGGCAGGACGCGCTTCCCGGCCTTGGGCCGAGTCAGGGCAGATGGTTGCCAAGCGGTGCATTATCGCCACCTGAGCAGCTGACCACACCTCGGAATCGGACAAACAGGACGAGTTCAAATCTCTTGATGTAGACCTATTCTCGCTGTCCATACTCCAGCAGCCGGCGATTGAGCGAATGAGATCACTGTCTGTAGACCCTGATATCGAGCAAGATGCAAGCAGTCCGTCCGGAAGTCAGTGCGCGCACGTGCAAAGTTCGCACGTGCGCGATTTCATAGGGGCTCGGTGTGGTCAGGACGTCAGCCCCGCACGTCAAGGGACACGCCTCGCGAGCCGTCGGATCGACGCCCTGGTGGCGGCCTGCGTCCCCCCATGAAAGGACTGCGGCGTGGGCATGGAACACGGGGACGGCCCCGGGAAAGGCCCCGAAACCGGCGACAAGCCCACCACGCAGGGCGGCAGCGGCGAGGCACCGGCCGACAACCCTGGCTCCCCCGGGCAGCCCTCCCGCATCGAGAGCCTCCGCCAAGCGGGCTGGGAGCTGAAGGGCCACCAGGTCCCTGGTACCGACCAGGGCAAGGATCGCGAACAGCAGGACGACGCGTCCTCCACCGACCCGGCCGACGACAAGCAGCGCACCTCCGCAGACACCGAGGCCGAGAAGGAAAGCGACGACGAGAACGAGTCCGGCTCCGACACCGGCGACGGCGGGACCGAACGTCCCAAGCCGGAGGCCGGCCAATCGCCACCGCCGGAGCACAGCGGTCAGGAGCCCCCGACGGCCGAAACCGGCCGGCCGCCGCAGGACCGGGCGCGGCCCGGCACCGGCGGTACCACCACGTCTGGTGAGACCGGGAACGGTTCCGATGAGCGCGGCTCCGACGATCCGGTATCACCGTCCGGCAGTACAGAGCCGGTGGCCGACGCGGGCGACCCCCGGTCTGACGGCAACGACAAGGTCGAGACCAGCGACGTCCGCGGGCCCGGTGCGGGCTCTAACGGTCGGCCGCCGGACAACCCCGGCGAGGAAGGCAGCCCCTCCCGCATCGAAAGCCTGCGCCGGGCGGGCTGGACCTTCGAGGGCATGCCCCCCAACGGCTCACCCCCGGCTGAAACCACCGACACCGGCAG
>NZ_SMKY01000124.1 GCF_004349235.1 Actinomadura darangshiensis | reverse complement strand
CTTCTAGGGAGATCCCATGGTCCGGCTGCCCGGCGACCCGAGCCCGCTCGGACGCGTCCGGTACGCGCTGGGGTTCCGGCTGCCGCCCGGGAACCGCGACTGGGTCCGGCACGACCTGACCGACGCCGGCTGGCGGGGACGCATCCTGCTGCGGCACCTGTACGTGATGGTGCCCGTCTGCCTGCTCCTGGCGCTGCTGCCCGGACCGCCGTGGACGAAGGCGGCGGTGCCGCTGCTGGCGCTGCTCGCCAGCACGCTCACCGTCGCGATCAGCTCGGACGACCTGCGGCGCTCCCGTCTGCACCGGCACGGCCTCCGCCCGCCCGAGCGGTAGGCACGGGCTCGCGGCGGGCCCGCGGCGGACGGGAGCCGGGCGGGCCGGAGCGGACCGGGACCGTCGCGTCGGTGATGGTGACGAGGCGGGCGGCCACTCCCCAGGGCCGCACGGCCTCGTCGACGCGCCGGACCAGCTCCGGGTCGTCCCCGCCCGCCAGCAGGGACGGCAGGTCCGCCAGGTCCCGGTCCGCTATCACGGCGCGCAGCGCCACCTCGGTGGCCGCCTGCGCGGAGGAGGACGGCGACCCGGCCGCATCGGCGTAGCGGACGGGGTCGCCGGTCCCCATCACCGCCAGCGCCTTGACGTGCAGCGGGACGCCGTCCTTGGTCATCGCCCTGAGCCAGATGTCGTGCGGCCTCGCCCCCATGGGGACGCGGACGCCGGTGTCGGCGCCCGGCAGCAGGTACCGCAGGCCGGGCCCGCGGACGCCGAGCGGCCACCCGAACCGCCGGACGACGAGCCGCTCGTGCGGCCCGACCCGGCGCAGCCCGGAGGCGGCGATCATCGCCACCAGCAGCCCGGCGACGATCAGGGCGGCGGCGGGGAAGCTCAGGATGCTCTCCCTCGCGGCGGCGACGTCCATGGCGATCCACCTCCACCTCGGCTCGTCTTCCACTGTCGGCAAGGGCCGGGGATTTCGCCATCGGGTGCGACGCCCATACCGGCAGGGGCGCACCATGCAGGCACGACATGGGGTGTCGCCCATGGACAAGACGCGGCCCATGCGGTGACGTGGTGCCATGAGCAGGACTCCCGCATCGGCGCTGTACTGGCGCATCCTCGGCATCAACGGGCTGATCTTCGCGGCCGGCACCACCGCGCTGGCGGTGGGGCCGGTCACCGTGTCGTCGCCGATCCTGCTGCGCGAGCTCCCGGTCCTGGCCGTCGGGCTGGCCGTCATGATGGCGGCGAACGCGTTCCTGCTGCGCGCCGGCCTGGCGCCGCTGGCGGGCCTCAGCGCGCTGATGACGCGGATGGACTCGCTGCGCTCCCGCGACCGGCTCCCGGCCAGCGGGAGCGGCGACCTGTTCCATCTGGTCGACCAGTTCAACGCGATGCTGGACCGGCTGGAGGCCGACCGCAGCACCAGCACCGCCGTCGTCCTGGACGCGCAGGAGGCCGAGCGGCGCCGCATCGCACAGGAGCTGCACGACGAGATCGGCCAGTCCCTCACCGTCGTGCTGCTGGAGCTGAAGTCGGTGGTGAACCGGGCGCCGGAGGAGGTCGCGGAGGAACTGCGGGGCGTCCAGGAGGTCGTCCGGTCGAGCCTGGACGAGGTGCGCCGGGTGGCGCGGCGGCTGCGTCCCGGCGTCCTGGACGATCTGGGCCTGACCAGCGCGCTCACCGCCCTCGCCACGGACTTCTCCGGGGCGGGCGGCCCGCGCGTGACGCGCCGCGTCCAGACCGGCCTGGAGGGGCTGGGCGCGGACGCCGAGCTGGTCATCTACCGGATCGCGCAGGAGGGCCTGACGAACGTGTGGCGGCACTCCGGCGCGCGGAACGCCGAGCTGTCGCTCACGCAGGAGAAGGACGGCCGCGTCGTCCTGCGCGTGGCCGACGACGGTTCGGGCCCGCCCGCAGAAATCGGAGCCGGAGGCGATCCGGGGGGCGTGGGGGGTCGTCCCCCCTCGAAGGGAATGGCCGGTTCGGGCATCCACGGGATGCGGGAACGCGCGATGCTCATCGGCGCGCGGCTGACGATCGGCCCCTCGAACGGCGGCGGCACCGAGGTGCGGCTGGTCGTCCCGCCGCCGGGCGACCGCCCGAGCTGATCTCAGCGCCGCCCCAGCGCCTCAGCGTCGCCTCAGGGCCGCCTCAGGGCTCGACGAGGCCGACGCGGATCGCGTACTTCGTCAGCTCCAGCCGGTCGCGCATGCCGAGCTTGCCGAGGATGTTCGCGCGGTGCCGGTCGACGGTCTTGACGCTGATCGTGAGCGTCTCGGCGATCCGCTTGGACGAGTACCCCTCCGCGATCAGCTTGATGATCTCCTCCTCGCGCGGGGTGAGGATGCTCTCGGGGCCGGTGCCGTCGCGGTCCCGGGCGAGGAACTCGCGGATCAGCGCGGTGACGGCGGCCGGGTACAGGAACGGCTCATCGCGCATCGCGGCGCGGACGGCGTGCAGCAGGTCGCGGTCGGCCACGGACTTCAGCACGTAGCCGGACGAGCCCGCCTTCAGCGCCTCGAACAGGTACTGCTCGTTGTCGTACATCGACAGGATCAGGGTCCGCACCGTGGGGAAGCGGCGGGCGATCTCCCGCGCGGCCTGCAGCCCCGTCATCCGCGGCATCGCGATGTCGAGGATCGCGAGGTCGACGCCGCCGGCCGCGAGCGCCTCGATCGCCTCCGCCCCGTCGGCGGCCTCCGCGACCACGGTCAGGTCGGGTTCGGCGTCCAGGATCAGGCGCAGCCCGCGGCGCACCAGCGCGTGATCGTCGGCCAGCAGTATCCGGGTGGCCGACTCCCGAGTGTGCACCCGTTCACCTCCGGTCTCGCTCCCATCCTAGGCTCGCGCGCCCGCGAGGAGGCCGGTCCAGCTGCGAATACATAGCGCGCCGGGGCCGATATGGGTGCCGCCCCCGATATCGGCCCGGCCCCCCGCCGCAAAGACTGGACAGCGTACGCAGAAAGGGGCGGACGCATGGCACAGCGAATGGGCGGCGGGCACCGTCCCCCGCCCACGGCGCCGCGGAGACCGTCCTGCGACGGGAGCGTCCCCGGCGTCAGGAGGAGGAACCTATCAACGGCACGAACAAGGCTTTCCGGAAGCCGAAAGGACAGCATGCAAGCGCGGGACATCGCCATACAGGTGCCGACCGTGACGCTGGGCGACTCGATCGCCCACGCGATACAGGTCATGGCGCTCGGCCGGCTGCCGGGCCTGATCGTGGTGGACGAGGCACAGCGCCCCCGGGTCGTCCTGCCGGGCACGCAGGTGCTGCGGCTGGCGGTGCCGATCGCCTACCAGGAGGACCCGGCGCTCACCCGGACCGTGGACGAGGCCCACGCCGACGTCTTCTGGCACGAGATCCGCGACCTGAAGGTCGGCGACTGCCTCGGAACGCACACAGCCCGCCCGGTGATCGTCAAACCGTCCGCCACGCTGCTGGAGCTCGGCACGCTCATGGCCCGGCAGCGCAGCCCGCTGGTCGCGGTGGTAGACGGCGCCGGCCTGCTCGCCGGCGCCGTCACGCTCGACCGGCTCCTGTCGGCGCTGGCGCTGACCAGGCCCGACGACTGACCCGCCCGCCGCGCCGTCCCGGGGACGCGCGGTGACCGCGATCGCGGCCCTGGCCGTGTTCGTGGTCGCGTTCTTCTTCATCGCGACGGAGAAGATCGACAAGGTCAAGGTCGTCCTGATCGCGGCCGGCGCGATGACGGTGCTCGGGCTCGCCCCCGGCGCCGATGTCTTCTTCTCCGAGCACGACGGGATCGACTGGAACGTCATCTTCCTGCTGCTCGGCATGATGATCATCGTCGGGATCATCAAGGGGACCGGGCTGTTCGACTACCTGGCGATCTGGGCGGCCAAACGCTCGAAGGGCAGGCCGTACCGGCTGCTGGTGATGCTGATGCTCATCACCGCGATCGCGTCCCCGTTCCTGGACAACGTCACCACGATCATGCTGGTGGCGCCGGTGACGGTGGTGGTCTGCAACCGGCTGCGCATCCCGGCGCACCCGCACCTCATCGCCGAGGTGCTGGCGTCCAACATCGGCGGCGCCGCCACGCTGATCGGCGACCCGCCGAACATCATCATCGCCAGCCGGGCCGGGCTGACGTTCAACGACTTCCTCGTCCACATGGCGCCGATCGTGGTGCTCGTCTTCATCGCGTTCGTGCTGCTGGCGCGGGTGCTGTTCCGCAAGTCGTTCACCTACGACGAGCGGTACGTGGCCGAGGTCATGTCGCTGGACGAGCGCAAAGCGATCACCGATCCGGCGCTCCTCGTCCGCTGCCTCGCCGTACTGGCCCTGGTGATCGTCGGGTTCATGGTGCACTCGGTGGTGCACGTCGAGCCGTCCATCGTGGCGCTCGTCGGCGCCGGCGTGATGCTGCTGGTCTCGCGCGTCGACGTCTCCGACGTCCTGGACGAGGTCGAGTGGCCCGTCCTGGTGTTCTTCATGGGCCTGTTCGTGATGGTGGCCGGGCTCGGGCACACCGGCGTCATCGAGGAGATCGGCACCTGGGCCGTGGACGCGGTCGGCGACAACTACTTCCTCGCCGCGACCAGCCTGCTGTTCGGGTCCGCCGTGCTGGGCGCGTTCTTCGACAACATCCCCTACGCGGCGACGATGGCGCCGATCGTGGAGGGGATGGCCGCGGGCGCCCCCGACCCGGCGACCGCCGAAGCGCTGTGGTGGTCGTTCGCGCTCGGCGCCGACTTCGGCGGGAACGGGACGGCCGTCGCCGCGAGCGCCAACGTCGTCGCGATCGGCATCGCCGCCAAGACCGGGCATCCGATCAGCTTCTGGCAGTTCACCCGGTACGGGATCGTCGTCACCCTGCTGAGCACACTGATGGCCTGGGTCTACGTGGCCCTGCGCTACTTCTCCTAGGCCCTGCCGGGCACGCCTCTAGTAGGCGTGCTCGGCCATCAGCCGCCGGGACGCCTCGGTGATGCTGCCCGTCAGCGACGGGTACACCGCGAACGTGTGCGCCAGCTGGTCGACCGTCAGGTGCTGCTGGACGGCGATCGACACGCCCAGGATCAGCTCGCTCGCCCGCGGCGCCACGATCACGCCGCCGAGGACGATCCCCGTGGACGGGCGGCAGAACAGCTTCACGAAACCGTCCTCGAAGCCCTGCATCTTGGCCCGCGCGTTGGTGAACAGCGGCAGCATGACCGTCCGGGCGTTCACGTCGCCGGAGTCGACCATGTGCTGCGTCACGCCGACCGCCGCGGTCTCGGGGTCGGTGAAGATGTTGGACGCGACCCAGCCCAGCTTCAGCGGCTGCACCGCCTCGCCGAGCGCGTGCCACATCGCGATGCGCCCCTGCATGCCGGCGACCGACGCCAGCATCAGCACACCGGTGCAGTCGCCGGAGGCGTAGATGTGCGGGACGGACGTCCGCGACACCTTGTCGACCTCCACGAAACCGCGCGAGTCGCACCGGACGCCGACCTCCTCAAGGCCGATGCCCTCGGTGTTCGGCACCATCCCGACGGTCATCAGGCAGTGCGTGCCCTCGACCTTCGTCCCGTCCTCCAGCGTGACGATCACCCCGTTGCCGGACCGCTCGACCGCCGCCGCCCGCGACCGCGACATGACGTTCATCCCGCGCCGCAGGAACACCTCCTGCAGCACGGCCGCGGCGTCGGCGTCCTCCGTCGGCAGGATACGGTCCCGCGACGACACCAGCGTGACCTGCGAGCCGAGCGACAGGTACGCCCCGGCGAACTCGGCGCCCGTCACGCCGGAGCCGACCACGATCAGCTCCTCGGGCAGCTCGGGCAGGTCGTAGAGCTGGCGCCAGTTGAGGATGCGCTCACCGTCGGGCTCCGCGCCGGGCAGCACCCGCGGCGTCGCGCCGGTCGCGATGAGCACGTTGTCGGCCTCGATGCGCCGGTCGCCGACCGCGACGACATGCGGCTCCACCAGCCGCGCCTCCCCGCGGACGATCTTGACGTCCTCGTAGGCGAGCCGTTCGGCCACGTCGAACGACTGGGCCCGCGCGAGGTCCTTCACGCGCTTGTTGACCTCGGGCATGTCGGCCTCAAGGGCGCCGACGATCCCGTCCGGGCCGCCGTTGAACCGCAGCCCGAGGCCCGCCGACTCCGACATGACCGCCATCCGGGTCGAGGTGGCGATGAGCGTCTTGGAGGGCACGCAGTCGGTGAGCACGCACGCGCCGCCCGGACCGTCCCGTTCCACGACGGTCACGTCCGCGCCGAGCTGCGCCGCGACGAGCGCGGCCTCGTACCCGCCCGGGCCTCCTCCGATGATCACGATACGGGTCACATCTTCCATTCTTTCCTACTCACGAGAGTGAAAAGTCCCACGCCACCCCAGTTCTCCAGCCCCCACACCCCCGAGACGTGCGTGGCGCGTTCCCTGTGGGGGACAACCCCCACACCCCCGAGACGTGCGTGGCGCGTTCCCCGTGGGGGCCAACCCCCACACCCCCGAGACGTGCGTGGCGTAGCCTTGGCCAACGTGGCACTGTACGCGGCGTACGCCTCCAACATGGATCCCGAGCAGATGGCTAGCCGGGCTCCGCATTCCCCGATGCGCGGCACGGGCTGGCTCGCCGGATGGCGGCTGACCTTCGGCGGGCAGGACAAGGGCTGGGACGGGGCCCTCGCAACGGTCGTCGAGGACGACTCCGAGCAGGTCTTCGTCGTCATGTACGACGTGCCCGCCTGGGACGAGAAGGAGCTTGACGGCTGGGAGGGCGCGGCGCTCGACGTCTACCGCAAGCTCAGGATCCGGGTGCAGACGCTGGACGGCGACGCGCTCTGCTGGCTGTACGTCCTGGATGACTACGAGGGCGGGCTGCCGTCCGCGCGCTACCTCGGCATCCTCGCGGACGCGGCGGAGAAGGCCGGCGCCCCCGACGACTACGTGAAAGAGCTGCGCGAACGCCCCTGCAGGTCGCTGGGCGACTGATCAAGCCACGGGGCACGCGGCTGTAGTGTCGGCGATGTGAGCAACGACGCTTTTGCACTGGCGCGCGACGCGGCGGACGTGCTGCGCGACCGCACGTCCATCGACGCGTTCGACGTCGCCCTCGTGATGGGGTCCGGGTGGGTTCCGGCGGCCGACAAGCTGGGCGAGCCCGTCGCCGAGCTGACGGTGACCGACCTTCCCGGTTTCGCTCCCCCGGCCGTGGAGGGCCACGCCGGGCGGATCCGGGTCGTCGAGGCGGGCGGGCGCCGCGCGCTGGTGTTCCTCGGCCGGACGCACCTGTACGAGGGACGCGGCGTCGACGCGGTCGTGCATCCCGTCCGGACGGCCCTGGCCGCCGGTGTGACGACGATGGTGCTCACCAACGCGGCGGGCGGGCTGCGGCCCGAGCACCAGAGCGTCGGCGACCCGGTGCTGATCTCCGACCACCTGAACCTGTCCGGCGCGAACCCGCTGACCGGCGCGACCTTCCTCGACCTGACCGAGGCCTACTCGGGACGCCTGCGGGCGCTCGCCAAGGAGGTCGACCCGACGCTGTCCGAGGGCGTCTACGCGGCGTTCCGCGGCCCGACGTACGAGACGCCCGCCGAGATCCGGATGCTGCGCGCACTGGGCGCGGACATGATCGGCATGTCGACCGTGCTGGAGACGATCGCGGCCCGGCGGGGCGGCGCGGACGTGCTCGGCATCTCCCTGGTCACCAACATCGCGGCCGGGCTGTCGGACGAGCCGCTCGACCACGAGGAGGTCCTCGCGGCGGGGCGTGCGTCCGCCGGCCGCATGGGCACCCTGCTCGGCACCGTCCTCGCCAAGCTGTGACGCGCCCCGGCGCGGGCGAGCGCCGGGCGGCTGGAACGGCATGGGCGGGGAACGTGCAGGCCGTGGGCATCTACCGGATTCGAGGGCTGGTCGAGGGATGAGCGATCTGCGGGCGCAGGCCGAGGAGTGGCTGGCCCAGGACCCGGACCCCGAGACGCGGGCTGAGCTTCGGGCGGTCCTGGACGACGACCAGGCGCTCGCCGAGCGGTTCGGGGCGCGGCTGGAGTTCGGGACGGCCGGGCTGCGCGGCGAGCTGGGCGCCGGGCCGAACCGGATGAACCGGGTGACCGTCATGCGCGCCGCGGCCGGGCTCGCCGCCCGCCTCCCGCCCGGCGGCCGTGTGATCATCGGCTTCGACGCGCGGTACGGCTCGCGCCGGTTCGCCGATGACACCGCGGCCGTGCTCAGCGGGGCGGGGCTGCGGCCCGAGGTGTTCGCCGATCCGGTCCCGACGCCCGTGCTGGCCCATTTCACCCGGACGTTCGACGACATCGTGGCGGGCGTCATGGTCACGGCCAGCCACAACCCGCCGCGCGACAACGGCTACAAGGTGTACTGGGCGGACGGGGCGCAGATCGTCCCGCCGACGGACGCGGAGATCTCCGCCGCGATCGACGCCGTCGGCCGCGTGGACGAGGTGCCGCTCGGCGAGGGCTGGCCCGTCCACACCGATACCGACCTGTACCTCGACGCGGTGTCGTCGCTGCGCCTCGGCGGCGACCGCGACATCTCGATCGTCTACACGCCGATGCACGGCGTCGGGCGCGACGTCCTGCTCGCGGCGTTCGACCGTGCCGGGTTCCCGGCCCCGATCGTCGTCCCGGAGCAGGGCGACCCCGACCCGGACTTCCCGACCGTCGCGTTCCCGAATCCGGAGGAGCCGGGCGCTCTCGATCTGGCGCTGGGCCTCGCCGAGGCGCGGAACGCCGACCTGGTGATCGCCAACGACCCGGACGCGGACCGCTGCGCCGTCGCCGTCCGGGCCCCGTCCGGCTGGCGGGCGCTGACCGGGGACGAGGTCGGCGGGCTGCTCGCCGAGCACGTCCTGCGGCACACCACCGGCGATGACCGCCTGGTCGTCACGACGATCGTGTCGTCGTCGCTGCTTCGCTCGATCGCGGCCGCGCATCGGGTCCGGTTCGCCGAGTCGCTGACCGGCTTCAAGTGGATCATGAAGGCGGGCGGCGCGGCCGACCGGCCGGTGTTCGGGTACGAGGAGGCGCTCGGCTACAGCGTCGGCGACGACCGGGGCGTCCTCGTCAACGACAAGGACGGCATCGGCGCCGCCCTGGCCGTCGCCGCCCTCGCCGCCGACGCGAAGCGCGACGGCCGCACCCTTCTCGACCTGCTGGACGCGCAGGCCCGCAAGTACGGCCTCCACGCCACGTCCCAGCTGTCGATCCGGGTGGACGACCTCTCACTCATCAAGGCCGCGATGGCCCGCCTCCGCGCCGCTCCCCCACGCGAACTGGCCGGCCACCCCGTCGAGTCCTTCGACGACCTGGCCCGTCCGGCCGACGGCCTGCCCCCCACCGACGGCCTGCGCTTCCGCCTGGCCGGCGGCTCCCGAGTGGTCATCCGCCCCTCGGGCACGGAACCAAAGCTCAAGTGCTACCTGGAAGTCGTCCTCCCGGTCGGCGACGACATCACCGCGGCCCGCGCCGAAGCCGCCACCGCCCTGGAAGCCCTGCGCACGGCCCTCGCCACGACCCTCGCCTGACGAGGGTCAGTTGGTCATGGAGATGATCAGGCTCACCACCAGGGCGGCCAAGGGGACGACCAGGGCGGCCACCGCTGGGATCGACCACTGGATCGTGCCTTGGGAGGGGGGTTCGGAGTCGGCCTTGGCCTTGGCGGCGGCGGCCTTGTCGGGGGCGCCGGAGCGGGCCTTCGGGCGGTTGCGGTCCTTGATCTCGTTCAGCTGCCGGGCGGCGAACGCCGTCGGCGTCCGGCCGCGGAGGTCGAGGCCCTCGCCCTTGTTCTTGCGGGCCTCCTTCTCGGCGCGCGCCTCGGCCTTGGCCTGCGCGCGGGGGGACGTCTGGAGCACCCAGGCCCGGGTCTCCACGTCCGTCCCGCCGGGACCGGTGAAGGCGACCGTGACCGCGTTCCGGCCCTCGATCCTGCGGACCGCCCCCCACGGCGCCCGGACGTCCCGCAGGGGGTTGCGGATCGTGACGCCATCGTCGTCGCCGCGGATGATCGGCCGCAGCCCGACCGCGTAGGCGATGCCGCAGCCGAACAGCAGCAGGAACGCGATCGTGAGCGTCGTCAGCGAGTAGTCGGGGTCACCGGTGATGCCGACGAACAGGTCCACGAAGTTCAGCACGGCGAACACGAGCCACGCGTAAGCGGCGACGCGCCCGCCGGTGGAGCGAATGGTCATGGCCCGATCATGCCAGGGGACGGGCGCCGCTCCACTTGAGCTGCGCGAAACCGGGCTTGATCACGCCGTTGATCAGTTCGAGCCGCTCGTTGAACGGCGCGAACGCCGACTTCATCGCGTTCACCGTGAACCACTGCAGGTCGTCCCAGCCGTAGCCGAACGCCTCGGTGAGGTTCGCGAACTCCTCCGACAGGGTCGTGCCGCTCATCAGCCGGTTGTCGGTGTTCACCGTGACACGGAAGCTGAGCCGCCGCAGCAGCCCGATCGGGTGCTCGGCGATCGACTTCGCCGCGCCCGTCTGGATGTTGGACGTCGGGCACATCTCCAGCGGGATCCGCTTGTCCCGCACGTAGTCGGCGAGCCGGCCGAGCCGCGCGTCGTCGCCGTCCGCCTCGATGTCGTCGATGATCCGGACGCCGTGCCCGAGCCGGTCGGCGCCGCACCACTGGATCGCCTGCCAGATCGACGGCAGCCCGAACCCCTCGCCCGCGTGGATGGTGAAGTGCGCGTTCTCCCGCTGCAGGTACTCGAACGCGTCCAGGTGCCGGGTCGGCGGGTACCCGGCCTCGGCGCCGGCGATGTCGAACCCGACGACGCCCGCGTCCCGGTACCGGACGGCCAGCTCCGCGATCTCCATGGACCGCGCCTGGTGCCGCATCGCCGTGACGAGGGTCCCGACCCGGATGCCGAACTCCTCGCGGCCGCGCGCGAACCCGTCCAGGACGGCCTCGACGACCTGCTCCAGCGACAGTCCCGCGCGCAGGTGCTGCTCGGGCGCGTACCGGACCTCCGCGTAGACGATCCCGTCCTTCGCGAGGTCCTCGGCGCACTCGTACGCGACCCGCGTGAGCGCCTCGGCGGTCTGCATCACCCCGACGGTGTGGGAGAACGTCTCCAGGTACCGTTCGAGCGACCCCGAGTTGGCCGCCTCCTCGAACCACGTCCGCAGGCTTTCCGCGTCGGTGGTGGGCAGGTCGGCGTACCCGGTGTCCCGCGCCAGGTCCACGATGGTGGCGGGCCGCACGCCGCCGTCCAGGTGGTCGTGCAGCAGCACCTTCGGCGCGCGCCGGATGTCCTCAAGAGTCGGCCGAACGTTCATTCCTCGAACCTACCCGCCCCGCGCCCCCTCGGCCTCGTCAACTCCCGCCCGCGGGAAAGCGATTCCGGCATGGCGCGAAGTACGGGTGTCCACCATCCACACCCGCTTCGGAGGAACGGCATGACAGAGACACGGACTTGAGCGCCGGCGTGGACGAGCAGCTCACCGACACCGAGCATCCGACCGACACCGAGCTCGCCGCCCGTTTCCGGCGCGATCCCGAGCTGTTCACCGCCGTGTACGACCGCTACTACCGCGACGTCTACCGGTACGCCGCCGGGCGGCTGGACGTGCAGGCCGGCGAGGACGTCGCGGCCGAGACGTTCCTGACCGCGTTCGCGAGGCGGGACCGGTTCGACCCCGAGCGCGGCGGCCTGCGGCCCTGGCTGTTCGGCATCGCCACGAACCTCGTCGCCCGGCACCGCCGCGCGGAGGCCCGGCACTACCGGGCGCTCGCGGCGGCCCCCGCACGCGCCGACGGCGGCCACGAGAACCGCGTCGTCGCGTCCGTCGCGGCCGAGCGGATGAAGCCCGAGCTGGCGGCGGCCCTGACCGCCTTGTCACGCGGGGAACGCGACGTCGTCCTGCTGGTCGCCCTCGCCCAGCTCACCCACGAGGAGGTCGCGGACGCACTCGGCATCTCCTACGGGACGGTCGGGTCCCGCCTCAGCCGCGCCCGCAAGAAGCTCACCAAAGCCATCGACAAGGAGGCATTCCATGGATGACCTGCAGATGCTCGCCGAGGCGCTGCACAAGCCCGACCCGTCCCGCGAGGCGGTCGACGAGGGCCGGCACCGGCTGCAGAACGCGATGCGCCGCCCGTCCCGCCGCCGCAGGACGGCCTGGACCGCCGCCGGGCTGGGCCTCGCCGGCGCCGCCGCGGCCACCGCGGTCGTCGTCACCACCTCCGGATCCGGCGGGCCCACCGGCACGCCCAACGGCCCGCCGTCCCCGATGTCGGCGCGGCAGGTCCTTCTCGTGGCCGCCGAGTCCGCCGCCCGCGCGCCGGAGGGCAAGGGCACCTACTGGCACGTCGAGTACGTCCGGAACGGGCCCGGCGCCGAGGGGCGGAGCCGGGAGAGCTGGGAGAGCTGGACGACCCGGACCGGCCGGACCTGGACGAGCAGCGCGAAGGCCGGCGGCAGGCTGCTCAAGGGCTCGTCCGGACTGTCGCTGGGCGGCCTTCCGGTGACGTTCAAGCAGGTCGAGAACCTGCCGGCCGAACCCGCCGCGCTCAAGAAGTGGATCGCCAAGGGCTGGCAGGGGAGCGACGTCCGCACCAGCGCGGGCAAGCTCACCGCCGCCGACCGCCGGGAGTTCGGTCTCTACTCGCTCGTGTCCCTGGTGACCGACGTCCCCGCGGCACCCGGGGTCCGCGCCGCCGCCTTCCGGGCGATCGCGACCTATCCGGGTGTGCGGAGCCTCGGCGAAGTCGACGGCGGCCAAGGATTGGAGTTCGGCTCCGAGCCGCAGAGGCTGGTCGTGGATCCGGCGACCGGCCGGGTGCGCAACACCAACTTCTACGTCCCCCAGAGCGGCGGAACGGTCTGGATCCAGCCCCCGGCCACCATGACGATCACCGCGTCCTGGACCGACACCAAGCCCGCCTGACCGTTCAGGGGCGGGGGCCCGTCTCCGTGCCCCCGCCCCTGGCGACGATCGATCAGCCGGTGGCCTTGGCGTATTCGCCCATGCCGCCTGCGAAGTCGAACATGATGCACGGTTCGTCCCCGACGACCCAGGCATCGTGCCCGGGCTGGACGACGAACACGTCACCTGGCCCGACCTCGCCCTCCGCGCCGTCCCGCATGAGGATGCGCATCCGGCCTTGGACGACATATCCGTTGTGGTGGACCTCGCAGAGGTCGGTGCCCGCGAGGTCTCTGACCGACTCCGTCCAACGCCATCCGGGCTCGAACGTCGCCTTCCCGAAGACCAGGCCCGTCAGGTTGACGACCTCAAGGTGCCCTCTAGGGAAGTCCCGCCGGTCGTCCGGCTTCTCGATGCTCTTGATTTCCGCCATGATGGGTCCCCCTTTCACCATCACCTTTCACGCTTGCACCCTCGCTGACCTGCGTCAAGAAGCGGAGCAGCAGCGGGGTCGCGAGGCTGAGGGCGCCCGCCGCCGCGATCGCGGCGCGGGGGCTCGTGAGACCGGCCAGCAGGCCCCACAGGGCGGTCATGGCGGCGGTCGTGGCCTTGCCGGTGACCGACCACGCGGACAGCATGCGGGCGGTCAGATCCGCCGCCGTCTGCTCAAGCCGGTACGCGGCGACCAGCGGCTGGAACACGCCCACACAGGTGATCAGCCCGAACTCCACGGCGATGACGAGGAGCAGCCCGGCGGCGCCCGGCCGGACGAAGGCCAGCCCGAGCAGCCAGCACGCGCGCAGGGACCCGGCGGCGACCATGACCCGGTACCGGCCGAACCGCGCGACGAGCGGGCCCGCCAGCCGGGAGCCGAGAAGGCCGCCGGCGCAGGGGACGGCGAACGCCAGCCCGTACTGCCAGGGCGTGAACCCGAGCCGGCCGAGCATGAGGACGGCGAGGACCGGCGCCGTCGCCATGATCAGGCCGTTGACCAGGAGCGTGTTGCAGAACAGCCGGCGCAGCGCCGGGTGGCGCAGGATGTGCCGCCACCCTTCGAGCAGGTCCCCGGCGCGCGGGCGGGGCGCGGCGGTCTTCGCGGCGCGCGGCTCCGTCCCGCCCATCGCGCGGACCCCCGCCGCCGACAGCAGGTAGCTCACCGCGTCGGCGACCACGGTCGTGACCGGGCCGAGCAGCCCGATCGCGGCCCCGCCGAGCGGCGGGCCGAGCATGGTGGCGGTCCACCTCGTGGCCTCCAGCCGCCCGTTCGCGACGATCAGGTCGTCCGGCCGCACGAGCGCCTTCAGGCAGGCGCCGCCGGCCGCCGTGAAGGCGATGTCGGCCGTGCCCACGATCACTGACACAACCACCAGTTGGGCGAAGGTGAGCCCGCCGAGCAGGTAGGCGGCGGGGACGCTCAGCAGCGCCGCGCACCGCACCAGGTCCATCGCGATCATCACCGGGCGCTTGCGGTGGAAGTCGATCCAGGGGCCGAGCGGCACCGCCACCGCGGCCCCCACCAGCAGGCCGGCGGCGGCCAGCAGCGACACCTGGGCCGGTCCTGCGTCCAGGACCAGGATGGCGATCAGGGGGAACGCGTCGAAGGCCAGGTACGTCCCGAACGTGCTGATCGTCAACGCCGTCCAGAGCCACCCGAACGGCCGTCCCAGCGATCGTCCAGACCCCATGCGCACCCCTCGTCCCGTCGGCAAGGAGATCAAAGCGGGCGGAGGGGACCGGAAGCAAACAACCCTTGGGCGCCCTGCACAACCATCCGTTGTGCTGCGTCGAGCGATGAGGGGTATCTGAAATGTCAACAATCTGCTTGATCACAGATCTCACAACTTCGGCCATCAAATTGTTGACAATCTTGTTTTCGAAATCGTACGATCACCGGCACGCCAGCGCGGCGCTGTCCGGTCGGGCGAGCGCCGGCTTCCCTCCGCCCCTCGACCGGCGCCCTGGAGGACCCCCGTGATCAGACACCGCGCGGCCCTGGCCGCCGCCGCTTCACTGCTCCTCCTCACTTCCGCGTGCGGAGGCGGGGACGGCTCGGACGCGTCCGGCGACGGCCCGGCCTCGGTGAAGGTCAGCGTCATCCCGATCGTCGACGTGGCGCCGATCTACCTCGGAGACCAGCAGGGCTTCTTCGCCGAGCAGGGCCTGAAACTGGAGCTCCAGACCGCCCAGGGCGGGGCGGCCATCGTGCCCGCCGTCGTCAGCGGCCAGGTGGACTTCGGGTTCAGCAACTACACCTCGCTGATCATCGCCCGCTCCAAGGACCTGCCGCTCAAGGTCGTCGCCCCCGGAGCCGGCTCGACCGGCGTGCAGGGCAAGGACTTCGGCGGTGTGGTCGTCAAGGCCGGCAGCCCGATCAAGTCGGCCAGGGACCTCGCGGGCAAGCGGGTCGCGGTCAACACCCTGAACAACATCAACGACACCACGGTCCGGGCCTCGATCCGGGCGGCCGGCGGAGACGCCAAGAACGTCAAGTTCACCGAGCTGGCCTTCCCGGACATGCTCGCCGCCCTGGACAAGGGCAACGTGGACGCGGTCCAGGTCGTCGAGCCGTTCCTCGCGACGGCCAAGAAGGACGGCGCGAAGGTCATCGCGTCCAACTACGTGGACACCGCCCCGAACCTGACCATCGCCGGCTATTTCACCTCGCAGAAGACCGCCGGTGAGAAGCCCCGGCTGGTCGAGAAGTTCACGGCGGCGATGCGGAAGTCCCTGAAGTACGCCGATGAGAACCCCGACGCGGTGCGCAAGGTCCTCGGCACCTACACCAAGATCGACCCGTCGCTGACCGGCTCGCTGACGCTGCCGAAGTACCCGGCGGAGGCCAACGGCGCGTCCCTGCGGACCCTGTCGACGCTCGCCGTGCAGGACGGGCTGATCAAGAAGGCCCCGGACGTCAAGGACCTCCTGCCGTGACGGCGGTACCGGCGCACGCGGCGGAACGCGGCCGGGGCGGACGCCGTCACCGCCCACCGCCCGCCTGGGCTCTCGGCCTGGCCGGGCTGCTGTGCCTGACGGCGGTGCTGGAGCTGGCACCCCGGGCGGGACTGGTGCGGGAGCGCTTCCTGCCGCCGTTCAGCGAGATGGTGTCCGCACTGGCCGACCAGGCCGGGACCGGGGCGTTCTGGCACGCCCTGCTGGAGACGCTGCGCGGCTGGGCGATCGGCCTGGCCATCGCGACGGCCGCCGGCATCGTCCTCGGCATCGTGATCGGCGGCGTCCCGCTGCTGCGGGCCGCGCTGTCCTCGACGATCGAGTTCCTGCGTCCCATCCCGTCGGTGGCGCTGATCCCGCTGGCCGTGCTGCTGTACGGCACCGAGATGCGCTCCACGCTCCTGCTGGTCGTCTACGCCTCCTTCTGGCAGGTGCTGGTGCAGGTGCTGTACGGCGTGCAGGACGTGGACCCGGTGGCCCGGGAGACCGCCCGCTCGTACCGGTTCCGTCCGCTGACCCAGGTGCGGACGGTGCTCTGGCCGACCGCGCTGCCGTACGTGCTGACCGGGTTCCGGCTGGGGGCGGCGGTCGCGCTGATCCTGGAGATCACCGGTGAGCTGGTCATCGGGTCGCCGGGCCTCGGCAAGCAGATCGCCGTGACGCAGACCTCCGGCGCGGTGGCGTCGATGTACGCGCTCGTCATCGTGGTCGGGCTGATCGGCGTGGCCGTCAACGCGGCCGCCCGCGCCGCCGAGCGCCAGGTGCTGCGATGGCACCCGTCCGTCCGCGGAGAGGCGGTCTCGTGAGCGTCATGGACGCCATGCGCCGCTTCCTGCTGCTGGTCACGGTGCCCGCGCTGCTGGTCGCGGCGTGGTGGGCGGCGACGGCGAACAGCACCGACTTCTTCTGGCCGCCGCTCAGCAAGATCCTCGGCACGTTCGGCGAGACCTGGTTCGACGGCCGGTTCACCGCCGACGTCCTGCCGAGCCTGGCGCGGCTGCTCGCGGGCTACCTGCTCGCCCTGGTCATCGGCGCGGGCCTCGGCGTGGCGATCGGCTCCGTGCGCGTCCTGCGGGCCTTCCTGGAACCGGTGCTGGAGTTCTTCCGGGCGATACCGTCGCCGGTGCTCGTGCCGGTCCTGATGCTGTTCGCCGGTATCGGGAACGGGATGAAGGTGCTGGTCATCGTGTCCGGCTGCGTCTGGCCGATCCTGCTGAACACGGTGGAGGGCGTCCGCGCGCTGGACGAGGTGCTGCGCGACACCGCCCGCTGCTACCGGATGCGCCCGCACTCGCGCCTCGTCCACCTGGTGCTGCGGGGCGCGAGCCCGCGGATCGCCGCCGGCGCGCGGCAGGCGCTGTCCATCGGGATCATCCTCATGGTGATCAGCGAGATGTTCGCCGCGAGCAACGGGCTGGGCTTCACCATCATCCAGTTCCAGCGCAGCTTCTCCATCCCGCAGATGTGGAGCGGCATCATCCTGCTCGGTCTGATCGGCATCGCGCTGTCGGCCGTCTTCCACCTCGTGGAGGCGCGGGCGCTGAACTGGTACACCGGCCTGCGCCGGTCGCAGCGAGAGAGTTGAGATGACGATCGAATCACCCGGCGGCCCGAGTGCCGCCACGGCGCTGCTGGACGTCCAGCGGCTGCGGAAGGTCTACGAGGGGAAGGGCCGCGGCGTCGAGGCCGTCCGCGACCTGACCTTCACCGTCGGGGCGGGCGAGCTCGTCTGCATCGTCGGGCCGTCCGGCGCGGGCAAGACCACCCTGCTGAGATGCGTCGCCGGGCTGCTGAACAGCACGTCCGGCAAGGTGGTGCTCGAAGGGCGGACGGTGACCGGCCCGCCCCCGGGCATGGCCGTGGTCTTCCAGGAGTACGGCCGCAGCCTGTTCCCCTGGATGACCGTGCGGCAGAACGTCGAACGTCCGCTGAAGGAGAAGCGGGTCCCGAAGGCCGAGCGGCAGCGGCTCGTCGCGGAGGCCCTCGACGCGGTCGGCCTGGCCGGCTCCCACGACGCCCACCCCTGGCAGCTGTCGGGAGGCATGCAGCAGCGCGTGGCCATCGCCCGCGCGGTCGCCTACGAGCCGCACATCCTGCTGATGGACGAGCCCTTCGCCGCCGTCGACGCCCAGACCCGCGCCGACCTCGAAGACCTCGTCCGCGCCCTGTGGAAGCGTCTCGGCGTGACCGTCCTGTTCGTCACGCACGACATCGACGAGTCCGTCTACCTGGGCCAGCGCGTCATCGTGCTGTCGAACTCGCCGACGGTCGTGCTGGAGGAGGTCCCCATCGACCTGCCGGACGAGCGCGACCAGCTCACCACCCGCTCCGCCGCCCGCTTCACCGAGTTGCGGGGGCACGTCTACCGGCTCGTCCAGCGGGCCAAGGACGGCCACCGGCCGCAGGACTGAACCGGTGCACCCGGCCGCGGCCGGAGACCCTAGAATCGGTCGCCGGATCAGCGGCGATCCGCGCGCCGATGGGATGGGCGTGCCCAGCGCAGGCCCGAGCGAGGAGTCATGGCAGCGCACGAGCGGATGACGGACGCCCCCGGCGGCAGCGGGCAGCCGGACGTCGCGGCCGCGATCCGCGAGGGGATCGCCCGCGGCGATTTCGCCCCCAACCAGCGCCTTGTCGAGGCCGATCTGGCCGAGTTGTTCGGCGCGAGCCGCAGCGGCGTGCGGTCGGCGCTGATCGAGCTGACCAACGAGGGGCTGGTCGAGCGCGTCCAGCACCGCGGCGCCCGCGTCCGCGCGGTGACCCTGGACGAGGCCGTCGAGATCTCCGAGGTGCGCATGGCGGTCGAGGGGCTGTGCGCCGCGAAGGCCGCCGAGCGCGTCACCGATGAGGAGATCGCCGCGTTGAGGTCCCTTGGCGACGCCATGCGGGCCGCGGTCGCGGACGGGCACGTCCTGCGGTACTCCGCGCTGAACAAGTCACTGCACCAGCGGATCGTCGAGATCAGCGGCCAGGAGACCGCCGCCGGGGTGCTGCGGAGACTGCGTGCGCAGGCCGTCCGGTTCCAGTTCCGGCTGGCCCTCGTCCCCGGCCGGCCGAACGTCTCCCTGGCCGAGCACCTGGCCATCATCGACGAAATCTGCGCTCACTCCCCCAACGCAGCCGAACAAGCGGCCCGCCGCCACCTAGAAAGCGTCATCAACGCCCTGAAAACAGTCTGACCCCGCCCGACCCCACGGCCCGGGCATGGCCGCGGTGGACACCCGGCGCGTAGACAGTAAATTAGCTAAGTGCCATACTCTTTGGATGCTGGACGTCGAGCTGGTGAAGGCGCTCGCCAATGACAAGCGGCTGCTGATCCTGGAGTGGCTGCGCGAGCCGGAGCGGCACTTCGCGCCGCAGCGGGACGGTGACCTGGTCCGGGACGGGGTCTGCTCGCTGTTCATCGCCCAGAAGCTGGGGGTGAGCCAGCCGACCTGCGGTGAGCACCTGCGCGTGCTGTCGCGGGCCGGGCTCGTCCGCGGCAGCAAGATCAAGCAGTGGGTGTTCTACCAGCGTGACGAGGACCGGATCGCCGAGGCGAAGGAGCTGCTGAGCGGTGAGTGGTGATGGTGGAGTCGAGGCCGTCGAGCGGACGGAGCCGTACGAGCGGCTGATCGCGGACCTGGAGGCGGCCGGGGCGCGTTTCCGGCTGATCGACCACCCGCCCGAAGGCCGCACCGACCTGGTCAGCGCCCTGCGCGGTAACGAGGTCGCGCACGCCGCCAAGTGCCTGGTCGTCATGGTCAAGGTCGGCAAGAAGCAGAGCCGGTACGTCCTGGCCGTGGTGCCGGGCGACGCGCGTCTCGACCTCCAGGCCGTCAAGGACCTGCTGGACGGCACCTACGTCGCGTTCGCCGGCCGTGAGAAGGCCGAGGAACTCGCCGGCAGCGTCAGCGGCACCGTCCTGCCGTTCAGCTACCACCCGAGGCTGGAGGTGGTCGCCGACCCGGCCCTCCTGCGCGTCCCGGAGCTGTATTTCAACGCCGCCCGGCTGGACCGCTCGATGGCCCTGGCCACCGACGACTACGTCCGCCTGGCGTCCCCCCGGATCGCTCCCATCACCGCCGCGTAAGCGGCGTCAGGACTGCGGGTTGGAGTAGACGCGGCGCGGGGTGATGAGGACGGCGGCCCGGCGCTCCTCCGCCATCACCCGGTCGTAGGCGTCCCAGTCGTCGTGGGTGCCGCCGGCGGCCTGGAAGACGTCGCGCAGCAGCAGCCGCAGCGCCTCGCCGTCCACCTCGGGATGCGGGTCGTCGAGGCCGATGATCTCGGCGTCACCCTCCACGGTGGCCCACCGCCAGCCCGCGCGCGCGACGATCGTGGCCCGGGGTTCGGCCCGCAGATTGTGCAGCTTGCGGGAGCCGCCGATGGCGACGAGCCCGACGACCTGTCCTCCCCGCAGCGGGTGTTCCAGGACGCCGGCGTTGGCCACCGACGACTGGACGGAGCCGTCGCCCCGCACCGTACTGACCACGCACAGGCCGTGGTCGAGAGGTATCAGATCGGCGAAGACGGCAAGATCGGTCATCACTTGAGGCTACCCACGCCGCCGACGATGGTCCACGGCTGGTCGGAGCGGGCGTCCGGCGTGCCGGGGGCGGGACGCCACTCACGTACGTCGACCAGCCCGGGTTCGGCCAGCTCGAAGCCGGCGAAGAACCCCCGGATCTCGGCTCGCGTCCGCGGAGTGAGCGGCGCGCCGGAGGCGCGGAAACCCCGCTGCGCCGTCCCCATGACCTCGCCCGACGACTCGCTCGCGGTGTGCGAGACGACCAGGTGGCTGCCCGGGGCCATCGCCGCGCGCAGCCGTGCCACGATGCCGCGCGGATCGTCGTCCGGGCCGACGAAGTGCAGGATGGCCACCAGCAGCACGGCCACCGGCTCCCTGAAGTCGATCAAGTCGCTGATCACGGGATCGGACAGGATCCGCGCCGGCTCGCGGAGATCGGCCTCGACGACCTGGACATCGTCCGATGTGCCCAGCAGGGCCCGCGCGTGCACGATCACGACGGGGTCGTAGTCCACGTAGACGACGCGGCTGCCCGGCGCGACCGCCTGCGCGACCTGGTGGACGTTCTCCTGGGTGGGCAGCCCGGCACCGATGTCGATGAACTGCCGGACGCCGCGCTCCTCGGCCAGGAACCGCACGGCACGGCCCAGGAATTCGCGGTTCGCCCGCGCGGTCAGCGGGGCGGACGGATTGGCCTTGGTCATCTCCTCGGCGACCCGCTGGTCGGCGAGATAGTTGTCCTTGCCGCCGAGCAAGTAGTCGTAAATACGGGCGCCATTGGGAACGGCGGTGTTCACACCGTCCGGTAACGCTTCCTTGTCGGCCACGCGCTCTCCTTCGTCGGTTTGGCGCCGATCCTAAGCCCGGCCGCGACGTTCAGTCCGCGAGGGCGGGGTCGGCGCCGTGGGCCAGGAGGCGCTGGATGGCGGCCGTCCTGCCGTTGGCAGCCGCGGTGCGAAGGGGCAGGCGGCCCCATTCGGCGTCCGGTTCGTTGACCGGGGTCCCGGCGGCGACGAGTTGATCGATGACGTCCAGGCGCTGGTGGTCGGCGGCGAAGACCAGCGCTCGAAGCTTGCTCTGATGGCCGGAATCCGCCAATGGCCACCCGCCGATGTCTCCGGCGGCAGCGGCCATTTCCAGGCTGTCGATTCGTGCGCCCGCGGCCACCAGGACGTCCACTACTTCGGTCATGCCGAACACGGCGGCGTGAAGGAGGGCCGTGCCGCCGGGGACGCCACCGGAGTCGGGCGCGGACGCGGCCTCGATGTCCGCGCCGGCTTCGATCAGCACCCTGGCGACGTCGGCGTCGCCGTAGCTTGCGGCGGTGATGAGCGGCGTCTCACGGTCGCCGGGATGGCCGTCGACCGGAGCGCCCGCCTCGATCAGAGTCCGGGCGACGGTGCCGGTGCCGGGCAGGCCGGGAGGCAGGCCGAGCCGGTCGTGGTCGAAGCGGAGCATCGCCATGTAGGCGACGGGGTCGGCGCCCTTCGGGTGGTCGCACCAGTGCTCCATCCTGGCGGTCGCCATCTCGGGGTGCTCGGCCAGCAGCCTTGTCAGACGGGACAGGTCCCGGCTGTTGAGGACGTCCCGGCGCTCGACCTCCAGCTTCAGCTTCGTCCAGCTCGCGAAGCCGTACTCGCGGGCGAGCGCGAGCCGGGCCGCGGACAGGATGAGCTCCGAGGAGACCGCGTGGATGCGGGCGATCGCTCCGGGGGTGCCGCGCTTGGCGGCGCGCAGGAGGTCTTTGGCCTGGTGGCGGAGCTGGTCCAGGTCGGGACGGGCGGGCAGGTCCGGCATGACGTCTCCCTGGTCACCCCGTGGTCCGCGGCGGGGCCGGAAGACATCGCGGCCTGCTGTTCGATGCGAGAGGTGGACTCCGTCCTGCCCGCGGACCCGGCGGCGCCCTCCCGCGCCGTCCGGCCATCGTAGGCGACGACGGCGTGAGCAGGGTCAGGGCGCGGAGCCGAGGGAGGCGACGAGGTCGCGCATCTCGTCGTGGTAGACGGTCGCCGGGTCGTGGACGATGGCGCGCAGGTGGCCGTAGATCTCCAGGGCCAGCAGCCCGTGCATGCGGCCCCACACGCGCATGGTCAGCGCCAGTGCCGCCGGAGGCAGGCCCGGGAAGTCCTCCCGGATGTGGGCGCCGAGCGTCGGGTCGAAGTCGGCCCATTCGTACGCGCCGTCGTCCGGCTGAAGTGCGGCGGCCTCCGGCCAGGCGGCGGCGACGAGACCGGTGAGACCGGTGCAAGCGCGCAGCTCGGCCTCCTTGCCGGGGCCGTCGTCGGGGGGCCGGTAGCCGGGCACGGGATCGCCGTAGATCAGCCGGAAGCCTTCGGGGTTGGCCAGCGCCCAGGCGCGCATGGCCAGCGCCCAGGCCATGATCCGGCCGCCGGGGTCGCTTTCGGGGACGGCGTCGCGGGCGGTCTCGGCGGCGGCCACGGCGGCGATGTAGACGTCCCCGATCAGTGCCGTGACCAGGTCGTCGCGGGTGCGGAAGTAGCTGTAGATCGCGCCGGCCGTCATGCCCATCTCGCGGGCGATGGCGCGCAGCGAGATGGCGTCGGGGCCGCCGTCCGCCATGAGCTTCAGCGCGATCGCCTTGATCTCGGCGCTGGTCTGCGCGCGCATCCGGTCGCGGCGGCTCACGGTCGGCTCGGTCACGCTTGACACTCTACAGCGTTGGAGTACTGTACGCCGTGCTTTCTCTGAACAGTGTGTAGTAAATCAACGGCATGCAGGAGACTCATGGAACGGGACCGGCTGCGCCTTGGGCTGCTGGCATTGACACAGCTCATCGTCGCTCTCGACTACAACATCGTGTACGTGGCGCTGCCCGACATCGGGCGGACGCTGGGCTTCAGCCCGTCCTCCGTGCAGTGGGTGGTCAGCGCCTACGCCGTCGGGCTCGGCGGGCTGCTGCTGTTCGGCGGACGCGCCGTGGACCGGATCGGCCCGCGCCGCATGTTCATGACCGGGCTCGCGCTGTACGGCGTCGCCTCGCTGGCGGGCGGCCTGGCGTCCGGCTCCGAGGTGCTGGTCGCCGCCCGCGCGGTGCAGGGCGCGGGCGGCGCTCTGCTCACACCCGCGACGCTCACCCTCATCTACCGGGGCTTCGCCGAGGGACCGGCGCGCAACCGGGCGCTCGGCGCCTGGGGCATGGCGGGCAGCGCGGGACTGGCCGCCGGGTCGCTGCTGGGCGGCGTCCTCACCAACTACCTCGGCTGGGAATGGGTGTTCTTCGTCAACGTGCCCCTGGCGATCGGCTGCGCCCTGGCCGCGCCGCGGCTGCTGCCCGCCGACCCGCCCCGGACGCCCGGCCCCTTCGACGTGCCCGGCGCGGTGCTGGCCACCGCGGGATCCGCGCTGCTGGTGTTCGGCCTGGCGAGCGGCCCGGACGCCGGGTGGACGTCGCTCCGCGGCGCCGGTGCCCTGTCCGCCGGGGCGGTCCTGCTCGCACTGCTGCTGGTGGTGGAGGCCCGCACCCGCGACCCGCTGATCCCGCTGCGGCTCGCACGGGGCCGCAACCTGGCCACCACCATGGTGGTGATCGCGATCTTCCAGGCCACGCTCGGCGGCGGCTACTACGTCCTGACGTCCTACCTGCAGCCCGTGCTCGGCTACAGCTCGCTGGAGGCGGGCCTGACGTTCCTGCCGCTGACGGTGGTCTGCATGCTCACCGCCCTCAAGCTCACCCCGATGCTGCTCGGCCGCTGGGGGATCCGCACCGTCCTCGCCGTCTCGACGACGGGCACCGGCGCGGGCATCGCGGTGCTCGTCGCGGGCACCACGTCCGGCGGCGGTTTCTGGACGCTGCTGCCCGGCGGCATCGTCTGGGGCCTGTTCGGCGGCGTCGCCTTCGTCGCCCTGTTCGCGTCCGCGGGGTCCGGCGTCGCGCCACACGAGCAAGGTGTCGCGTCCGGGCTGGCCACCACCGCCAAGGAGGTCGGCGGCGCGATCGGCCTCGCGGTCTTCGTCGCGATCGCCACCGGCTCGCGCGACCTCCTGGACGGCCTGCACGCCGCCGGCTGGACCGCCGCGGCCGTCACCACCGCCGGCGGCCT
>NZ_SMKY01000123.1 GCF_004349235.1 Actinomadura darangshiensis | reverse complement strand
GGGGGGCGGTGGGCCGGCGAAAGTGTCCGCGGCGGCCGAGAAGGTGGCCCGGCCCATCTGTGGCGCGGCCCAGCCTCGGGGCATCTCCACTGGCTGGACGACCTGGTGCGAGCTGCCGACCTCGGTGGCGACTCGGCTGTCCACCGCGACGAATGCGGTGAAGCGGCAGAGGACACCGAATCGCAGCGAGGTCGCCACGATGCGTTGTTCGAGGTCGTCTGGGCCTCCGACCGCATAGCGGTCTTCCAGGTCGCGCAGGTGGGCGCGGGCCCAGATGGATGTGGCGGCCCGGTCCCGGGTGCTGATGCCGGTGGCGCGCTGTTCCCATGCCGTCCCGTCCGGAGTGGTGCCTTGGACGGACAGCGCCCCGGACGGGGAGCCGCGGAACCTGCCCGCGATCACCAATGGGACGCCGGGGAACAGGGCGCCCAGCCGGGCCGGTGCCACCGTTCCCGAGACGATCTCCAGGCCGTCGGCGTGCAGGGTGAGCCCGGTGGCGAGCGGGGCGGTGATCCGGTGGTGGATGTGCTCCATCGCCTCGTCGAGGCGGTCCTCGGATTCCACGAGTTCGAAGCGCCCGCGGCCGGTCGTGGCGAGGCGGTTCAGGAAGCCGGCGTTGACGGCCTGGTCGATGCCGACCGTGTGGACTCGGACGCCCTGCAACTGTGGCTCCAGGCGGGCGAGGAGCTGGTCCTCGTTGCCCACCTGGCCGTCGGTGATGAGGACGAGCACCCGGTCGCGTGGGGAGTCTGCGAGCAGGCGGCAGGCCTCGTCGAGCGGGGCGAGCATCTCGGTGCCGCCGCGCGCGTCCAGTGCGGCCAGGTGCTCCACGGCACGGAAGCGGTTGCGGTCGGTGCCGTCGGCGAGCCCGGTTCCGAGGTCGCGCGGACGTTCGATGACGGTGTCGAAGGACAGCACGGCGAACCGGTCCTCGGTGCGGAGCGTGTCGACGATGCGCGCGGCGGCACGGCGTGCGGCGACCATCTTCCATCCGCGCATGCTGCCGGAGCGGTCGAGGACGAGCACCACGTCGCGTGGACTTGGCTTGGCCTCTCCGGACGGCAGCACGGTGAGGTTGAACGTCCCTTCGCCGCCGGACTCGTCCGGGACCAGGGAGAGGGCCGCGCTCTCATGCGGGGCGAAGTCCAGGCGGAGGATGAAGTCGCGGTCGAGGCGCTCGCCGGGCTGTAGCCGGACGGTGACGCGTTCGCCGTCGCCTTCTTCGGCCACCACGTGCAGCGCCGATCGGACCTGGGTCAGCGGCAGCCCGGCAGGATCGATGTCAACGGTGACCGCGAGGCGGACCGGGTTGGGGAATCCGGGCAGCAGGACCGGCGGGCTGATCCGGGACGCGTCCGGTACCGCGTCGGTGTCGTCGGCCACTCCGGATCCGGCGCGCTCGTCGTCCAGGGGCGCGCCGGGGATGTAGCGGGGCGCCACGACGAGCGGGAAGCGGAACGTTGTGCTGGACGCCGACTCGTGCGGCAGTGGCTGGTCGAGTGTCAGTCTGATCGTCACGCGTTCACCCGGGAGGATGTTGCCCACCCGCATGGTGAAGACGTCTGGGCGGTCCTCCTCGGCGATGGCGGCGCGCTGCCCCGCGGTTATCGCGGTGTCGTAGTCCTGCCTGGCTTGGCCGCGCTCTTTCAGCTCTCCCTCGATGACCCGGTCGTCGGCCTCCATTCGCAGTGCGGTGACGGCTGCGCGGTCGGGCAGGGGGAAGATGTAGGTGGCCTCCAGCGGTACGTCGAACGGGTTGCGGAAGCCCTGGACCACCTCGATGCCGGCGACCAGGCCGGTGACCGATGCGCGTACGTCGACGGAGTCGAGTGGCAGGTTGCCCTTGTCGGTGCTGAGCGCGCCGAGCCCGCGGTCGGGTGCCGGTGGCGCGGTCTCGGGTAGCGGCAGGATGCGCACGGTCACTGGGTCCTCCGGGGTTCGTCGGCGGGCGGGAACGCGGGGTGTCTGACGTGGTTGCCGGCGGGGGGTAGGAGACCGCGCCGGCGTAGCTCGTCGAGGAGCGGACCCGCGGCGGTCTCGATCGCGGCGAGGTCGTCGCCGCTCAGGGCTGGGACATCCAGGAGCATGGTGAGTCCGGGCGCGAGACGAACCCCCTGGACGACTGCGGGAGGGGAGGCGCCGTAGCCATCGGCGACGGCTGTGCGGCGGTAGGACACATCGGGACGGGCGCTCCAAAAGCTGCCTCGTTCGCGTCCTTCTGCTTCTTCGCCGGGCGCACTTGCCGCAGCCTCCGTGGACGGCACGCCGGCGGGCGCCGTCGTCTCCGCTTCCCCTCTGGCGTCGGCTGCGGTGGCGCCCTGGCGGGCTTCGGCCGGCCCCGCATTGGGCGGGTCGGTGGAGGTGGGGAGGCTCGCTATCTGGCCTAGGACGGTGTCGGTGGCGGCGGTGAGTTCGAGCTGGATCTCGGCGATGGAGCGGCCCGCGGCCTGGCGGCGCTTCACCGCGACGAGCTGCAGGAGATGGCGGGGGCCGTACAGGGCGGTGCGGCCGCGGCGGGCGAGCGGCGGGTCGACCAGGCCGATCGTGGTGTACCAGCGGATCAGCCGCTCGTTGGGCAGGTCGCGCACTCGGCCGCTGACCTGGGCGGATCCGTCCACGGCCAGTGCCGCGGCGGCGCGTTCCGCCAGCTCGCCGATCGTCCACGTACTGTCCATGGCTCCGATAATGACACTGTCATGATGACAGTGTCAACCCGATTCGCGGATCGACCCGGGGAAAGTCCTTGATGTGATCAAGCGGCTGCCGCACGCTGGTGCCTTCAGGTGCGGCTCGGGGGCCGAGGAAATGAGGCCTTGAGGTGCGCAGCAGCGGTGTCGGCGTGTCACGCGCCGGGGCCTCGGCGCGCCACCGGTACCGCATGCTCGCCGCCGAGCACCGCTGGGAGCGACGCGCGATGCGTGCGGTGGTGGCTTGCGCCGCCGGCGTCGTCGCGGCCGGCGTGGGCGTCTGGTGGGCGGGAGTCGTGGTGGCCGTTCTCGTCTTCGTGGGGCATGCGGCCTATGCGAGGTACAAGCCGGGCCCTGTGACCAACTGGCGTCGCGGTGCCCACGCCGAGCGTCGCACTGGACGTCGTCTGGCGCGTCTCGATCCGGCGGGTTTCCATGTGCTGCACGACCGGGTCTTGCCGGACGGGTCCACGCCTGCGGCCAACCTCGACCATCTGGTGGTCGGACTCACCGGCATCTACGCGATCGCTAGCAGGCGGCTCCGGTTGGGGGCTCGGATGCGCGCCGAGCGGCGTCGCCTCTGGGTCGGGCGCAGGCCGGTCGGCGGGGTGGGGTCTGTTGCGGCTCGGGCTGCCGACAGTGTCGCCGAGTTGCTCTCCCAAGAGGTGGGCTATGACGTGCATGTCACGCCGATGGTGGTCGTGCACGGGGCACGGGTCGCCCGGGTTGGTGTCCAGCAAGGGGCAGTGCTCTTCCATGCGGCTGGGGCGATTCCACGCGCCATAGCATCGGAACCCGTCATCTACACCAGCGCGCAGGTCGCTGCCATAGCCGCTGTCGCTGAAAAGCATCTCCCGTCCATGATGGAAACGCTTGTGCGTGACTGAGTGGGCAATATTCAGGCCATTCACTCTGCGTGTTGCCATGATCGCAACACGATATGAAGCCCTGGTAGCGCGAACCATGCGAACCTTGCAGTATCTCGGTCGAATCGCTCAAATCACACAAACGCGACACTTTGCAAAAGTGCCCAGGAAGGCACAAGAATGGTGTTCGGTATCGGAGTTCGATCTCTTGAATTTGCTAGTCAAGAGCGCCCGGAACCTTTAGCTTTTCTGGCATGAACGACCATCTCCTGGTCGAGGCGCTGCGCGAGCGCGACACCGGCGCCACGGCCGCGGTGTACGACGCCTATGCCGACAGGCTCTACGCCTACTGCTGGTTCCAGGTGCGATGCCGTGACACGGCCCAGGTCGCCTTACGGGACGCGTTCGTCGTGGCGGAGGCGCACATCGGCAAGCTTCGCGATCCCGACCGGTTCGGTCCGTGGCTCTACGCCATCGCCCGGCTCGAGTGCGCGAGACGTCTGCCTCCCAGGCACCAGACGCCGGACGTGCCGGTCGCCAATCACGACCAGGAGGACGTCGACCAGCGCATCACGGCGTGGCAGGCGGTCCTGGCGTTGCGCCCCGTTTCGCGGGAGATCCTGGAACTGCGGGTCAGGCACCAGCTGTCGGTCCCCGACCTCGCCGCCGTGTTCGGGTTGTCGCTGAAGGACGCGCAGGCGGCCCTCGACCGCGCGCACGGCGAACTGGACGAAGCGCTGACGGCGGAGATACTCGCGCACAAGGGCCCCTACGGCTGCCCAGAGCGCGCGTCGCTGCTGCGGGAGCGGCGTGGCGACCTCACCCACGACATCAGCAGGCGCCTGATGGTGCACGCAGACGGCTGCTCGGTCTGCGGAGCCTTGCGTCCGCGTACCGTGTCCGCCGCCAAGGTGTACGGGCTGCTGCCCGACGCGACGCCGGCCGCGGAGATGCGAGTCCGCGTGATGAGCTGCTTCCTTGACCCGGAACTGGTCGGCTACAGGCTCTTCGTGGCCACACGGGTCACGGAGTTCACGCCTGATGGCTTTCCCGTCCAGTCCTTTGAGGCAGGAGGCCCGGCCGGAACGGCTCGCCCACGTGGCCGCTGGCGTTTCAGGCGCGCTCGCAAGGCGTCCAAGGACGGAACGACCGTGAGTCTCTACGGCCAGGCCGTCCGTGCCGCCGCAGTGCTCGCGGTGGTGGCGCTCCTCTCCGGCGGTGGGGTCGCCTCCATGTACGGGCTCATCGGTTCCGGACGTGGGGACGCGAACACCGTTTCAGGGCCGCATCCGACGGCGGTGCCTGGCTTCTCCCAGATACCCGGAGCCGACCAGGAGCAGGCTGGACGTCCAACACCGCCTGGAAAGCTCGACGCGGCCCCTGTGTCGGCCACGTTCCCCCTGGGCGCGCGTACCTCGTCCACGCCGCCGACGGCTTTTCCGACGCCGTCCTCCAAGCTGGTCTCGTCGGACGAGCCGTCTGGGCCTGCGGCCACCGGCGCACTAGCGGTCTCCCCACACTTCCTCGACCTGGCGGGGGATTCGGACGGCTCCATTGAGCTGCGCGCAGAAGGCGGACCAGTGGCCTGGCAGGCGAAAAGCCACGGACCTCTGCGAGCCAGCCCATCCTCTGGACGGCTCAAGGCCGGGCAGAGCGTGACCGTGCGCGTCCACGTCTCACGCAAGGAGAACTCGCAGGGAGAAGGGACCATCGCGTTCCGGCCGAGCGGGGAGCAGGTTCGCGTGACCTGGCGTCCCGATGCCCCCGGAACTGATCCGACGCCGACGCCGACACCGACGGACTCCGGCTCAGCGAGCCCGTCCAGTCCGCCTGAGACGCACCGGCCTGGCACTCCCTCGCAGTCGCCCTCTGCGCCCGGACACTCCGGCTCACCGCCCGCCAGTAGCGGGCCGGACCCCTCGCCGTCCACGGAACCGACCGTTCCACCCTCGTCTGGGCCGGCCCCAGAACCGCCATCCGGAACCACCTCCTCCGGCGCCGGCCCGACACCGAGCGGCTGACGAATCGAGCCGCAGGCAGCGAGTGGCGGAAGTACCTGCCCTTGCCAGAGTCAACTACTCTTCGTAGGTGATCATTTGCGCTAAGCAATACATCGCGGGGGGAGGACGTGATCATGGCATCTGGCGCAGCACAGACCCGTCGCGTGATCCCGTCCCCCCGGAGCACGACGCTGCGGCTGGTCACGTTCACCTCCGCCCTGTCCATCGCCATGAGCATGCTCGTGCCGACCGCGGCCGCCCGCCCTTCGTCCGATCCCGGCCCCAGCGCGAAGGACGTCGAACGGAGCGAACGGCAGGTCAAGGAGCGGGCAGCCGAAGTCGGACGGACGAAAGCCATGCTCGCCCAGGCGGACGGTGAACTGGACAGACTCGCCATCGCCGCCGAGGCCGCAGTGGAGCGCTACAACGGTGAGCAGCTGAAACTGCAGCACGCACAGCAGGCGTACGGGGACACCCAGGCACGGCTGGCCGAGGCCAACCGCCGTGTGGAGGAAGCCAGGGCGGGACTGGCGTCATTCGCCGCACAGGTCTACCGGGACAACACCGGCTACGACGAGATCTCGTCGGCGATCGCAGGCGAGGGCGGGCCACAAGGCTTCATGGACCGCGCCGGGATGGTGAAGATGCTCGCCGAACGGCGAACGGCCATGCTCGATCGGGTCGAGGCGTCCAACAACGTGGCGGACGTGTTCCGCCGTCAGGCGAAGGTCGCGCTGGACGAGCAAGGGGCCGCGACGAAGCGTGCCGAAGGGGCGAGACGGTTCGCCCAGGACGCGGTGGCCACGCAGCAGGCATCCGTCCAGCGCATTGAGGCTGAGAAGCGACGCCTAGAGAGTCGGCTTGGCAAGGCCCAGGTGCACGCTGCGAAGGTCAAGCGCGCGCGG
The DNA here is from genome assembly GCF_004349235.1 of Actinomadura darangshiensis. Lineage (GTDB taxonomy): Bacteria > Actinomycetota > Actinomycetes > Streptosporangiales > Streptosporangiaceae > Spirillospora > Spirillospora darangshiensis. Next base: position 18,002 of record NZ_SMKY01000123.1, on the reverse strand, counting down.
GAACGGGCAATGGAGAAGGCCGAAGCCCGTAAGGCGCGTTCCGACTTCACCGATTCGGATCATCCCGGGGCGGGGCTGACCACTTCGGCGGCGCGTGGGGCCATCGTCACCCAGGCGGCCCTAGAGTGGCTCGGCACTCCGTATTCATGGGGCGGAGGCAACGCGGCCGGCCCTAGCTACGGCATAGAACAGGGCGCCGGGACCGTCGGTTTCGATTGCTCCGGCCTGACCATGTACGCGTGGAACAAGGCCGGCGTACGGCTCGACCACTGGACCGGCACGCAATGGACGTCCGGACCACACATCCCCATCAGCGAACTGCGTCGGGGTGACCTCGTCTTCTTCGCGACCGATACGTCCGATCCCGGCACCATCCACCATGTCGGCATCTACATCGGCGGTGGCCGCATGGTCGAGGCGCCCTACACCGGTGCACGCGTGCGCATCTCCAGCATTCATCGGAGCGACCTGATCGGGGCCACACGTCCCGCAGGCTGACCCAGCCCCGGCCCCTGAGGAACGTCCGAGGAAAGCGGGAACCCTTCCGTACGACGTCCAGTACGGAAGGGTTCCGGCGCGACACGCGTCGCGTGGGCGGCGGGGAGCGATCGGCGCCGTCCGCGATTCCCTGTCCCGGCCCCGGCACGGCCCAGCCGGTGGTCGGCGGGACCGGGCGACGCTCAGTGGCCGCCCTGGTCCGCAGCGCGCTTGAAGGACCGCTCGATCTCCTGCTCGGCCTCCACACGCCCCACCCAGCTGGCGCCTTCGACCGACTTGCCGGGCTCCAGGTCCTTGTAGACCTCGAAGAAGTGCTGGATCTCCAAGCGGTCGAACTCGGCGACGTGGTGGATGTCGCGCAGGTGCTCCATGCGAGGGTCGGTGGCGGGGACGCACAGGACCTTGTCGTCACCACCGGCCTCGTCGGTCATCCGGAACATGCCCACGGTGCGGCAGCGGATGAGGCAGCCCGGGAAGGTCGGCTCCTGCAGCAGGACCAGTGCGTCCAGCGGGTCGCCGTCTTCGCCGAGGGTGTCCTCGATGAACCCGTAGTCGGCCGGGTACTGCGTCGAGGTGAACAGCATGCGGTCGAGCCGGATGCGCCCGGTCTCGTGGTCCACCTCGTACTTGTTCCGCTGGCCCTTCGGGATCTCAATGGTGACGTCGAAATCCAAGATGTCCTCCGCTCCCTGCGCGCGCGCAGTGCATAGTCTTTCGGGACCCTGTGAGGCGAGGCCGGCGCCACAGGTGAGTGTTCCCATGTATAAGGATGTCGCACGTTGGTGAGTGCTGAGTGGGAGAGGGGCGGTCACGTGCCTGGACGAGGCCCAGCCCTCGTTGTCCTGTCGCTGTCTCTCCTTAACGTTTTCGCCGCCTCCGCCGGGCTGGCAGTGGTGAAACTCACACCTGACCGGCATCTGTCGCCGCAGCCGCCCAGCGTTGCGGCGCGCGACGTCGTCCGGGCTCCGGACCCGGCGGCCGCCATCCCGGCCGCCGATGCCGGCTCGGGCCGTCCGCCGAACCCGTCCGTCCTGGCGGGACGGCTCTCGGCGCTGGCGGGCGGCCCGAAGGCGAAGATCAACGCGGTGGTCATCGACGCGGAGACTCGCCGCGCCCTGTACGAGCTGCGCGCCGACCGGCCCGCGACCCCGGCCTCGACGACGAAGCTGGCGACGTCGGTGGCGGCGCTGGCCACGGCCGGCCCCGCGCACCAGATCACCACCCGGACCGTGCAGGGCACCGGCGGCGGGATCGTTCTGGTCGGAGGCGGGGATCCTACCTTGACCGCTCTTCCCCCACGTCCCGATGCCGGACACCCGCCCTATGCGTCGCTCATAGACCTGGCCCGCCAGACGGCGTCGGCGCTGAAGGCGTCTGGGGTGCGCCAGGTGCGAGTGGACTACGACGCGTCCGCGTACCAGGGGCCCAGCACGGCCGCTGGATGGAAACCCAATTACCTGCCGGACGGTGAGGTGGCGCCTGTCGCCGCTCTGACCGTTGATGAGGGACGGGTCGCGCCGTCCGATCCGTCCAAGAAGACGCGGGTTTCTGATCCGCCTGCCAGTGCGGCGCGGCAGTTCGCGCGTCTGCTGTCCAAGAACGGGGTCTCCGCTAAGGCAGGGCGACGGACGGTCGCGCAGAAGGAGGCGGCGCAGCTCGGTGCCGTCCAGTCGCCGCCGCTGTCGGCTCTGGTCGAGCACTTGCTGACGGAAAGCGACAACGACGTCGCCGAGGCGATGGCTCGCCAGGTCGCCATCAAACTGGGCCGTCCGGCGACGTTCGCGGACGCTGCTCAGGCCGTCCGGCAGGTTCTGGCCAAGCTTGGGGTGGCGCAGGGCGTTTCCGTCAACGACGGCAGTGGATTGTCGCCTCGAAACCGGATCTCGCCGATCGCGCTGGCGCGGATCGTGTCGCTCGCCGCCGGTGAGGACCACCCGGAGTTGCGTCCGGTCATCACCGGATTGCCCATCGCAGGGTTCTCGGGCACGTTGAGCCCGCCGCGGTACACGGTCGCGACCAGCCGGGCGGGGGCGGGGATGGTGCGCGCCAAGACCGGCACCCTGGCGGGCGTCAGCACGCTGGCGGGGCTGGCCTACGACGCGGACGGCCGGCTGCTCGCGTTCGCGTTCATGGCGGGGGACGGGAAGAGCGCGGTCGATCCGGGGAAGCTCGACCGGCTGGCGGCGGCCGTGGCGAGCTGCGGGTGCGGCTGACCCGGGGGTGTGGCGGCGGGCGTACGGGAGATAACCAGAACGGTTGTTCGTTGAACGACCATGCAGGGCGCTCCGGCGCCACGTCCGAAACGTACGGTGGAGTACATGAGCGCCTCAATGATCGACTGGAACGTGGCGGTTCAGGCCGGAACCCGGCTCGTCAGGCCGGGCCCGCAGGTCACCCACGACGAGGCCCGTGAGGTCGTGAAGGAGCTGCGCGAGCTTTCGAAGATCGCGCATGGGCATGTGCGGGAGTTCACCGGCATGGCCTCCGAGCTCGACCCCGACCCGGCGACGATCGTCGACCGGCCCGGTTGGATCCGCGCGAACGTGGACGGTTTCCGGGTCGTCCTTGAGCCGCTCATGGAGCAGATGTCCGAGCGGCGTGGTCCGGGCGCTCTCGGCAACGCGGGCAACGTGGTCGTCCAGGCCGTGGGCTCCCGTGTCACCGGCATGCAGGTCGGCGCGATCCTGGCGTACATGGCGAGCCGTGTTCTGGGGCAGTACGAGTTGTTCCTGCCGCCGGACCCCTCGGGGCGTGCGTCGACAGGACGGCTCACTTTGGTCGCGCCCAACATCGTCCACGTCGAGCAAGAGCTCGGTGTGGAGTCGCGTGACTTCCGCCTCTGGGTCTGCCTCCACGAGGAGACGCACCGCGCCCAGTTCACCGGAGTCCCGTGGCTGCGCGAGTACGTCCAGGACCAGATGACCAAGTTCCTCCTCGCGTCCGACCTCGACCCGGGCGTGATGCTGGACCGTATCCGGGACGCGGCCGAGGCCGTCGCGGATGTCGTGCGCGGTGGCGACGCCAACCTCATCGACGCGATCCAGAGCCCGGAGCAGCGCGAGATCCTCGACCGCCTTACCGCCGTGATGACGCTCGTTGAGGGGCACGGCGACTACGTCATGGACGCGGTCGGCCCAGAGGTCGTGCCGTCCGTTCAGCAGATCCGGTCGCGTTTCCAGGGGCGCCGTACGGGCGGCTCCAAGCTCGACAGGACGATCCGGCGCCTGCTCGGCATCGACCTGAAGATGAAGCAGTACGCGGAGGGGTCACGGTTCGTGCGCCGGGTCGTCACCGAGGTCGGCATGAGCGGGTTCAATCAGGTCTGGCAGTCGCCGGAGACCCTCCCGACCCACGACGAGATCAAGGAACCGGGCCTGTGGATGGACCGGGTCGTCGGCCCGCGCGCTCTCGACGCCCCGCCCAAGGCCAGCGAAGCCTGACCCTGGCGCGGGCGGCCTGTCGGTGGGTGGTGGTAGACGTTTCCCATGGGTCCTGATCCGGCGGTCGCGGCGGTACGTCTCGCCGTGCGCCGGGTGCTCGCCGAGCTGCCCCAGGACGGGATGGTCCTCGCGGCGTGCAGCGGAGGCGCCGATTCGCTGGCGCTCGCGGGTGCGCTGGCCTTCGAGGCACCCAGGGCGGGACGTCCGGCAGGCGGGGTCACGATCGACCACGGCCTGCAGGACGGTTCGGACGAGCGTGCCGATTCGGTGGTCCGAACCATGGCCGGCCTTGGCCTCGACCCATCGGGATCGGTCGCGGTCACCGTGGATGGGGCAGGCGGCCCAGAGAACGCCGCCCGTGACGCCCGGTACGCGGCATTGGACGATGCGGCCCACCGGCTGGGTGCTGCGGCCGTCCTCCTTGGCCACACCCAAGACGACCAGGCGGAAACCGTCCTGCTGGGGCTCGCGCGTGGCTCCGGGGCCCGGTCGCTGTCCGGGATGCCGGCCAGATTCACGCGTTCTCGCGACGTCCTCTACGTGAGGCCCTTGCTGGAGCTGGATCGCGACACGACACGACGGGCTTGTAAGGCGATGGGGCTGACGCCCTGGGACGACCCCCACAACATCGATCCCGCCTACACGCGCGTGCGCGTACGCCATGAAGCCCTCCCGGCCCTGGAGAAGACGCTCGGCCCCGGAGTGGCAGAAGCGCTGGCGCGGACGGCCAGGATGCTGCGCGACGACGCGGACGCCCTGGACGACCTGGCCGCCCGCGTTTACACCGACCTGGCGACCACAACGGACGGCAACCGCGTAGCCATCCGCCTGGAAGGTCTAGAGGCGCTGCCCCGAGCCGTCCGTACACGGGTCCTGCGGATGGCGGCGGTCGCGGCGGGAAGCCCACCCGGTACGCTCGCGGCGGTCCATGTCGATTCAGTGGATCGGCTGGTCACGGCCTGGCGCGGCCAGCGGCACGTGGATCTGCCCGGGGGGCTGCGAGCCGTCCGGCGGTCCGGCAAGCTGCTGTTCGGCCCGGTTTGACGTCGCGGCGTGTGCGCACCATCACACGGCGCGGCCGCTGCAGGCCCACGCGGCGCGCGGCGGTGTCCGTTCCTGCGTCCGTCCCACCGGACGGGCGGGTTCTGAGCGATGAGGGTGGGGTTGTGGACGAGAAGGACCTGGGCAACGACCTGGCGAAGGTACTGATCCCCGAGGCCGACCTGCAGGCGAAGGTGCGGGGGCTCGCCGCACAGATCGACGCCGACTACGCGGGCAAGGACCTGCTGCTCGTCGGGGTCCTCAAGGGCGCCGTCATGATCATGGCGGATCTGGCGCGGGCGCTGCACTCGCCCGCCTCGATGGACTGGATGGCGGTCTCGTCCTACGGGTCGGGCACGAAATCGTCCGGCGTCGTCCGGATTCTCAAGGACCTCGACACCGACATCCTCAACCGGCACGTGCTCATCGTGGAGGACATCGTCGACTCGGGCCTGACACTGTCGTGGCTGGTGAGCAACCTGCGTTCGCGTGACCCCGCGTCACTGGAGATCTGCGCGCTGTTGCGCAAGCCGGAGGCGGTCACGACCGAGCTCGATGTGAAGTACATCGGTTTCGACATCCCCAACGAGTTCGTCATCGGCTATGGGCTCGACTACGCGGAGAAGTACCGGAACCTGCCGTTCGTGGGCACGTTGGCCCCGCACGTGTATGGCGGCGATGGTGCCTGACCCCGCCTAGGATCGGGCCACGGGAACCCCTGGTCACGGTTCGTTGGCCGGCCCGCCGCGGACGCGCCGTCCAGAGGCGCGCGAACGGCCCCAGGGAACAAGCGACCGTGACGAATCGTTGCAAGGATCGTTGACGGGTATATGGAAGGGATGCAGGGGAACGGCGTCGGCTGCGTCTCCTGCGCCCTGCGGTGTACCGTCGGTGTCCCGGACCCTGGGTTCGGGGAGCCATATGTGGGAAGCCGCCATGGAGGGTCTGTAGCCCCCGGGCGACGGGCCATTGGCGAGGATGCACACAGACGTTGGTCAGGAGGGACGGGCCCCCCAGGGGTAACCGGATAAATGGACGTGAAGCGCTACTTTCGCGGGCCGCTGCTGTGGATCCTGCTGTTCGGCCTCTTGGTCGCCCTCGTCATGTGGGGCGTCAACCCCGGCCGTTCGTTCGAGAAGGTGGACACCTCCAAGGTGGTCCAGGAGATCAACGCGGGTCAGGTCAAGTCCGCCAAGATCGTGGACAAGGACCAGCGGGTCGAGCTCACCCTCAAGAACGGCAAGCAGCAGCAGGCCTCCTGGGTCGACGGCCAGGGACTCCAACTGCAGCAGCAGCTGCAGAAGCAAGCCGATGCCGGCAAGCTGCCCGGCGGCTACAACGTTGATGTCCCGAAGCAGAGCTTCTTCCTGAACCTGCTGTTCAGCCTGCTGCCCATCGTGGTCATCGTGCTGATCTTCCTGTTCATCATGAACCAGATGCAGGGCGGCGGCTCGCGGGTGATGAACTTCGGCAAGTCCAAGGCCAAGCTCATCACCAAGGACACCCCGAAGACCACCTTCGCCGACGTGGCCGGGGCCGACGAGGCCCTGGAAGAGCTGGAAGAGATCAAGGACTTCCTGCAGAACCCGGCGAAGTTCCAGTCGATCGGCGCCAAGATCCCCAAGGGCGTGCTGCTGTACGGCCCGCCCGGCACCGGTAAGACGCTGTTGGCGCGCGCCGTGGCCGGCGAGGCCGGCGTGCCGTTCTACTCGATCTCCGGTTCGGACTTCGTCGAGATGTTCGTCGGCGTCGGCGCGTCCCGCGTCCGCGACCTGTTCGAGCAGGCCAAGACCAACGCCCCCTCGATCATCTTCATCGACGAGATCGACGCCGTCGGCCGGCACCGCGGCGCGGGCCTCGGCGGCGGCCACGACGAGCGCGAGCAGACGCTGAACCAGTTGCTCGTCGAGATGGACGGGTTCGACGTCAAGGGCGGCGTGATCCTGATCGCCGCGACGAACCGCCCCGACATCCTCGACCCGGCGCTGCTGCGTCCCGGCCGCTTCGACCGCCAGGTCACCGTCGACCGCCCGGACCTGGAGGGCCGCAAGGGCATCCTGCGGGTGCACGGGCGCGGCAAGCCGTTCGCGCAGGACGTCGACCTGGACGTGATCGCGCGCCGCACCCCGGGCTTCACCGGCGCCGACCTGGCCAATGTGATCAACGAGGCGGCGCTGCTGACCGCGCGCTTCGACCGCAAGCTGATCGACATGGACACCCTGGAAGAGGCCATCGACCGCGTCATGGCCGGGCCGGAGCGCAAGACCCGGGTGATGTCGGAGAAGGAAAAGAAGATCATCGCCTACCACGAGGGCGGGCACGCCCTCGTCGCGCACGCGCTGCCGAACTCCGACCCGGTGCACAAGGTGACGATCCTTCCGCGTGGACGGGCCCTGGGCTACACCATGACCCTGCCGATGGAGGACAAGTTCCTCACCACGCGCTCGGAGATGACCGACCAGCTCGCCATGCTGCTCGGTGGGCGCACCGCGGAGGAGCTCGTCTTCCACGAGCCGACGACCGGTGCGGCCAACGACATCGAGAAGGCCAGCGGCATCGCGCGCAACATGGTGACCGAGTACGGCATGAGCGAGCGGCTGGGCGCCCGTAAGTTCGGCAGCGGCCAGGGCGAGGTCTTCCTGGGCCGCGACATGGGCCACGAGCGCGACTACTCCGAGGACATCGCGTCCGCGATCGACGACGAGGTCCGCCGCTACATCGAGGCCGCGCACGACACCGCGTGGGAGATCCTCACCGAGTACCGGGACGTCCTGGACGACCTCGTGGTCAACCTGATGGACAAGGAGACCCTGTCCAAGGACATGGTGCTGGAGATCTTCTCGCCGATCCAGAAGCGGCCGCACCAGAACTCCTACACGGGCTATGGCAAGCGCCTGCCGTCCGAGCGTCCGCCGGTGCTCACGCCCAAGGAGCTGGCTCTGCTCGGCCCGCAGGACGTCACCGAACTGACCAAGGGCAACGGCCAGGGCAGCGTCCCCTCCGAGGCCGTCGACCCGGCCCAGGGCGAAAGCTGACCGCCTTGGCGATTCCGTACGACGAGGCGCCGATCGAGGAGGACCCGCCGGGCGCGACCGTGCACGGCGGGCACTTCGACCATGCGCGCATCGCGAGGGCCGTCCGCGAGATCCTGATCGGCATCGGGGAGGACCCCGACCGTGACGGGCTGCGTGACACGCCCGCCAGGGTGGCGCGGGCCTATGCGGAGCAGTTCGCGGGCTTGCGCCAGACGCCCGAGGACGCGCTGACCACGGTGTTCGACGCCGACCATGAGGAAATGGTCCTGGTGAAGGACATCGAGGTGTACTCGGTCTGCGAGCACCACCTGGTCCCCTTCCACGGGGTCGCCCATGTGGGGTACACGCCCAACAAGAAGGGCCAGATCACGGGTTTGTCCAAGCTGGCCCGCCTGGTCGACGTGTACGCGCGCCGGCCGCAGGTGCAGGAGCGACTCACCAGCCAGGTCGCGGACGCGTTGATGAGCGTGCTGGAGCCGCGCGGGGCGATCGTGGTGATCGAGGCGGAGCACCTCTGCATGACGATGCGCGGTGTGCGCAAGCCGGGCGCGAAGACCGTGACGTCGGCGGTGCGCGGCGACTTCCGCGATCATGCCGAGACGCGGTCCGAGGCGATGAGCTTGATTCTCGGCCGCTACTGAACCACAGGCCCTGGTCGGGCCGCCAGACCGCCCAGAACGGGTCTCAGCGTCGCGCTGAGGCCCGTTCTGCTGGTTCCGGAGGGGGTATGCCGGACGCGTCGGAGCGGCCGAGGCCCGCTCCGGCAAGGTGTGCGCAAGGCATAGGGTTGGGTGACATGACCAGTGCCGCCGTTCCGGGGCTGCCCGAGCCAGGGCGGTGCCTCGTCATGGGCGTGGTCAACGTGACACCCGACTCCTTCTCGGACGGCGGGGCCTGGTTCGACCCGGAGAAGGCCATTCGCCACGGGTTCGACCTCGTCGCGGAGGGCGCCGACATCGTCGACGTGGGCGGCGAATCCACGCGCCCTGGCGCGCAGCGTGTGTCGGAGGACGAGGAACTGCGCCGCGTGGTGCCCGTCATAGAGGCACTCGTTGCTGAGAACGTTCCGGTCAGCGTCGATACCATGCGCGCAGAGGTCGCCGAGGCCGCCGTAGGCGTGGGCGCCCGGTTGGTGAACGACGTGAGCGGCGGCTTGGCCGACCCTGACATGCCGCGTGTGGTGGCCGCCGCGGGCGTCCCGTATGTGGTGATGCACTGGCGCGGCCACAGTCACGACATGCAAACGCGCGCCATCTACACGGACGTGGTCCGTGAGGTGCGCGACGAACTGCTGCACCGAGTCGACGCCGTCCTAGGCGAAGGCGTCGATCCGTCGATGATCGTGCTCGATCCTGGGCTCGGCTTCGCCAAGAGCCCGAAGGCAGGCCATAACTGGGCGCTGCTGGCCCGGCTCGACGCGTTGACCGCGACCGGGTATCCGGTGCTGGTCGGCGCGTCCCGCAAGAGTTTCCTGACGAAGCTCCTAGCGGATCCGGACGGGACGCCCCGCGCCTTCGCCGAATGCGACGATGCGACGGTGGCGACCACGGCGTTGGCCGCGGTGTCCGGGGCATGGTGCGTGAGAGTGCACAGAGTCCGGCCCAACGCGGACGCGGTGCGAGTGGCGGCCGCCATCAGCGCGGCCCGCCCGGTCAGTGAAGACAGTTCCGACGACGGGGGTTCCCGCCTATGAGCCGTGCCGTTAACCGTGCCGACGTGGACGAGGTCCACGCCGAGTTCTATGCCGCTTTCGAGGCCGGTGACTTCGACCGGATGTCGGCGGTGTGGGCGGACGGCCGGTACGCCGAGGGCGTCTCCTGCGTGCATCCCGGCTGGACGATGCTGCGCGGACGTGAGGCGGTACTGCGCTCCTGGGCGCTCATCATGGCCAACACGACCTACATCCAGTTCGTGCTGACCGACGTTGAGACCGACGTCTACGGCGACCACGCCGTAGTGACGTGCAAGGAGAACGTCCTCACCGCCGACGAGGACACGGAGGCGGGTTTCCTCGCGGGGGGAAGCATCGTGGCGACGAACGTGTTCGTACGGGCGGACGGTGAGTGGCGGCTCCTGCTTCACCATGGCTCACCCGTCCTCAACGTCGTGGATGCAGAGGAAGAATGACTCTCGACCGCATCGAGGCTCTCGACCGCATCGAGTTGCGCGGGCTCCGGGCGCGGGGCCGGCACGGGTGCCTGCCCGCCGAGCGCGAGCTGGGCCAGGAGTTCGTCGTGGACGCGGTCCTCGGGCTGGACACCCGCCCGGCCGCGGCCGATGATGACCTCTCGCGTACCGTCGACTACGGAACGCTCGCCGGCCGTCTGGTCGCCGTCGTCGAAGGGGAGCCCGTCAACCTCCTTGAAACGCTGGCCGACCGGTTGGCGACAATATGTCTGGAGGATGGGACGGTGTCCGAGGTGGAGATCACCGTCCACAAACCGAGCGCCCCGGTCCCGCACCCCTTCACGGACGTCGCCGTGAAGATCAGGAGGATTCGCCCATGACAGCGTCCGACCGCATGCCCGACCGCACCGCCACCGGCGGGCACATGCTGGTCCAGCACCGTGTCGTGTTCTCGATCGGCAGCAACCTCGGGGACCGGCTGGACAACATCCAGGAGGCGGTCGACGCGCTGTTCGACGCTCCGGGCCTGAATTTCGTGGCGTTCTCGCCCGTCTACGAGACCGCGCCCTATGCGCCGCGAGGGGAGAACATCCCCGAGCAGGGCGACTTCCTCAACATCGTGCTGATCGCCGATACGCGCCTGCCACCGGAGAACCTCCTTGAGCGGGTCCTGAACATCGAGAACGCGATGCGCCGGGAACGTGTGGTCCGCTGGGGTCCGCGCACGCTCGACATCGACATCGTGGTGTTCGGCGACGTTTCGTCCGACGACCCCGATCTGACGCTCCCGCACCCGCGCGCGCACGAGCGCGCCTTCGTGCTCGCCCCCTGGGCCGACATCGAGCCGGACGTCCTGCTGCCGGGGCACGGCCGCGTCGGCGACCTGGCGCAGGCCAAGCAGTCCGAGGGTGGTGCGTCGGCCGTCCAGCGGCGTGACGACCTGGCCTTGCAGCAGCCTGCATGAAACCGTCCCGCCCGCTGTTCGTCACCGCCCTCGTGGTCGTCATCGCGGTGATCACCTGGGCGGTGCTGCGTTCTGCCTACGTCTCGCTCCCGCCGCTGCCGTGGACGGCCGTGCCGACGCTGCTGCTGCTGGCGCTCGGTGAGGCCTTCACCGGGCTGAACGTCCTGCGCCGGATCCGCCGCAGGAGCGACAAGGGGCGGAGGCCAGAGGCGGGGCGCAAGCCGGCGCAGAAGCCGCTCGACCCCATGGCGGTGGCGCGCCTGGCCGCCCTCGGGAAGGCCAGCGCGCACTCCGCCGCGGTCATCGCCGGCGTTTTCGCTGGGTTCGCCGCGAATCTGGCGTCCTCCCTCGACAAACCGACCCCACGCCACGACTTCTTCGTGAGCGGCGGGACGTTCCTCGCGGCGGTGGTGCTAGTGGCGGGGGCGTTCTTCCTGGAGTACGCGTGCCGGGTGCCCAAGGACCCGGAGGAGGAGGAACACGACCGCCGCGCGTCCCGCGCATAAGCGTTCGTCGCCTATTTGTCGATGTCGCCGACGACGAAGAACATCGAGCCGAGGATGGCGATCATGTCGGCGACGAGGTTGCCGGGCAGCAGCTCGGTGAGGACCTGGATGTTGTTGAACGATGCGGACCGCAGCTTCATCCGCCACGGGGTCTTCTCACCGCGCGACACCAGGTAGTACCCGTTGATGCCCAGCGGGTTCTCCGTCCAGGCGTAGGTGTGCCCTTCCGGGACCTTGAGGACCTTCGGCAGCCGCTGGTTGATCGGGCCTGGCGGCAGGTCGGCGAGGTGGTCCAGGCAGGCGTCGGCGAGGTCGAGGGAGGCGTGGACCTGGTCCAGCAGGCACTCGAAGCGGGCCAGGCAGTCGCCCTCCGTACGGGTGACGACGCGGACGTCCAGGTCTCCGTAGGCGAGGTAGGGCTCGTCCCTGCGCAGGTCGAAGTCCATGCCGGACGCGCGGGCGATGGGACCGGACGCGCCGTACTGCAGGATCTGCTCCTGCGTGAGGACACCGACGCCTCTCGTCCGGGCCCGGAAGATCTCGTTGCCCATGATGAGGTCGTCGATGTCGCCCATGCGCGACCGGACCTCAGTGACGGCGGTCCGCGCGCGCGCCGTCCAGCCGGCGGGAAGCTCGTCCTTCAGGCCTCCGACACGGTTGAACATGTAGTGCATGCGCCCGCCGGAGATCTCCTCCATGACGCGCTGCAAGGCCTCACGTTCACGGAACGCATAGAAGATCGGGGTGATGGCGCCCACTTCGAGCGGATACGAGCCGAGGAACATCAGATGGTTGAGGATCCGGTTGAGCTCTGCCAGCAGCGTCCTCATCCAAACGGCGCGCGCCGGGACCTCCATGCCGAGCATGCGCTCCACGGCGAGGACGACGCCGAGCTCGCTGGAGAACGCCGACAGCCAGTCGTGCCGGTTCGCCAGGACGATGATCTGCCGGAAGTCGCGGACTTCGAAGAGCTTCTCCGCCCCCCGGTGCATGTACCCGACGATGGGCTCCGCGGTCGAGATGCGTTCGCCGTCCAGGGTCAGCTTCAGCCGGAGCACGCCGTGCGTGGACGGGTGCTGGGGGCCGATGTTCAGAGTCATGTCCTCGGTGGCGAGCTCCTTGGCGCCCGCACCGATCCCGACGATCCGTTCGGTGGTCATGGTCGCGTCTCCGCCGCTCCGGTCACCGCTTCATGGTCCCATGGCGAGCGGTACTCGTTATCCGGTTGACTAGGGGGCAATGAACGCGAGCCACGGCGAACCGCCATACGAGCCCGCCGCGCGGCCTGGACCCCAGGGCGCGGCGCACATGCCCGCGCCTCCCGGCCCGGGCCACGGCGGCCCACCGCCTGGCCAAGGTCAGGTAGGGGCACAGTACCCGGCGCAGCAGAGCCCGCCCACCTACCAAGCGGATCAGGCGTTCGCGCCTGGCTCGGGCCTCCACTGGTCGCCCATTTCCAAACGCCATGCCCTGCACCGGCTCCTCGCCGCCGTTCTGTGGGCGATCCCAATCGGTGGTGCGGGCGCGTTCATCGTGTGGAGGAACGGTGGCGTGATCGCCGCGGCGATGTGGATCGCCGCCGTCGTCCTCGGGGTCGCCCTCACCTGGCTGGTCGCGGAACTGGATCGGCGCGCCTACGGCTACGTCGAGCGTGCCGACGACTTCATCGTGACGCACGGGGTGTTCGTCCGGCGGCTCATCGTCGTCCCGTACGGACGCATGCAGTTCGTGGACGTCACCGCTGGGCTCATCGAGCGGTGGATGGGCATCGCCACCGTCCGGATGCACACCGCGGCCGCCGCGACGGACGCGACCATCCCGGGACTGCCCACTGCGGAGGCGGCGCATCTGCGTGACCGACTCGCGCAGAAGGGCGAGGAACGGAGCATGGGGCTATGAGCGGCCCCTATGGCCCATACGGACCACAGCGCCCGCAAGGACCGCCTGGACCGCAAGGACGACCCGGCTCGTATGGACCGCCCGGCCCATACGGACCCCCGTACGGGCCCCAGGGCCGCCCCTCAGGCCCTCCGTACGGCCCCCCGCAACCGCCTTATGGGCCGCCGCGCCCCCCGTACGGGTACGGTCCGCCGCAGGCGCAGCGCCCCCCGATCCGCTTCTCCGAGGGCACGCACAGGCTCCACTGGGCGACGGCCCCAATGCGGGCGTTCATCTTCCTCATCATCTACTTCGTCCTCCTGGGCTTCCCGCTACTGCTGACGCAGACGAGCAGCGGCATCACCCTGGCGCTCACTCCGGACGTCATCTTCCGGTTCCTCCTGGTGACCATCCCCATGGGGCTGATCGCGGTGGGCACGGGCCTGTGGACGTGGCTGGCAATGCGTTTCCGGATCGACAACGACGACCTGGTCGTCGAGACCGGCATCCTGCGTAAGAACGTGCGCCGTATTCCGCTTTCGCGCATCCAGGCCATCGATCTGGTCCGCCCACTGGTGACGCGGGTGTTCGCGCTGGCGGAGGTACGCGTGGAGCTGGCCGGAGGCGAGAAGAGCGAAATCGCGCTCCGCTACCTGGGGCGCCACTCGGCACAGCAGTTGCGCGCCGAACTCCTCGCCCGCGCGGCCGGGCTTCCGGGCCACACGCCAGAGGCGCCCGAACGACACCTGTGGCGCGTCCCGTTCGGCTCCCTGTTCGGGTCGCTGATCGTGCGGCTGCCCGTCCTCGGGACGGCGCTGCTCTTCATCGCGTCCCTGATCTTCCTCGTGCTGTACGCCGAGGGCGGCATCCTGGCCGTCACCATCCCCGTCCTGCTCGGCCTCATCCGAGCCGTCGCCGCGCCCCTGGTGATGTACGCCAACTTCACCGTCGCCATGTCACCGGACGGGATCCGCCTGCGCTACGGGCTGCTGGAGACCCGGATGCAGACGCTGCCGCCTGGCCGTGTCCAAGCCGTCAGCATCATCGAACCGGCGTTCTGGCGGACTCTCGGCTGGGCCCGCGTCGAGGTCACCGTCGCCGGCTACGCAGGCGAGCGCCAGGCGCTGTCCTCGACGCTGCTGCCCGTCGCGCCCCGCCACGTCGCCATGCACCTCGTCTCACAGGTCTTCCCAGGGACGAACGTGGACGCGGTCGCCCTCGTCCCTGCGTCCTCCAAGGCCGTGTCGATCGACCAGGCGGACGGCGCCGGCACCGACGACGTCGTCTTCGTGACCCGGCACGGATGGCCGTGCCGCCGCACGGACGTGATCGCCCACGCGCGCGCGCAGAGCGTCCGGCTCACCGTGAACCCGTTCCAGCGCCTTCTGGGTCTGGCCACGGTCCACGTCGACGCGCCTCCCGGCCCCGTGCAGGTGGCCGCGACGGACCGTGAACTCGGCGAAGCCCGCGCGATCGTGGAATCCACCGCCCGCCGCGCCCTGGCCGCCCGGCGCGCCGGCGGCGGAGACCCCGCCCGCTGGGCCCGCTGACGAGTTATCCACAGAACCCCGTTCTACTAACACCCCCACCTGCCTAGCCCGACCATGGATCTCAGTCGACCCGCCCACAGGGGGGAGGGCGGGTCGACCCCACGACCCCGGGTTGGTCCGTGGCGCCTGTACGAACGCTGTTTCGGCCGGCTTGGCATCGCGCTTCTAGCGCGAAAGTTTCGAAATATATCGATGGAGGTCGCCGGTAACGTACGCCGTCTCATGGGTGTGGTCAATGGGCTTTGCTTGAGGGGCGATCGTGGGGTTGCCGAGGCGAGTTCGCTGCGAGAAGCAGGCTAGGCGGGGGTCAGAGGCGCTTCCGAAGGTTGTTCTTGACGCGTTGATCCGGGCGGCGTACGTTCAGCCAAAAGTTCGAAAGGCTTCGAAAGCTTTCGAATCGCTCCCTCGTTCGCAGAGTCGATCGGAGACCTGGGGTGAGACGTTTCCTGAGAGCGGGCGCGTTCGCGCAGCGCCTGCATGCCGGCAGGTCGGCCGGCGCCATGACGCTCGCGGCCGCGCTGGTCGCGGCGTCGTTCACGGTCGCCGTCCGGGGCGCGGAGGGCGCGCCCCGGACGGCCGGCGGCCCGGCCGTTCCGAAGATCGGCGGCCACTGGGTCGACAGCTGGGTGTCGATGCCGCAGCTGACCGAGCCCGGCAACATGCCGCCGCCACCGTTCACCCGGGACGGCGGCGTCTTCGACGATGCGACGCTGCGCCAGACCGTCCGTGTCTCGGTCGGCGGACGCAACGTGCGGCTGCGGTTCTCCAACGCGTTCGGCGGCACGGCGCTCCCGATCACCAAGGTGTCGGTGGCGCTGCCGGACGGCGGGAGGGCCGGCGTCAGCGCGATCGAGCCGGGGACGTCCCGGCCCGTGACCTTCCACGGCCGGTCTGCCGTGGTCGTCCCGGTCGGCGCGCAGATGGTCTCCGATCCGCTGCCGTTCCCGGTGGCGCCCAGGTCCGTCCTGAGCGTGACGACCTATCTGGCGGACGGCCAGGCCTCCACCGACATCACGTCCCACCCCGGATCCCGGACCACGTCCTACATGGTGGCCGGGGACCACGTCGGGGACACCGATCTGCCCGGAGCGACGCACGCCGACCACTGGTACTTCCTCAGCGGCCTCGAAGTGTGGGCCCAGCAGGCCACCGCGGCGGCCGTCGTGCTCGGCGACTCGCTCACCGATGGACGCGGCTCCACCACCAACATGAACGACCGCTGGCCGGACCAGTTGCTCGACCGGCTGCAGTCCCATCCGTCCACGAGCGGCATCGCCGTCGTCAATCAGGCGGCCGGTGGCAACCGCGTCCTCAACGATGGGCTCGGCCCCAACGCGCTCGCCCGGTTCGACCGCGACGTGCTGGCCCAGAGCGGCGTCCAATGGCTGGTCGTCTTCGAGGGCGTCAACGACATCGGTACCGCCGCGGCCACCCCTGCCGCGCAGAAGCAGGTCGCGGACGACCTCATCGCCGCCTACGACCAGATGGTCGTCCGCGCGCATGCGCTGGGCATCCGGGTGTACGGCGCGACGCTCACCCCGTTCGGCGGCAACACCATGTACGACGATCCGGACGGCTACCGCGAGGGTGCCCGCCAGGCCGTCAACGAGTGGATCCGCGCCGGTCACCGCTTCGACGCCGTCATCGACTTCGACCGTGCGGCCCGCGACCCCGCCGACCCGCGCAGGCTCCGGCCGTCCCTGGACGTCGGCGATCACCTGCACCTGAACCCGGCCGGATACAAGGCGCTCGCGGACGCCGTCCCGTCCGCCCTCTTCCGGCAGCGACGGCTGTCCCCGACCTTCGGATTCAACTGAATGAACACGACAAACCGATCCAGGCCGTCCATGCGGGAAAGGGCGCGTCCTGCCGGGACCGAGGCCCGCGCCCACCCGGGCGCTGGGGCACTGAGAGGTGACGCTCCTGGATCGATGTGAACGCGCCGGCCGCCGCGGACCGTCCGCCGAGTAGTGGGAGCAGTCAAGGCACGGACACCCGGCGGCCGGCGCCCGGTAACGGACCCTTCCCAAGCCCGCAAGGCAGGGCTCCGGCCGTCCATCTGGGGAGGTGTGGTGGCGGTCTTGGGTTGGGTCGCTGGTGCGTTGTCAGGAGGTTAGGAGTTCGTGGGTGCGGGCTGCGAAAGCGCGAGGGAAGGCCGTGTTGCCGTTGTGGCCTCCTGGGAATTCCGAGAGGGGAGCGTTCAGGACGGCGGCCAGTTGCGTCGCGCACTGATGGTTCCAGGCGCGCGTTGAGTCGGCCCCGGCGGCGGGGATGATGCGAGTCGTCGCGGTGGCGGTCAGGATTTCGGCGGGGCCGAGGGTGTCGCGGCGGAGACCGGCGACGTCGTTGGTCAGGTAGTAGGTCATGTTGGCCGCGCGGTCCGCGGTCATCGGGACGGTCGTGACGCCGGACTCGGTCCTCATGTTGGCGGGGTCGAGGCCGGTGGCGGCGGTGACCTTCGCGACGGCCGCGCGCCAGTCGCCGGCGCGGGCGGCGGTCTCGACGTCGGTGAGGGTGCGCTCGATCCGCGCGCGGTCGGCGGGCGGCAGCAGGCCGGGCACGGCGGGGTCATGGGCGATGAGGACGGACAACCGCCCGGGGTGGGCCGCCGCCAGGTGCAGGCCGTAGAGGGCGCCGAGGCTGCATCCGAGCATGAGCGCGGGCTCGTCCGTGAGCGCGGCCAGCAGATGGTGGACGTCCTCGGCGTGCGTCTCGGGCGGGACGAACGCGGACGGATCGGCCACCTTCGTCCGGGACAGTCCGCGGCGGTCGTAGGTGACGACGGTGTAGTGCTCTACCAGTCGGTCGACCATGGCGGCGCTCCGCCCCGCGTCGCCCTCGCCGCTCTGGCCGATGATCAGCACCGGGCCCGTGCCCCTGACCTCGTAGTACAGGTCGGCGCCGGGCACGGGAAGCATCGCGGTCTTCATCGGATCTCCTTTGAGGTCAGGGCAGTGGGGCGG
>NZ_SMKY01000122.1 GCF_004349235.1 Actinomadura darangshiensis | reverse complement strand
GGTTCAGCCTGACGGTGCCCGGTGACCGGCGGATGTACCTGATCGAGACGGCGGAGAAGGGCATCGCGTGGATGAACCTGACCGCGAGGGGGACGGCCGGTCACGGGTCGATGGTGCATCCGGACAACGCGGTCACGGCGCTGGCGGCGGCGGTCGCCCGGCTGGGGGCGCACGAGTTCCCGGTGCGGCTGACGAAGTCGGTGCGGGCCTTCCTGGAGCGGGCGTGCATGGCGTACGGGGTGGAGTTCGATCAGGAACATCCCGAAAAGTGCCTGGAGAAGATCGGGCCGTTGGCGCGCATGATCGGGGCGACCCTCACGAATACCCTCAATCCGACACGACTGGACGCCGGGTACAAGACCAACGTCATTCCGCAAAGTGCCACGGCTCAGGTGGACGGACGCTTTCTGCCCGGACATGAAGCCGAGTTCTTCGCGGTAGTGGACGAACTTCTCGGGCCGGACGTCGAGCGGGATTTCGTCCACCATGACCACGCGGTCGAGACGGACTACGAGGGGGCACTCGTCGCGGCGATGGAGGCGGCGCTGACCTCGGAGGACGCGGGTGCCCTGCCGGTGCCGTACTGCCTTAGCGGCGGGACGGACGCGAAGGCGTTCGCCAAACTCGGCATGCGCTGCTTCGGCTTCGCGCCGCTGAAATTGCCCCCAGAATTGGACTTTTCCGGAATGTTCCACGGGATCGACGAGCGCGTTCCGGTGGACGGGCTGCGCTTCGGCGTCAGGGTCCTCGACAAATTCCTTGATCGCTCCTGAATTTGCCATCACCAATGCGTTCCGTGGTGCTATCGTCACCATTCGTTGAGGGCGGTTTTGTCGCAACGGAGGGTGTCCGGTGGCAGGTGACGCGGCGTTGGGTCGGGCGGTTCCCGTCCGGCTGCGCCGCGTCGCCGCCGGACGATGCGTCCAGCGGCTGCTCGTCCTCGGCGGGCTGCTGATCGCGGGCTGGCTCCTCGGCTGCGCGGCGCAGTCCGCGCACGCCGACGAACCGCCGCCGGCGCAGGTCGTCGCGAGCACGCCCGTGCTGCGGGACGCGGTCACGACCGTTCATGAACACGAGCCGGTGCGCCGCGTCGTGCGCGCCGTGGCGGAGAAGGCGCCGCGTGAGGAGAAGCCCGCGCCGGCCGCATCGCCGCCCGAACAGGCCGAACCGGTGGCCGTGCCAAAGGCCGCGCCGCCCGTCACAATGGCCGCCTCGACGACGATCATGCACGGGCGGCCCGAGAAGACACGGGTTTCCCGGGTTTCCCGGGCCCGGACGACTGTCGCCCCTGCGTCGCGCCATGTCGTCCGGCACCAGCGGCCCCCGCTCCCGGCGCCGGATCGTTCCGGCGGCACGCATTCGGCGGTCGGCGGCGTCGTCGTCCCCGCCGTGGCCGCCGGGTTCCCGGTAATGGCGACGTGGGCTCTGGCCCCGCCACTCGCGCAGCGGCCGCATGTCTTCGGCGCGCTGCCCCCGGCCGTCCGCACCGCCGCGGACGAGCCGTCCTTCGCGCCCGACTGAGGCTCCACCGGTCCTCCCGCGGCGGACGACCGGGCACCCATCACTGATCAAGGCTCCGGACACGTGCCCGTGCGGCTCGGGCGCGCCGATCCGGTTACTCGCCGTGCCCGCATGCGCGGCAACCCCCCGAGACACGCGTGTCTCTTCACCATCTCCCCGAACGGAGCATCATGCGAACGTGGGCAAAAGGCACATCTCGTGCCGCGGTGCTCACCGCGAGCTTTGTCGCTCTCGGTGTCAGCGCCATCCCCGTCAACGCCTTCGCCGACATCACGAACGGCAGCGGCGGCGTCCTGAACGGCAACCAGGTGGACGTGCCGATCTCCGCGCCCGTCGACGTCAGCGGCAACAGCGGCGGCCTGCTCGGCACCGGCTACGCCACGTCCCACGGCGGCGTCAAGATCCACAAGCGCCGCGGTGCCGGCCAGCAGACGTCGGGCGCGCACGGCATCGCGTCCGGAAACCAGGTCAACGCCCCCATCTCGCTGCCGGTGAACGTCTGCGGCAACGCCGTCGGCGTGCTCGGCGAGGCGGAGGCCGGCTGCGAGGGCGGCGCCAAGGTCAGCGGCGGCGGCGCGGACGGCCAGGTCACCGACGGGACGGGCGGCGTCCTCGCGGGCAACCAGGTCAACGCGCCGATCTCCATCCCGGTCAACGTGTGCGGCAACGCGGTCGCGATCGCCGGCGACGCGGTCGGCGGCTGCGAGGGCGGCTCCCTCGTCAAGGCCGGCGGACACACCGGGTCCGGGCAGGAAACGTCCGGCATCTTCGGCGTCGGTGCGGGAAACCAGGCCAACGCTCCGATCAGCGTGCCCGTGGACCTCTGCGGCAACGCCATCGGCGACGGCGCGGCGGCCTGCGAGGGCGGCGCGTCCGTCCGCAACGGCGGCCACTGGACGGGACGCCAGACCACCGACGGCGCCTTCGGCGTGATCTCCGGAAACCAGGGCAACGCCCCGATCAGCATCCCGCTGACCGCGTGCGGCAACGCCGCCGCGCTGGTCGGAGAGGCCGGCGCGTTCTGCGAGGGCGGCGCCCACGCGCGCAGCAGCTCCGGCGGCGACCAGCACACGTCCGGCGCCTTCGGCGTCCTGGCCGGAAACCAGGGAAACACGCCGATCTCCATCCCGGCCGAGATCTGCGGCAACGCCGCGGCGGTCGTGGGCCTGGCGGCGGCGAGCTGCAACGGCCAGACCCTCGTCGAGGGCCCGCACGGCTCGGGCGCCCAGACGTCCGGCGACCACGGCGCCGGCGGCGGCAACCAGGCGAACGCGCCGACCAGAACCCCCGCCGACGCCTGCGGCAACGCCGCCGCCGTCACCGCCCTGGCCCCCGCCGCCTGCGAGCAGGGCCCCGGCTACGGCGGCTACCACCCCTACTCCCGGACCACGAACACCACCCCGGCGAACCTCCCGGGGATGGACGGCCGACTCCCGTCCAAGAACCTGCTGGCGGAGGCCACCGGCCTCGGAACAACCCCCGTGACGGACGCGAACGGTCTGACCCGCTCGCCCGCGACCACCGCCCTGGCTGACGGCGCCGCGCTGCCCAAGATGAGCGGCGCCCTGCCGGACGGTCTCCCCGGCGTCCAGCCGCAGGCGGACGGACACCGTCTGAAGAACGTCGCCGGCGGAAACGACCTGCTCAAGCTGGCCGGTCTGCCCGCGGCGGGCGACCTGGCGGCCACCAACGCGCTGCCCAAGATGAGCGGCGCCCTGCCGGACGGTCTCCCCGGCGTCCAGCCGCAAGCGGACGGACACCGTCTGAAGAACGTCGCCGGCGGAAACGACCTGCCCGCGGTGGGTGACCTGGCGGCCGCCAACGCGCTGCCCGCGGTGGGTGACCTGGCGGCCGCCAGCGCGGTGCCCGGGACGGACGGCGTCCTCGCGAACGGCGCCCTGCCCGTGCCCAGTGCTCAGCCGCAGCCGAACGGGCTGTTCACGCTGGTCGGCCTCCCGGCGGCAAGCGGCGTCCAGCCGAAGGCGGGCGCGCGCCACACGGTCGCGTCCAAGAACCTGCTGAGCAACGTGCGTCCCGGGGTGGACGGCGTTGCGCGGCTCCTCGCGCTGCCCAAGGCGGACGGTGGCGCGCTGCCCGGAACCGGTGGTGTCCTGGCGAACCACGGCCTGCCCGGCGGCGGGCCGCAGGTGGGCGGACGCCGCGCGCCGGACGGTCGGCTGCCGTCCAAGAACCTGCCGGTGGAGGGCACCCGCCCCGGGACGAACCCCGTGACGGAAGCGAACGGCCTGACCCGTCTGGTCACGACCGGCGACCTGGCCGACGGCGCCGCGCCGTCCAAGACGGGCGGCGTGCTCGCGCCCGAGAACCTCCCGGTGGGCGATGTCGTTTCGATGCTGGACACCCAGGCGCTGCCGGGTGGTGTCGGGCTGCCCAAGGTGCCCGGTCGCCGCACCACAAAGGTGACGCCGACCTCGGTGAACGGCTTGAAGGGGGCCGACAGGCTCGTCGCCGGCGAGGGGCTGCCCGAGCCCGTCCCGGGGCACGGTGCGCTGAAGGGCGTTCCCGGGGCGGACGGTGCGTCCGTCCTGAAGGGCGGGACCGGCGCGCGGGTGCTGCCTGAGGCGCCGGTCGTGCCGGTGACCGGGGCGATCGGGCCGGTTCAGCAGGTCGCGGCCCACGAGGCGGCCGCCGACGGGACCGGGGCCGGGTCGGTCTGGGTGCTGGCGGCGTCCGGGGTGCTGGCCATGGCGGCGGGCGCGCTGGCGCTCGTCCGGAAGGCCCGGGTGGGGCGCCGCTAGGAGGCGCCGCGAAGACCTTCGCCCGTCCCGGAAGGCGCGGTCCGGGGCGGGCGAAGCCATGCCCGGAGGCGAATTCGTAACGATGGGTCAGGGTATTCGTACGTAGTGCTACGATCCGCCGGGAACGGTCAGAACGTGCGGACGGCCCGGATGACCTTGCGGCGAAGCTGAATACGGCGGCGGCCGTCCGGGTACAGGCGCAACCGATCGATTTCCCAGCCGCCGCGTTCCGCGTGCTCGGTCAAGATCTGCCGGGCGGTGTCACGGGTGGTGCCGCGCGGCAGTGACAGGACGAGGTAGGTGTACTCCGCCATTGCGACCATTATTACTTGGTCTACCGGGGACGCTGCACCCCGGCGCGGCATCCCGGTCCGCGGGTCGTCCGGCGGCATGTCATCCTGTCGGTGGCGCGCGGCGGTGAGAATCCCGTCCCCGGTGAGGGGTGCGGCACGATGATCGCGAGGCGGCCGAGAAGCGCACGGGCATGAACGCGCCGCCATGTGACGTTGAATGAAGCCGGTAAGAAAGAGCCTGTGTAAGAGGACCGAGACAGCGAGGTTGGAGCGACTGTGCCAGCCAAGAACGGCACCGCGAACAGTGGCCGGGGCAACGGCGCCGGAACGCGCCTGGTGATCGTCGAGTCGCCTGCGAAGGCGAAGACGATCGCCGGGTACCTGGGCCGTGGCTACATCGTGGAGTCCAGTATCGGCCATATCCGGGACCTTCCGGGGAGCGCCTCGGAGGTGCCGGCCAAGTACAAGGGCGAGTCGTGGGCGAAGCTCGGCGTGAACGTCGAGCAGGACTTCGAGCCGCTCTACGTGGTCAACACCGACAAGCGGAGCCAGGTGCAGAAGCTCAAGAAGCTGCTGGCCGAGGCCGACGAGCTCTTCCTCGCGACGGACGAGGACCGGGAGGGCGAGGCGATCGCCTGGCACCTCCAGGACGTCCTGAAGCCGAAGGTGCCGGTGCACCGGATGGTCTTCAACGAGATCACCAAGGACGCGATCCAGCAGGCCGCCGCGAACCCGCGCGAGCTCAACATGCAGCTGGTGAACGCGCAGGAGACGCGCCGCATCCTGGACCGCCTCTACGGGTACGAGGTCAGCCCCGTCCTGTGGAAGAAGGTCATGCCGAAGCTTTCGGCGGGCCGTGTGCAGTCGGTGGCGACCCGGCTGGTCGTCGAGCGGGAGCGGGAGCGGATCGCGTTCGTCCCCGCCCACTACTGGGACATCGCGGCACAGTTCGACACGGGCAAGGAGGATGAGCCGAAGGTCTTCAAGGCCGGGCTCATCTCCGTGGACGACAAGCGCGTCGCGCAGGGCCGCGACTTCGCGTCCGACGGCACCCTGAAGACGCGGGACGCCCTGCACCTGGACGAGCCCGCCGCGCGCGCTCTGGCCGAGCGGCTCAGGGACCGCCCGTACGAGGTCAAGTCCGTCGAGCGGAAGCCGTACACGCGGCGCCCGTACCCCCCGTTCCGGACGACGACGCTTCAGCAGGAGGCCAGCCGCAAGCTGAGCTTCTCCGCGAAGTACACGATGTCGGTCGCGCAGAAGCTGTACGAGAACGGCTTCATCACCTACATGCGAACCGACTCGATCACGTTGTCGGAGACGGCGATCACGGCGGCGCGCCGGCAGGCGGCGAGCCTGTTCGGCGGCGAGTACGTGCCGGACAAGCCGCGCGTCTACGCGTCGAAGGTCAAGAACGCGCAGGAGGCGCACGAGGCGATCCGTCCCGCGGGCGAAACGTTCCGGACGCCGGCCGAGACCGGGCTGAAGGGCGACCAGTTCCGGCTGTACGAGCTGATCTGGAAGCGGACGATCGCGTCCCAGATGAAGGACGCGGTGGGCCAGTCCGTGTCGATCCGGGTCACCGGTGTCTCGACGCGGAACGAGCGCGCCGAGTTCGGTGCGACCGGTAAGACGATCACGTTCCACGGGTTCCTCAAGGCGTACGTGGAGAGCGCGGACGACCCGTCCACCGACCGGGACGACCAGGAGCGGCGGCTGCCGAACCTGGCCGAGGGCGACCCGCTGACCGCGAACGCGGTGGACGCGGAGGGCCACTCGACCCGCGCGCCGGCCCGCTACACCGAGGCCAGCCTGGTCAAGGAGCTGGAGGAGCGGGAGATCGGCCGCCCGTCCACCTACGCCTCGATCATCGGGACGATCCTGGCGCGCGAGTACGTGTTCAAGAAGGGCACGGCGCTCGTCCCGTCGTTCCTGGCGTTCGCCGTGGTCAACCTGCTGGAGCAGCACTTCGGCAACCTGGTCGACTACGACTTCACCGCGCACATGGAGGACGGTCTCGACGAGATCGCGCGCGGCGACGCCGAGCGCGTCCCGTGGCTGAACCGGTTCTACTTCGGTGACGGCGGTGAGGACGGCCTGAAGGAGCTGGTCGGCGACATCGGCGACATCGACGCCAAGGGCATCAGCTCGTTCCCGATCAAGGGCACCGACATCGTGGTGCGGGTGGGCCGGTACGGCTCCTACCTCGACCGCGACGGCGAGCGGGTCAACATTCCCGACGACATCGCGCCGGACGAGCTGACCGGGGAGAAGGCGGAGGAGCTGCTCGCGCAGCCGTCCGGCGACCGGGAGCTCGGCGCCGACCCGGCGACGGGCCACATGATCGTCGCCAAGTCGGGGCGGTTCGGCCCGTACGTCACCGAGATCCTGCCGGAGCAGGCC
The DNA here is from genome assembly GCF_004349235.1 of Actinomadura darangshiensis. Classification (GTDB taxonomy): domain Bacteria; phylum Actinomycetota; class Actinomycetes; order Streptosporangiales; family Streptosporangiaceae; genus Spirillospora; species Spirillospora darangshiensis. Next base: position 17,568 of record NZ_SMKY01000122.1, on the reverse strand, counting down.
CCGCCCGCCGAGGGGAAGAAGCGGACGAAGAAGGCGGACACCCCCAAGCCGCGCACGGGGTCGCTCTTCAAGTCGATGTCCCTCGACACGATCACGCTGGACGACGCGCTGAAGCTGCTGTCCCTGCCGCGCACCCTCGGTGAGCTGGAGGGCGAGCCGGTGACCGCGCAGAACGGCCGTTTCGGTCCCTACATCAAGCGGGGCACCGACAGCCGGTCGCTCGGCTCCGAGGACGAGCTGTTCACCGTGACCCTGGAGCAGGCGAAGGAGCTGCTGGCGCAGCCCAAGCAGCGCGGACGCAGGGCCGCGGCCGCGGCGCCGCTGCGCGAGCTGGGCAAGGATCCGGCGAGCGAGAAGCCGGTCGTGGTGAAGGAGGGGCGTTTCGGCCCGTACGTCACCGACGGCGAGACGAACGCGAGCCTGCGCAAGGGCGACGAGGTCGAGTCGATCACGATCCAGCGCGCCGCGGAACTGCTCGCGGAGCGTCGTGAGAAGGTGGCCGCGGGCGGCGGGAAGAAGAAGCCGGCGACGCGCGGCCGAACCTCCGCGAAGTCCGGCTCCTAGGGACATCTACGCCGATACCCTGACCGACATGACCAGAACGGGCGCACCCCGGCCGCACCCCGCAGCCACACCGCCGCCGGGTGTTTCGTCGCTTTCCTCGATCAGGCCGTTCCGGCGGCTACGCACCGTGTTGTCGCTGTCCAGCCTCGCCCAGTGGCTTGGCGTGCCCGCGGTGACCGCGATGGCCGCGATGCTGACCCGCGACGACGACGCCGCGACCCGGGCGCAGGCGATCGGCGGCACGCTGGCGCTGATGCTGCTGCCGGCGGTGCTGCTCGCACCGCTCGGCGGCCTGCTCGCGGCGCGCGTCGACCGCCGGCTGATGCTGATCATCGCGGATGTGCTGCGGCTGGTGGTCGTCCTCACGGTGCCGCTGGTCGGCTCGCTGCCGTGGACGCTCGCCGCCGCGTTCCTCGTCTCCCTGCTGAGCCTGCCGTGGGTTCCGGCGGCGCGCGCGTCGCTGCCCGCCGTGGTCCCGGACGAGGAACTGCGTCCCGGCGCCCGCCGCGCCGCGACCCGCGTGGTCTACGGCCCGGCGCCCGCCGCCGCGCTGCTGTTCGCCGTCCTCGCCCTCATCGCGGACGGGACGCTCGGCAGCGGCGACCGCGCCGACCTCGCCCTCTACGTGACGTCCGGCCTGTTCCTCGTCGCGGCCGCCGCCGTCGCCATCGGCGGCGAGATCCCGTTCGGGGCGGCGCCCGCCGCCGTCGCACCGCTGAAGCTGATCTTCCAGGGCCCGGGGACGGCCGCCGCGCGCGGGCTCGGCCTCGCGATCGGCGGCGCGTCCCTCACGGCGGGCGCGGTCCTCGCGGTGGCCCGCCTCCACACCGGTGAGCTGGGCGGCGGCGACGCCGGGTACGGCACCGTCCTGACCGCGCTCACCGTCGGGCTCGGCTTCGGGCTGTTCCTCGGGCCGCGCGCCCTCGTCCCGTTCAGCCGGCGCCGGCTCCTCGGCCTCGCCGTGATCGCCGCCGCGCTCGTGCTGGTCGTGCTCGCCCTCGTCCAGAACCTCGTCGTCGTCGTGTTCATGGCGGCGTTCCTGGGGGTCTTCGCCGGGGCGGCCTGGTCGAACGCCACCGCCGCGGTGAACGACCCGGACGCGCCGGAGGACACCCGCCCGTCCGCCTACCTGCGGTCGGTCGCGCTGGTCACCGTGCTGGTCGGGGTCGTCGCCGTCCCGCTGATCGCCGGGGCGCTCGGCTCGCACCGCGTCGACCTCGGCGACGACGGCTACGACTTCCCCGGGTCGAGCGCGGCGCTGCTGATCGCCGCCGTCGCCGCCGTGCTGTGCGGGCTGTTCGCCTACCGGCGGCTGGACGACCGGCGCGGCATCCCGCTCGTCCCCGACCTGCGCGCCGCGCTGCGCGGCGAGATCTACACGCCGGCCGAGCAGGCCGTCGCCGCGCCCCAGCAGCCCGTCCACCGCGACCGCGGCGTGTTCATCGCGTTCGAGGGCGGCGAGGGCGCGGGCAAGACGACGCAGGCGCGGCTCGCCGCGATCTGGCTCCGCGACCACGGCTACGACGTGATCACCACGCACGAGCCCGGCGCCACCAAGATCGGCATGCGGCTGCGCGCGATGCTGCTCGACCGCGACACCACGGGACTGTCCGACCGCGGTGAGACGCTGCTGTACGCCGCCGACCGCGCCGACCACGTCGCCAACGTGATCAAGCCGGCGATGGACCGCGGCGCCATCGTGGTCAGCGACCGCTACGTCGACTCGTCCCTGGCCTACCAGGGCTTCGGACGCCGGCAGGCCGTCGAGGACATCGCCCGCGTCAACGCCTGGGCGACCGGCGGCCTCGTCCCGGACCTGACCGTCCTGCTGGAGATCCCGCCGCAGGCCGGCCTGAACCGGCTGTCGGCCCCCGCAGACCGCATCGAGTCGGAGTCGCAGGACTTCCACGAGCGCGTCCGCGCCGGCTTCCGCGCCCTCGCCGAGGCCGACCCGGACCGCTACCTGATCCTGGACGCGAGCCGCCCGCAGAACGAGATCACCCGCGAGATCCAGTACCGCATCCACGAGATCCTGCCCGACCCGATCCCGGCCGGCACCGAAGACGCCACGAGCACCTTCCCGGTAATCACCGACTACTGAACGCCCGTGGTCGCGCGGGCGGTTAGCCTTTGCGCATGAGTGTGTGGGACGACCTGGTGGGGCAGGAGACCGTCGCCGCGCAGCTGTCGGCGGCCGCGGAGAGCGCGGGCGGGCTGGCGCACGCCTGGCTGTTCACCGGGCCTCCCGGGTCGGGCCGCGTCACCGCCGCGCGGGCGTTCGCCGCCGCGCTCCAGTGCACGGAGACGCCGCGCGGGTGCGGGCATTGCGCGTCCTGCCACCAGGTCCTCCAGGGGACGCACGCCGACGTCGACGTCGTCCGCCCGCAGGGGCTGTCGTTCGGCATCAGGGACGCGCGGGCCCTCGTGCTGCGGGCGTCGTCGTCGCCGAGCGGGGGCGGCTGGCAGATCGTCCTGTTCGAGGACGCCGACCGGGCCACCGAGGGCGCCGCCAACGCGCTGCTGAAGGCGATCGAGGAGCCGCCCGCCCGGACGATCTGGCTGCTGTGCACGCCGTCGCCCGAGGACCTGCTCGTCACGATCCGGTCGCGCTGCCGCCTGGTGACCTTGCAGACCCCGCCGATCGCGGCGATCGCCGACTTCCTCGTCCAGCGGGACGGCGCCGACAGGGAGACCGCCGAGGTGGTGGCGCGGGCCGCGCAGGGCCACATCAGCCGGGCGCGCCGGCTCGCCGCCGACCCGCGGATGCGCCGGGTGCGCGACGACGTGGTGGCGATCCCGCGCCGGCTGACCGGGGTGAGCCCGGCGGTCGAGGCCGCGGGGACCCTCGTGAAGGCGGCCGAGGCGGAGCGGGACTCGCAGACGGCGGAGCTGAGCGAGACGGAGACCTCCGCCCTGCGCAAGGCGCTCGGCGAGAGCGAGAAGGGCCGGATGCCGCGCGGCACGGCGGGCGCGCTCAAGGAGCTCGAAGCCCGGCAGAAGTCGCGGGCCACCCGCGTGCTGCGCGACGCCCTCGACCGGACGCTGCTCGACCTCGCGTCCTACTACCGGGACGTGCTCACGCTGCAGCTCGGAGCGGGCAGCGAACTGGTCAACGCCGACCTCGGCCCGGAACTGCGGACGGCGGCCGGGATCGGCCGCGCCGAGGACACCCTCAACCGGCTCGACGCCATCATGGCCTGCCGGGAACGGCTGGACGCCAACGTCAACCCGCAGCTCGCGTTCGAGGCGCTGACCCTCGCGCTGCGCACCGGCTGACTTTTTTGGGGCTTACAAGAGCCGTCCTCATTCGTTACATTTCCGTACGCGTCTCTCAACAAGCGCACAAGTAACGTTCGCTGGCTGATCAACCGATAACGGTTGGTTACCCCCACGGCCAGGAGGTCTGCTTTGCGGCGAGCCTTGATTTCCGCCGCGTGCGCCGTCACCACCGTGACGGCCCTCGCGTTCCCAGCCTCAGCGGCTCCGAGTCCATCGCCGGCCAAGGGCGAGGCGTCGGAGTACGTCGTCCTCTACAAGGAAGGCGTTTCCCCGGGCTGGGCCCATCGCGCCGTCAAGGCGGCCGGTGGCAAAGTCGTTCACGAGAACCGTGATGTCGGCGTCGCCACCGTCCGCTCGCAGAATCCCGAGTTCATCCACGCGGCGATGAACCAGCGGGCGCTGGAAGGCGTCGCGCACAACCGCGTCATCGGCGAGGCGCCGAAGACGGTGAAGAAGGCCCCGAAGGTCGAGCGCCTCAAGGGCGTCCTGAAGGGCGCCAAGAACAAGGTGTCGCTGGACGGCAAGCCGTCCAAGGACACCGAGCCGCTCGCCGATCTGCAGTGGGACATGAAGCAGATCCACGCGACGGCTGACGGCTCGTACAAGAAGGAGCCGGGCGACAAGCGCGTGCTGGTCGGCGTCCTCGACACCGGTGTGGACGGCGGCCACCCCGACATCGCGCCGAACTTCAACCGCAAGCTCAGCCGCAACTTCACGCACGACATCCCGACCGACGCCAACGGCGCCGAGGTCGACGGCCCGTGCGAGTTCGAGTCGTGCGTCGACCCCAACAACTGGGACGACAACGACCACGGCACGCACGTCGCGTCCGAGATCGCCTCGCCGCGCAATGGGCTCGGCACGGCGGGCGTCGCGCCGAACGTGTCGATCGTCAACCTGCGCGTCGGCCAGGACTCCGGCTACTTCTTCCTCCAGCCGACCGTCGACGGCCTCACCTACGCGGCCAAGCACGGCATCGACGTCGTCAACATGAGCTACTACATCGACCCGTGGCTCTGGAACTGCGGCAACAACCCGGCCGACAGCCCCGAGGACCAGCTGGAGCAGCGGACGATCATCAAGGCCGCCCAGCGCGCCCTGGACTTCGCGCACAAGCGCGGCGTCACGCTGATCTCCGCCGCCGGCAACGACTTCGTCGACTACACGAAGACGAACGACGACACGAGCAGCCCCGACTTCCCGTCCGTGCCGGGCGAGGCGCCGCACGACCGGTCCGTCCCGGCGAGCTGCGTGTCGATGCCGTCCGAGGGCGAGCACGTCATCCCGATCTCCTCGACGGGGCCGAGCGGCCGCAAGTCGTACTTCAGCAGCTTCGGCAACGGCTACGTCGCGGTGGCGGCGCCCGGCGGCGACAAGGTCGACAACGCCGACCAGCGTCCGGACGACAAGGGCGGCATCTGGGCCGCCTACCCCGAGCGGCTCGCGAAGGCGCGCGGTGAGCTGAACGCCGACGGCACCCCGAAGGTGCCGAACATCATCCGCAGCTGCAAGGGCGACAAGTGCGCCTACTACCAGTCGATCCAGGGCACCTCGATGGCGTCGCCGCACGCGGTCGGCGTCGCCGCGCTCATCGTCAGCAAGTACGGGCACCGGGACCGCCACGGCGGTCTGACCATGGACCCGAACGCCGTCGAGCGGGTGCTGCGCGGTACCGCGACCGCCAAGGCGTGCCCGAGCCCGAGCACCGTCGAGTACGTCTGGTACACCCAGGGGGAAGACGGCGAGTGGGTGAAGAACACCTCGACGCAGACCTGTGAGGGGTCGAAGGGCCAGAACGGCTTCTTCGGCAACGGCATCGTGGACGCGCTCCACGCCGTCTCACGCTGACCCTTCCAAGTCCACCCCAGGACGCGGCCCCCGGCGATCCAGCCGGGGGCCGCGTTCTTTCCGTGCCGGGACGGTCTGGTGCGGTCTGTGGCAAGGTGAACACCGGCCGTGTCCCGGGTGAGGGAGAGCGACGATGACCGTGCCGGGCGAGCGGCCCGAAGGCGATGCGCGGCCTGCGAGGCGGGCCCCGGTCTGGGTGATCGTCGGCGCCGCGGTGGTCGCCGTCCTGCTGACGGGAGGCGTGCTCGTCGGCGGCTTCCTCCTGCTGCGCGACGCCGGCGACTCGCACGCCTCCCAGCCGGGGGAGCGCGACGTGTCGGTGTTCTTCTGCTCGCGGACGTCCAGCAATGCCGCCTGCAAGGGCCAGGACGTGACGGAGTCGCAGCGGCAGGAGGTCACCCGGCGCGCCAAAGGAATGAAGCAGGTGCGCCGGGTCGAGTACGAGTCGAAGCAGGAGGCGTACGAGAGGTTCAAGAAGGTCTTCAAGGACCGGAAGGACATGCTCCAGTCCGTCAGTCCCGGTGACCTTCCCGACTCGCTGCGGCTCCGCGTCACCGGCACCGAGGGCGCCGAGGCCGTCAAGGCGGCACTGACGGGCGTCGCGGGCGTCGACTCCGTCGTCGTCCAGCCGCTCGCCACCCGGACGTGAAGTTCCTCCCGGAAGTTCCGCGTCCGAAGCAACCACGGAGGCGCCGCGGCGTCTCTGAGGCATGAATGCTGAAACGGTGCTCACCGCACGGGGCCGCCCCGCGGACGAAGCGCCCGGTGATGCGTCACCCGGTGATGCGGCGGATGCGGTCACCGACCTGTACCGGGGGCACGCGCTCGGGCTGACGCGGCTCGCCCTGGTGATGGTCGGTGACCGGGGGACGGCCGAGGACGTCGTCCAGGACGCGTTCACGGGCCTGTACCGGCGGTGGCCGCGCCTGCGCGACCGCGAGAAGGCGCTCACCTACGTCCGCTCCGCCGTCCTGAACGGGTCGCGGACGGCGCTGCGGCGGCGCCGGCGGCCGCTCCGGGCCGTCCACGAGGCGCCCGTCTGGTCCGCCGAGGCGGAGGCGATGGTCGGCGAGGACCGGCGCGAGGTCATGGAGGCGCTGCACCGGCTCCCCGCCCGGCAGCGCGAGGCGCTGGTGCTGCGCTACTTCTGCGACCTGTCCGAGGACGAGATCGCCGCCGCGATGCGGGTGAGCCGCGGCACCGTCAAGTCGACCACGTCCCGGGCGATCGCCGCACTGGGCCGGATGCTGGGGAGCGAGCAGTGAACGCGACAGAAGAGCGCCTCCGGGACGCGCTGAAGACCGTGGGCGACACCATCGGCCCCGAGGACGTGCCGGAGCCGAGGTTCGCCACACGGCGCCGGAGGCTCTCGCGCCCCGTGATGGCGGTGGCCGCCGTCGCCGCGTCCGCCGCCGTCGTGGTGGGGGGAGCGGTGCTGGGCGGCGTCTTCCCATCGGGCGATGCGCCCGGTCCGCTGGCCCCGCCCTCGGCATCGCCTTCTCCCTCCGGCTCCACGGCGCCGAGGATCTCGGTGTTCCTCTGCACGAAGGCGTCCGCCAACCAGTTCTGCGAGCACAAAGACGCGACCGAGCCGCAGAAGCGCGCGATCCAGAGCCGTCTGGAGGCGCTCGCGCAGGTCAGCTTCGTCGAGTTCGAGAACACGAGGCAGGCGCGTGAGCGCTTCGAGAGGCGCTTCGAGAGTTCCCCCGAGCTGAGCCGGATACTCAAGAACGGTGACGTCCCGGAGTCGTTCAGGGTCACCCTCGCTTCCGTCGGGGACGTCGGGAAGGTGATGAGGGACATGGTGGGCAGGCCGGGGGTGGACGCGGTCATCATTGAGCGGCGCTGACCTCGGGCATGATGGGGGCATGTCGTACCGCGTCACGTTCGTCTGCACGGGCAACATCTGCCGCTCCCCGATGGCCGAATGGGTCCTGCGCCACCACGTGGACGAAGAGGGGCTGGACGTCGAGGTCGACAGCTCGGGCACCGGCAACTGGCACGTGGGCGACGCGGCCGACGACCGGACGACCGCGGCGCTGGAGCGGGCCGGGTACCGGTCGGCGCACATCGCACGGCAGTTCGAGTCCGGCTGGTTCGGCCGGTACGACCTGATCCTCGCGCTGGACGAGGGGCACCTGCGGGCGCTGCGCTCGATGGCGCCGGACGAGGAGGCGCGCGGCAAGGTCCGGCTGCTGCGCGAGTTCGACCCGGACGCGGCCGGCGACCTCGACGTCCCCGACCCGTACTACGGCGGCCGCGCCGACTTCGACCTCGTCCTGGATCAGGTGGAGGCGGCGATGCCCGGCCTCCTGGAGGAGATCCGCACGGCGGCCAAGGGGGGCTGAGTGCGGGACCGGCTTGAGCGGCTGCTCGGAACCGGGGTCGGCGACGTGCGCGACCTCGGTTCCAGCCATTCCTGGACGCTGCACAGGGCGTCTCTGGACGACGGCCGCGAGGTCTTCGTCAAGGCGGCCTCCGGTCAGGCGGGCGTGTTCGCCGCTGAGGCGGCCGGGCTGCGCTGGCTGGTCGAGGCGGGTCCCGGGACGCCCGTCCCCGAGGTGGTCGCGGCGGACGACCACCTGCTCGTCCTGCCGTGGCTGCCGTCGTCGGCGCCGTCGCGCGACGCCGCCGAGCGCCTCGGCCGCGAGCTGGCCGCCCTGCACACCGGCGACCGTCCGGACGCCTACGGCGCGCCCTGGGACGGCTACATCGCCGACCTGCCCCTCGACAACACACTGGACGACCGCGGCTGGCCGCGCTGGTACGCCGAGCGCCGCCTCGAACCGTTCCTGCGCCTCGGCGCCCGGCACCTGTCGTCCGGCGACATCCGGCTCGTCGAGCGCGTCATGGCGGACGTCGAGGCGCTCGCCGGGCCGCCGGAGCCGCCGTCGCGCATCCACGGCGACCTGTGGTCGGGGAACGTCCAGTGGACGGACGGCCGGGCGCTGCTCATCGACCCGGCCGCGCACGGCGGGCACCGCGAGACCGACCTCGCCATGATGGCCCTCTTCGGGGCACCGCACCTCGACACCGTGCTGGCCGCCTACGACGAGGCGGCGCCCCTGGCGGACGGGTGGCGGGCACGCGTCCCGTTGCACCAGCTGCATCCGCTCCTGGTGCATGTGGCGCTGTTCGGCGGGTCGTACCGGGCGCCCCTGGTCGAGGCGGCCCGCGCTTCTATCGGCTGAGTAAGGAGAACCTGCCGTAACCCTTCGCGCGTTCTCAACTACGCTCCGTGTTGGAACCGACTCGAAGCGGCGCAACCCGGTGATCACACCCGGGCGGAGGGGACTGGCTCATGACCGGCAGCGTGACCTTCTATCTCAACGGTGAGCGCGTCGTCCTGGACGATCCGGCCCCCGACCTGCTGCTGATCGACTACCTGCGGTCGCCGGAGGTCGCGCTGACCGGCGCCAAGAAGGGCTGCGGCCAGGGCGGCTGCGGTGCGTGCACGGTCATCCTGTCGAGCTGGGACGCCGAGTCGCGGGAGCCCGAGCACCGCGCGATCAACTCGTGCCTCCGCCCGGTGTGCGCGCTCGACGGGCTCGCCGTGACCACGATCGAGGGCACGGGCGGGGCCGGCCGGAAGGCGCCGCCGCACCTGACGCACCAGCCGTCCTTCTCCCGCGGGGTCTCCCCGGGTCTCACCGAGCCGGCCGCCGTCGCCGAAGCGGCCGAGGCGGCCCGGACGCTGCACGCGGAGTCCACCGCCCAGGCGGAGGCGTACGAGGCCGGCGCCGCCGCCGCGCAGGACCCCGGGACCGAGGCCGAGCGGATGAACCCGGTCGCGCACCGGCTGGCGATGAACAACGGCACCCAGTGCGGCTACTGCACGACCGGTTTCGTCATGAACATGACGGCGCTGCTCCAGGACGAGTCCGCGCCCACCAAGCGCCGCATCGAGGAGGCGTTCGACGGCAACCTGTGCCGCTGCACCGGCTACCGGGCGATCCTCACCGGGATGAAGACGTTCGCCTCCGACTGGACGGAGCAGGACGAGGCCGCCCGCATGAAATGCCTCGGCGACGGGCAGGCCCGCCCGCCGGCCGCCACGGCGGACATCCCCTTCCCGGACGCGGCCCGCACCGCGGCCCCTGCGCCGATCGAGGTGACGGGAAACGGCCGAACCTGGGTCACCCCGTCAACGCTCGTGGAACTGCGCCAGATCATGACGGCGGAACCGGGCCGGAGGCTGCGGCTCGTCCACGGCAACACGTCGTACGGCGTGTACCCGGGGGAGGTGCGGGACGCCGACCTCCTCGTCGACATCCGCCTCATCCCCGACATCCGCGGCATCACGATCGAGGATGACAGGCTGGAGGTGGGCGCCGGCACGTCCTACCGCGACCTGATCGACGCCCTCGCGGGGATCCGCACCAGCCGGGACGCCGGCGAGACGACCCGGCTCGGCGTACTGGAGTACATGGCGCGGCGCACCGCCGGGACGATCCTGCGGAACGCGGCTTCCCTCGGCGGGAACACGATGCTGGTCCTGCACCACATCGCCGAGAAGGAGCCGTTCCCGTCCGACCTGTACACCGCCCTGACCGCCACCGGCGCCACGATCGAGGTGTGGCGCGCGTCCACCGCCACGAAGGAGTGGCTGGAGCCCGACGAGCTGGTTGCCCGGGTGAAAAGCGACTCGAAGCTGCTGGACGACATCGTCCTGCTGGCGTACCGGTTCCCGTTCGGTGGCGCCGACGAGGTGGTGCTCGCGCAGAAGGTCGCGTTCCGGGACGTCAACGCGCACTCCCTCGTGAACGCCACCACGAGCTTGACCTTGGCGGGCGACCTGACGGTCATCGACGCCGCGCTCGTCTTCGGCGGGATCGCGCCCTACCCGTGGCGTCCCCGGCTGACGGAGGACGCCATGACCGGCCGCCCCCTCTCGCTGGACGCGTTCGCCGACCTCGCCGCGCTCCTCCGTGACGAGGTGCGGAGTGAACTCGACGAGTGGCGCGACCGCATGGCGGGGCTCCCGTCCGAAGGCGTCACGGACGCCTACCGGGTCGAGCTCGCGGAATCCTTCCTCTACAAGGCGATCGTGCAGGCGCTGGACCAGCGGGCCGCCGTCCCGGCGAACGACCGCAGCGCCGGCGAGATCACCTGGGGGCACTGGCCGGTCAGCGACGGCCGCCAGCACTACAAGATCCAAGGCTGGAAGGCGCCGGTCTCCCAGCCGTACATCAAGCTCATGGCGATGTTCCAGGCGTCCGGGCAGGTCCACTACACGCACGAGATCCCGGTGCCGCCGACGACGCTGCAGGCGGCGTTCGCGCAGAGCCGCCGGGCGCTCGCCGGCTTCACCCTCACCGTCCCCGGCGAGTCCGGACGCACCGGTGCCGACGCGCTCAGCGACCACCTCCGCAGCCGGTTCGCCTCCTTCGAGCGGCTCATCACCTGCGCGGACGTCCCGCCCCAAGGCATCAACCTGCAAGGGATGGGCGGCGACCAGCCGCTGTTCGCCGTCGACCGGGTCGAGTACGTCGGCCAGGCCATCGCCCTCGTCCTGGCCGACACCGAGAAGGCCGCCGTCGAGATCGCCGACTACGTCACCCGGGAGTGCGTCGGCTACGGCCCGGTGACCTGGCCCGCGCCATGGAACAAGCCGCCCTGGACCGAACCGCCGTGGAACCGTCCGCTGCTGTCGCTCGAAGAGGCCGTCGCGATCGGCAGCGTGTTCCCCGACTGCCCGTCCGCGGCGCCGTACGTGTCCCACATCTGGGAGATCGTCCGGCCCGGCAGCGAGTTCGGCTGGGTCGACCGGAACCGGCGGCCGTTCGAGGACGCCATCGTCCGGCGGGGCGGCCACATCGACGGCGCGCCCTGCGTCATCGTCGAGAGCGGCCAGCTCACCGGCGGCCAGGCCCACTTCTACCTGGAGACGCAGTCCTGCGTCGTCGAACCCGCCGACGGCGGCCGGTGGATCGTCCGGCCGTCGTCGCAGAGCCCGATGGAGATGCACCAGACGTCCGCGATGGCCATCGGCGTCGAGCACAACCGGATCGAGGTGGACGTGCGGCAGCTCGGCGGCGGATACGGCGGCAAGACCGAGTCCGCCCGCTTCGTCACCGGGCCGGCGGTCGTCGCCGCGTACGCCACCGGACGTCCCGTCCGGCTCGTCCTGCCGCGCGACGAGGACACCGGCATGATCGGCAAGCGGCACCCGTACTACGGCCAGTACCAGATCGCGATCGACGACGGCGCGAACCGGCCCGAGGACAAGGGCCTGATCAGGGGCTCGCACACCCGCATGTGGGGCGACGGCGGGGCGTTCTACGACTGCTCGTTCATCGTGTCGAACTGCATCCAGCTCCGCGCCGACAACGCCTACCGGGTCCGCAACTTCGCGAACCAGATCGACGTGTGCCGCACCAACACCGCGCCGAACACGGCGTTCCGCGCGTTCGGCGACGTCCAGTGCAAGCTCATCGTGGAGAACGCCATCGACGACGCCGCGTACGCGATCGGCATGACCGCCGAAGACGTGCGCGAGAAGAACATGTACGAGCGCGGCGACGTCACCCCCTACGGACAGGCCCTCACCTACTGCTACATGCGCGAGGTCTGGTCCTACCTCAAGGAGGTGTCGCGGTACGCGGAGAAGAAGCGGGAGGTGGACGCGTACAACGCGGCCAACACATGGCGGAAACGCGGCATCGCCATGATCCCGGTCAAGTACGGCGCCGGATACAACTTCACGCAGCTGGAACAGGCCGTCGCGCACCTCGCCGTCCACTCCGGCGACGGCAGCATCGTCATCCACCAGGGCGGCGTCGACATGGGCCAGGGGATGATGACGAAGGTCGAGCAGATCGCGTCCTACATCCTGAACGTGCCGTTCGAACTCATCCACATCGACCGGCCCCGCACCAGCGTGATCCCGAACCCGACGAGCTCGGGCGCCTCCACGGGGACCGCGTACAACGGCGAGGCCGTCAAGCAGGTCTGCGAGCAGATGCGGCGGCGCCTCGCCGACTTCGGACAGGAGATGCTCAAGGAACACGGCGAGGAATGGTGCCGCAAGGCCGGAATCGACTACTGGAACCACGGCAAGACCGGCTGGGCGGCGAAGGTCGGCGGACGCCTCATCTGGCAGAACCTCGTCCAGCTCGCCTACCAGCAGCGCGTCGGCCTGGTCGCGTCGTTCACCGCGCCGATCCACGGCGGCGAAGACCCGCTGCCCGCGCTGACCTTCAAGGACGGCGGCCAGCCCGGCCTCCCCGGCATCGGCGTCGACCCGAAGGCCCGTCCCGGCGGCGGCGTCGACTCCTTCACCGGCTTCACCTACTCCGCCGCCTGCTCCGTCGTCGAGGTCGACGTGCTCACCGGCGAGACGAAGATCCTGAGCTCCGACCTCATGTACGACATCGGGTGGAGCATCAACCCGGCCATCGACGTCGGGCAGGTCGAGGGCGCTTTCGTGCAGGGCGTCGGCTACGTCCTGACAGAGCAGCTCGTGTACGAGGACGAGGGCGACGAGGCCGGCCGCCTCAACACCGTCAACACCTGGAAGTACAAGCCGCCCGCCACCACCACGATCCCGCTGGAGCTGAACACCTACCTGTTCCCGCGCGACCGGGCGGCGTCCGTCCCGGAGAACCCCCACGATCTGCTGTCGGCCAAGGAGGTCGGCGAACCGCCGCTCGTGCTCGCGACCAGCGTGTTCTTCGCGGTGAAGGCGGCCGTCCGGGCGTCCAGGCTGGAACGCGGCCTGGACGGTCTGTTCCACCTCGACGCGCCCGCCACCGTCCAGGAGGTCCGCCGCGCCTGCGCCGTCTCCCTGTGACGGACAACGATGTCGCTTCATGGGTTTTTGTCGCGTTGCAGATGCGATAGAAACGACGGGCGATCCGGCAGGAAGGGCAGGTGCGAGACAGACCGATGGACGATGGCAGGCGCGAGGACCCCGGAACCCGCCTCGGCTCGTGGAAGGGCCTCGTTCCCCTGGGCGTGGCCGCGGCCGCCGCCCTGTTCATCGGCGGCAGCGTGGACGTGGTGCACCGCCACCAGCGCGCCGCCGACAAGGAGCACGACGCCAAGCCCGCCGCCAAGGCCGAGCAGACGGAACCGGCGTACATCGTCGGCATCACCGAGCCCGGCACGGCGCTGCTCGTCCGGGACGTCGAGTCCGGCGCGAACGTAGGGCTGCCCGTCGCCGCCCCGGAGGGCCGCCGCTTCCAGCGCGTCGCCGCCGTCAAGGACGGCTCGTACGTCGTCGCGTCCTACGGCGACCGCAAGGTGACCTTCCAGCGCCTCCACCTGGACGACGACGGACGTCCCAAGAACCTCAAACCCATGCCGAAGGCAGTCGTCCCCGGCGCCTCCACCGCCTGGTCGGACCTCGCCGTAAGCCCGGACGGCGACCACCTCGCCTACGTCACCTACAAGGGCACCCGGGCCCGCGTCGACGTGGTCTCGTCCAGCACCGGCACCCACAAGGTGTGGACGACCAAACTCCGCGCCCGCGTAGGAAGCCTCTCCTGGTCAGGCACCACGCTCTCCTTCGTCTGGAGCCCGGTCGGCTCGGAGAAGCACCAGGTCCGCACACTCGACACCAACGCCGCCGTAGGCGACCTCAAGGTGAGCAAGGCCGTCATGACCCTGCCCAAGGGCAGCTCCAACGCCGTCCTGACCCGCAACGGCCTGGTCACCGGCATACAGAAGAACTCGCAACTGACGCTCCAGACGTTCACCCTCCAGGGCAAACCCGCCAAGACCCTCTGGACCCAGAAGGTGAAGGGCTCCCTCACCGGCCTCGACATCGCCCACACCGGCAGCGGTTTCATGGCGACCGCCACCGACCTGTACGCCAAGGACATCGCCGTTCCAGCCCAGGATCTCGCCGACGCCGCCTGGTGAGACCTAGAGTGGGTCGCACGAATCGGGTGAATGGAGCGAAACCGTGGGCATGGTGATGGCAGTCAGCTTCACCCGTTACGGCCGCCTCTACTACCTCGACCCGGGCCCGCACACCCCGAAGGTCGGCGACAAGGTCCTCGTCCCGACCGACTCGGGCCCCGAGGTCGCGGAATGCGTATGGGCGCCGCAATGGGTCTCCGACGACATCGACGGCCTCCCCGAATGCGCCGGCCCGGCCACCGACGAGCACCTCAGCCGCGACGAGGCCAACCGCCGCCGCCGCGCCGAGGGCCGCTCCATCGCCAAACGCCTGATCCGCAAGCACGAACTCCCGATGAAGGTCATCGGCGTCGACTACCTCGACACCGACAACGTCTTCAAGATCTATTTCACCGCCCCGCACCGCGTCGACTTCCGCGCCCTCGTCCGCGACCTGGCCCGCGGCATCAAGGCCCGCGTCGAACTCCGCCAGGTCGGCCCCCGCGACGAGGCCCGCCTCCAGGGCGGCATCGGCCCCTGCGGCCGCGACCTGTGCTGCGCCACCTTCCTCAAGGACTTCGAGCCCGTCTCCGTCCGCATGGCGAAGGAACAGGACCTCCCCGTCAACCCCCTCCGCATAGCCGGCGCCTGCGGCCGCCTGATGTGCTGCCTCAAGTACGAGCACCCGCTCTACATGGAGTTCAAGGAGAAGGCCCCGCGGCTGGGCTCCCGCGTGTCCACCCCGGAGGGCGAAGGCCAGGTCATCGGCTACAACGTCCCCGGCGACCGCGTAACGGTCAAGGTAGGCTCCCGCCGCTGCTCCTGCCCCTCCGCCTCTGTCTGCTCCCCCCGCCAACAACACGACGCCACGTACAACAAGCCCGCCGACGACGCCATCTGACGATCCGCGGTGGTCCATGTGGATGCCGCACGATGCGTAATAGTCATCACCCGGATGCGTTCCGTCACTTGCGTATATTGCGTTGGCTTCGCATAATGCGAATAAGGGCGGTGTCGAGCGAGGGGGACGCATGGCGGATGTCCAGGTCAAGCGGGTTGAACCGGGTGTGATCGATTCTGAACAGGCCGCACGCGCCGTCCAAAGGATCAAGGCTTACCTTCAGCGGCACCCTGACGAGCAGGCCGTCAGTGTCCAGGCCGAACACGGCGGTGACGGGGCCCTGATCCTTCCGCGGGAAGCGGTGAGCCTCCTCGCCTACATCCTGACGCAGGCCGCCGCGGGACGCGGTGTATCGGTCATGCCGTCGCACGCCGAACTGACCACGCAGCAGGCGGCAGACCTGCTCAACGTCTCGCGCCCCTACCTCATCGGACTGCTGGAGGCGGGGACCATTTCGTTCAAGCGGGTCGGCCGGCACCGCCGGATCAGGTACGACGACCTCATGGCCTACAAACGCGAGTCAGAGGCGCAGAGCCGCACTGCCGTCGACGAGCTGGCCGCGCTCGGCCAAGAGCTGGCATGACCTTCGTCGCGGTCTATGACGCCTGCGTGCTGTACGGCAACACCCAGCGCGACATGCTGATACGCGTCGCCCGATCCGGACTGGTTCAGGCCAAGTGGACAACGACCATCCTCGATGAGATGGAGAAGAACTTGGCCGCCAACCGCCCTGGCATCCCGCCAGAGAAGCTGGCCAGGTTACGAGTCCTGATGAACCGCGCGGTCCCCGACGTTCTCGTTGAGGACTATGAACCGCTGATCGAGGGGCTGAAGCTCCCCGATCCGAATGATCGGCACGTGCTTGCCGCAGCGATCAAGGCCGGCGCGCAAATGATCGTTACCTCGAACCTCAAGGACTTCCCGCCCGACTCGCTTGCGCCATGGAACGTGGAAGCGAAGAGCCCTGACGACTTCGTCCTCGACCAGATCGATTTCGATGACAGGGTCATCTGGGCATGTGTTCAGCAGATCGCCGACTCCCGGGTCAACCCGCCAGAGACGATGGAGGACGTACTCGACGCCTCGAACGCGCCGGCTTGGTGGAGTCCGTCGCCGCGCTGCGGACTCGGAGTTAGGCGACACGGGGCTCCCGGCAACCGCAGGCCGGACCTGATCCGGCGCAGAGACGGCCTCAACGATGAGCACCCGTTGTATGTCAAGGCGCATGACAGGATGCCGGCCCTGGGCTCCTGCTTGGTCACCCCGGACGGCCCAGGCCAGGTGGGTAGGCCGCAACGTCCCCTCCGACAGCGTCACAGTCCGCCTGAACAGCGGAGGCCACTGCTCCTGCCCCTCAGCCTCCGTCTGCTCCCCCAAGCAACACGACGCCCACTGCAACCCCACCTCCGACGACACTTGATCAAGCTGGACAGGCGCATGCGTGGCAAGATCCATGGCATGAGCGCGCGGGTCTGGCTGAATGAGAGCGACCAGTTCGTCCCTGGCATCGAGTTGTTTCGCTCGGACAGGTCGTTCACGCTGTGGGCGTACACCGTCAGCCACAGTCAGTTGTTGCTGCGCACGCGGACGACCACGCGGGACGGGGTCAGGTCGCGCCGGAGCCCACTGCCTGATCGTTGAGACGGGGAACGAGCACGACTACGTCGTGGCGCATGTCGTCGGCTGGGCGGAGGACATGGCAAGCGAGCGGGAGCCGAGTGCTCTGGCTGGCTTCGCCCCTGGCAGTGACCCGGCCCGCATCCTGGGCTGACCGGCCCGCATCGATGACCTGCGGCGCGAGCACCCGCTCTACATGGAGTTCAAGGAGAAGGCCCCGCGGCTGCTCCTGCCCCTCCGCCTCGGTCTGCTCGCCCCGCCAACAACACGACGCCCACTACGCCGTTTCAGACGACAGTGAGCCGACTTGAGCGAAGGCCGCAAAGCGCACGCGGGCCGGAGGGCGCGGCACGTCTGTGCTTCCGCGGTTCAGTGGACTCGACGTTGCTGAGCAAGTGGCTGGCCCGGATCGAGAGGGGGGCTCCAGTCGGCAGCACCGTCACGACCTCGCTTCAAAGGGGTGTTCTGTCCTGAGCGACCGCGTTCTGAACGTGGCGTTTCGTTCTGAACAGGGG
>NZ_SMKY01000121.1 GCF_004349235.1 Actinomadura darangshiensis | reverse complement strand
GTGTGGTGGGCGGGGTCGGCGGACGCGTGGGCGGCGGCCGGGACCAGCGCCGCGGGCAGTGCGAGGACGGCGGCGAGGGCGCCTGTCCGGAGTCGTTTCATGGGGGATCCTCTCCGGCCCGGAGGCGCAGAATCTGGATGCTGTTGCCACGAACGTCAGGATTTTGTCGAGCATTTCACCGCACGGAGACCTGCTCCGGGGTGGCGAGTGCTCAGAATGTAGGCAGAATTTTGGCGGTCGTCAATGCCCTGCCTAATGTTGGGTCTGGTCGTTCCAGTCGGCTCTCAGGGCCTGTTCGGTGGCCGGGGACAGGTCGCCGAAGAGGCGGAGGCGCGCGACGCCGCCGTCCGGGTAGATGTTGAGCCGGACGCTGGTGACCTCGGGGGACGAGAGGCGGAAGCGGTGCCGGGTGTCGGGCTGGAGGCGGGTGCGCGAGATCAGCAGCCACGAGGACGCCTTGTTGTCCGGGGGGCGGCGGTCGTCGATGCCGGTCAGCGCGAACTCGGCGGGGGCGTTGAACTTGAGGTTCGTGGTGTCGATCTCGGCGAGCCTGATGAAGCCCGGCGCGGCGAGATGGATCAGCGCCCAGTCGTGGCCGTCGTCGCGGCGGCGGGCGGTCTCCCAGCCCTCGGCCTGGTTGCGGGCGAGGCCGGGGAACAGCATGTTGTCCGGCGACGAATAGAACATGTTCGAGCAGTCGGCGACGCGCGCGCCGTTCTCCAGGGCGGCGAGGTCGACGGTCAGTCCGGTCATGAACCGCGGGTTGGGGACGACGTGGCCGTGCACGCGAAGCCGGGCGATGCCGCCGTCCGGGAACATGTTCAGCCGCACGTGGGTGAACAGGCGGCGGCCGAGGTCGACGGTGGCGATGGCGTGCTCTGCGTCGCCCTTGAGGACGGTCTTCGGGACGATTTCCACCCAGTCGGCGTCCAGTAGTTCGGCGAGCGACGGGTAGCCGTCCGCGAAGCAGGCCTCCACCGAAGCGTGCGGCGGGAAATTGCCCTTGAACCAGGCGGTGTCGATGACCACGCCGAGGATCCGGCCGGGGACGCCGAGCCGGACCAGTGCCCAGTCGTGCCCGGGGCCGCGGCGGCGGGCGGTCTCCCAGCCGTCGTAGAGCTGGCCCTTCGGCCCGAACGTCTCCGGCTGGAACGCCGGTCTCCACGGGTTGAGAAGGTTCTCCTTCTCGGCGAACGACTCGTCGCTGGCGGCGATGACCGACCCGCCCAGCGTCCGGACGGCCAGGTCGGGCAGGGACGTGAAGTCGGTCATCTCGGCTCCGTGGTCAGCAGGCGCCCGGCGGGCCCGTCCTCGGTCGGTGTGCCCCGGAGCCAGGTCGTCCGGACGACGCCGGTCAGCGTCCGGCCCGCGTACGGGGTGACGGGGTGGCGGTGGTGCAGGGCCGCGGGGTCGACGGTGAAGGTCTCGTCCGGGGCGAAGGCGACGAGGTCGGCGTCGTTTCCGACGACGATTCCGCCCTTGCGGGGGACGGCCGCCAGGGCGGCGGGGGCCTCGGACATCCAGCGGACGACCGACGGCAGGTCATGGCCGCGTTCGCGGGCGGCCGTCCAGACGGCCGGGAGACCCAGTTGAAGCGAGGAGATGCCGCCCCACGCGGTGGCGAAGTCGCCGCGTTTCAGTTCGGGTGTGCAGGGCGAGTGGTCGGTGACGACGCAGGAGATGACGCCAGAGGCAAGGCCCTGCCAGAGCCGGTCGCGGTTGGCCTCGTCGCGGATGGGCGGACAGCATTTGAAGGCGGCGCTCAGTGCGTCGCCGGCGCAGAGGGTCAGGTAGTGCGGGCATGTCTCGGCGGTCACGCGCAGGCCGTCGGCCTGGGCCTTCGCCAGGACGTCCACGCAGTCGGCGGCCGACAGGTGCAGGATGTGCGCGCGGACGCCCGTCTCCCCCGCCAGCCGGATCACCTGCTCGACGGCTCGGCGTTCGGCCGATGCGGGACGCGACGCCAGGAACGCCGGGTAGTCGCCGCCGGCCGGCACCGCCAGCGACGCGGGGTCTTCGGCGTGGACGATGACCAGCCCGCCGAACGAGGCGATCGCCCGGAACGCCGAACGCATCTCCTCGAACGTGAGCGGCGGAAACTCCGGGACACCCGAGTCGGACGTGAAGCACTTGAAACCGAAGACGCCAAGGTCGTGCAGCGGGCGCAGCGACGGCACGTTCCCCGGGATCGCGCCGCCCCAGAACCCGACGTCCACGGCGCAGGCCCCTTCGGCGGCCTGGCGTTTCACCGCGAGGGCGCCGGGGTCGACGGTCGGCGGAAGCGAGTTGAGCGGCATGTCGATGAGCGTGGTCACGCCTCCGGCCGCAGCGGCGTGGGTCGCGGTGGCGAAGCCCTCCCATTCGGTGCGTCCGGGCTCGTTGATGTGGACGTGCGTGTCGACGAGGCCGGGCAGCAGAGCGACGTCGCCGAGATCCAGCGAGGTCGAAGCCTGCCCGGCGTCCGAGTACGGCGAGATCGCGGTGATCCGCCCGTCGCGGACGGAGACGGCGGCCGGGCGTTCACCGTCCGGGAGGACGGCTCGCCGCGACCTGATCAGTAGGTCGTTGACCGGGAGCCGCGTCATGAGCCTCCCTGGACGATGTGCTCCGGCCGGACCGGCACCCGCGTGAGCGCCCGCCCGGTCGCGTCCCGGACGGCCGCGACGATCGCGGGCGTGGACGACAGCGTCGGCGGCTCGCCCGCCCCGCGCAACCCGTACGGCGCCTCCGGGTCAGGATTCTCCAGGATTTCCAGCCGCATGGGCGGCATGTCGAGGATGGTGGGGATCAGGTAGTCGGTGAAGGACGGGTTGCGCACCAGGCCGTCCGACACGACGATCTCCTCCATCACGGCGAGGCCGAGGCCCTGCGCGGTCCCGCCGTGGATCTGCCCCTCCACCCCCGTCCGGTTGATGATCTTCCCGACGTCCTGGACGGCGGCCAGCTCGACGACCTTGACGAGGCCGAGGTCCACGTCCACGTCGACGACGGCGCGGTGCACGCAGAGCGCGAGCTGGGTGTGGCTGCGCCCCTGCCCGGTGACCGGGTCCAGCGGGGTCGTGGGCCGGTGGTGGTACTCGCGGGTCCGCTCGATGGCGGCGTCGCCGAGGACGTCCTCGATGGTGCCGAGCACGCCGTCCGCCCGCGACATGATCTTCCCGCCGACCACGGCCAGGTCGGCGCGGCCGAGCCGGCGTTCCGCGAGCGCGAGGAGGTCGGCGCGCACCGCCTCGCAGGCGGCCTTGACCGCGCCGCCCGACATGTACGACTGGCGGGACGCGCTGGACGAGCCGGCGTCGCCGACCTGGTTGTCCGCCGGGGCGATCGTGACCTTCTGGACGCCCAGCTCGGTCCGCGCGATCTGCGCCTGGATCGTGACGAGCCCCTGCCCGACCTCGGCCGCCGCCGTGTGGACGAGCGCGGTCGCCTCCCCGCCGATGACCTCCAGCCGGACGCGCGCGGTCGCCAGGTCGTCGAACCCCTCGGAGAAGCAGATGTTCTTGATCCCGACGCCGTAGCCGACGCCCCGCACGACGCCCTCGCCGTGCGTCGTCTGCGACACCCCGCCCGGCAGGTTCCGGAGGTCGGACGCGTCGGCGGCGCCGGGCATCGGCATGGCCTCCAGCCGCGTCAGCATCTCGGCGAGCGGCGCCGGCGACTCGATGACCTGCCCGGTCGCGAGCCTCGATCCCTGCGTGACGGCGTTGCGGCGGCGGATCTCGACCGGGTCGAGGCCGCAGGCGGCGCCGAGCCTGTCCATCATCGACTCGTAGGCGAAGCACGCCTGCACGGCCCCGAACCCGCGCATCGCGCCGCACGGCGGGTTGTTCGTGTAGACGCCGTATCCGTCGATGCGGATGTTGGGGATCTCGTAGGGGCCGACTCCGAGCGAGGCCGCGTTGCCGACCACGTTCTTCGTGGACGACGTGTAAGCGCCGCCGTCCAGGACGATGTCGACGTCCGCGTAGAGGAGCCGGCCGTCGGCCGTGGCGCCGTACTCGTACCTCATCTGCGCGGGGTGCCGGTGGACGTGCCCGAAGAACGACTCGTACCGGTTGTACGACATCTTGACGGGCCTGCCCGTGTGCAGCGCCAGCATCCCGGCATGGATCTGCATCGACAGGTCCTCGCGCCCGCCGAACGCGCCGCCGACACCGGCCAGCGTCATGTGGATCTGGTCCTCGCGGAGGCCGAGGCAGGGCGCGATCTGCTTGAGGTCGTTGTGGATCCACTGCGTCGACACGTACAGGTCGATTCCGCCGTCTTCGGCCGGGATCGCCAGGCCGGACTCCGGTCCGAGGAACGCCTGGTCCTGGATGCCGACCTCGTACTCGCCCGACACGACGACGTCGGCGCGGCCCTTCACCGCGTCGACGTCCCCGACCCGGACGGGCTGATACCGGGTGATACCGCCGCGATCCTGGACCTTCAGCCCCTCCGGGTCGGCGACCACGGCCCGAGGGTCGGTGATCGGTTCGAGGACCTCGTACTCGACGGCGATCCTCTCCAGCGCGCGCCGGGCCGTCTCGGGATGGTCGGCGGCGACCAGCGCGACCGGCTCGCCCTGGTGCCTGACCTGGTCGATCGCGAGGACGGGCTGGTCCTCGGTGTGGTCGATGCCGAACATCGCGCGGCCCGGCACGTCCTCGTGCGTCAGGACCGCCCGGACGCCGGGCAGCGCGAGCGCGGACCCGATCCCGATCGACCGGATCAGCGCCCGCGGGTGCGGGCTGCGGAGCGTCGCGCCCCACAGCATCCCGTCCATCCACAGGTCGGACGCGTAGGCGAACTCACCCGCGACCTTGAGCGTGCCGTCCGGCCGCAGCGGGCTCTCCCCGACTCCGCCGATGCCGGGCGCGGCGACATGGCCTGGGCTTTTCACCGGGGACGCCATTCAGAGCACCTCCTCCGCGAGCCGCATCAGCCGGCGGTGGGCGTCGGCGCCGCGCCGTCCGGCCTCGTCCTGCGGGACGGTGACGAGCGTGTCGCCGTCCACGACGGTGCGCCCGCCGACGAGGAGGCGCTGCAACGGCGGTGTCGGCCCGAACGCGAACGCGACGACGGGGTCGTCGATCGCGGCCTGGAAGCCGTCCACCCGCCACAGGGCGATGTCGGCGAGCTTGCCCGGTTCGAGGGAGCCGATCTCGTCGTCGCGGCCGAGGCAGCGGGCGCCGCCGAGCGTCGCCATCTCCAGCGCCTGCCGGGCGGACAGCGCGGCCGGCCCGTACCGGGCGCGCTGCATGTAGATGGCCTGCCGCAGTTCGCCCGCCAGCGGGACGAGTTCCGCCGACGCCGACCCGTCCACGCCGAGCCCGACCGTCGCGCCCTCCTCCAGCAGGTGGGACACGCGCGCGATGCCGGCGCCGAGCCGCGCGTTCGAGCTCGGGCAGTGGGCCGTGCCGGTGCCGGTCTCCGCGAGCCGCTTGATGTCGGTGTCGTGCAGGTGGACGCAGTGCGCGAGCCACACGTCGGGGCCGAGCCAGCCGATCGAGTCCATGTACTCGGTCGGTGTCATGCCGAACTGCTCGTTCGTGTGCTCCTCCTCGTCCAGCGTCTCGGCGAGGTGGGTGTGCAGGCGGACGCCCTTGTCGCGCGCCAGCCGCGCCGACTCGACCAGCAGTTCGCGGGTGACGGAGAACGGGGAGCAGGGCGCGACGGCGACGCGCAGCATGGAGCCGGGCGACGGGTCGTGGTAGCGGTCGATCGCGGCCTCGGTCTCGGCGAGGACCGTGTCGAGGTCCTCGACGACCTCGTCCGGCGGCAGCCCGCCCTGCGACTCGCCCCGGTCCATCGACCCGCGGCACGGATGGAACCGGACGCCGATCTCCCGCGCCGCCTCCACCTCCGCCGCGAACAGGTCGCCGCGCCCCTTCGGGAACAGGTAGTGGTGGTCGGTGGACGTCGTGCAGCCCGACTTGGCGAGCCAGCCGAGCCCGGCGCTCGCCGCGCCCGCGACGACCTCGGCGTCCATCTTCGACCACGGCTTGTAGAGGGTCGTCAGCCACTCGAACAGGGTGCTGTCGACGGCGAGGCCCTGGCTGGCCCACTGGTAGAGGTGGTGGTGCGAGTTGACCAGGCCGGGGGTGGCGAGGCAGCCGGTCCCGTCGATGCGCTCCGCTTCGCCGGAAGGCCCGGCGCCGGCGCCCACCGCCGTGATGCGGTCGTCGTCGATCACGATGTGGCCGCCGGGGTACTCCTCGCCGGTGACCGTGGCGACGTGCGCGTTCTCGATGATGCGCCTCATCGCGCGACCGCCTTCCGCTCGGCCGCGAGGCGCACCGCGTCGAGGATCTTCTCGTAGCCGGTGCAGCGGCACAGGTTCCCGGCGAGCGCCTCGCGGATCTCCGCGTCGGACGGCGCCGGGTTCCGCCCGATCAGGTCGTGCGTCTGGACGATCAGGCCGGGCGTGCAGAACCCGCACTGGACGGCGCCCGTCTCCACGAACGCCTCCTGGACGGGGTCGAGCCGCTCCTCCCCGGGCGGCCCCTCCGCCAGGCCCTCCACGGTGCGGACCTCCCGGCCCTCCGCCTGCCCGGCCGCGACCAGGCACGCGCACACCGGCACACCATCCAGATAGACCGTGCACGAGCCGCATTCGCCCTGCTCGCAGGCGTTCTTCGAGCCCGGCAGGCCCATCCGCTCGCGCAGCATGTAGAGGAGGCTCTCGCCCTCCCACACGTCGTCCACGGCCTCTTCCGTCCCGTTGACGGTCAGGTTCACGCGCATCAGGACGCCTCCCTTCCGGCGGTCGCCGCCCGGTGGTCGTTCCAGGCCCAGGTCAATGTCCGGCGCGCCATCACCGCGAGGGCGTGCCTGCGGTAGTCGCCCGTCCCGCGGACGTCGTCGATGGGCGAGGCGGCGTCCCGGACCAGCTCGCCGAACCGGTGCGCGGCCGATTCGGCGAGCGGGCCCCGGTCGTCCCAGTCCAGTTCGCCGGAGATGAACGCCTCGGCGTCCAGGGCTCGGCGGGGCGTCGGTGCGGCCGAGCCGAGGCCGGTCCCGACCCGCCGCTCCTCCGGGTGCAGGGCGAGCGCGAACGAGCAGACCGCGATCACCATCGCGTTCCGGGTGCCGATCTTGGAGAAGTACTGGGGGCCGGACGCGGGGGCCGTCCAGAACGCGCGGATCAGCTCGTCCGGGGCGAGGGCGTTCTTCTTCACCCCGACGAAGAACTCCGCGGCCGGGATCATCCGGACGCCGCGCGCCGCCGACTCCACCTCGATCACGGCGTCCCCGGCGAGCAGCGGCGGGTGGCCGTCCCCGGCGGGCGACGCGGCGCCGAGGTTGCCGCCGACCGTGCCCCGGTTGCGGATCTGCGGCGACCCGACCGTGCGGGACGCCTGAGCGAGGCCGGGCAGCCGGTCGCCCAGCTCCGTGATCAGCCGCGCATACGGGACGCCGGCGCCGACGCGGAGCCGTCCGTCCGTCGTGTCCCACTCGGTGAGGGCGCCGACCCGGGTCAGGTCGAGCAGCGCCTCGGGCCGGTGCACGTCGAAGTTGATCTCGACCATCACGTCGGTGCCGCCCTGGACGGGCAGCGCGCCCGGCCGCCCCGCCTTGGCGGCGAGCGCGTCCTCCCAGGTCAGCGGTCGCAGGAAGTCCATGTCTCCAGGGTTCCTCAATTGAAGGCGGACGGGGCGTCCGGCGCGTCGTCGGTCAGCACCGTGCCCTCGATGAGCCCGTACGGGCGGTCCGCGGCGAAGTAGACCTCGTTGTCGTTGTCCATGCCGAACGGCTCCAGATCGACCAGGAAGTGATGCTTGTTGGGCATCGACAGCCTGACCTCGCAGATCTCCGGGCGCTCGGCGAGGACGCGGCGCCCCATCTGGTAGAGCGTCTGCTGGAGCGACAGGCTGTGCGTCTCGGCGAACGCGTGCAGCAGGTGGTCGCGCGCCGCCCGGTAGGACTCGTCCCAGGACGAGGTGCTCCGGTGCCGCCACTGGGCGGTCACGGCCGTGGCCAGCACGCGGTCGTCGGTGGGTGCGAGCGTCGTGTACTCGTCCTGGGCGAACCCGTGGAACTCGCTGCCGGTCGAGTTGAGAACGACCAGGTCGGTCAGGCCGGAGACGACCGACTCGGCCGCGGCGTCGTGGTGGATCAGCGCGGTCCGCACCTCGCCGCCGTCCCGGACGAACGAGTGCCCGCCGGTGATGCGCCGCCAGCCGTACTCGCGGATCTCCACCCGGGCATGGTCGATCGCCGGCTGCGAGTCCACGAAGTGGCGGGCGAGCAGGAGCCCGAAGTCCTCGATCGCGTCGATGCCGTGCTTCTTCGCGAACGCGAACACGGTGTTCTTCTGGCTGTCGGTCGGCAGGACGGCCGCGTTGTCGCCGGTCAGGTGCACGTCCTCCATCGCACCGGAGAGGGCGATGCCGACGCTGAGGTCCCTGATCCGGTGCGTGCCGCCGTCCCGCGTCACGCGGACGACGCGCGTCTCCGCCTTGCCGTAGCGGTTGGGTCCGAGAACGATCGCCATCGCGGCTAGCTCCCCCGGTAGGTCGAGTACGCGAACGGGCTGATCAGCAGCGGGACGTGGTAGTGCCGCCCCGGGTCGCCGATCGTGAACGCCACCGCGACCTCCGGATAGAACTCCGACAGGCCCTCGGTGCCGAACGTCAGCCGGTGCACCCCTTCCTGCGGCAGGACGCCCCACTCCTTGATCCGGCCGTCGGCGTCGGTGCTGGCCTCGGCGAGGGTCGTCCAGGCGCCGTCCTCGCCGCGCCGGTCGAGCCGGACGGCCACGCCCGCGGCCGGCAGCCCCTTCGCCGCGTCCAGCACGTGGGTCGACAGGCTCATGTTCCCTCCAGCAGCTTCGCCAGCCGCAGGTCGACGATCTTCGCGAGTTCCCGGCGGACGGCGGCCCGCTCGGTCTCGACGTCATTCCCCAGCCGCTCCCGCAACTCACCGAGCATCTCCAGAGCCGACCTCCCGGACGCGCAGATCAGGAACACATGCCCGAAATGCTCCTCGTAAGCGCGGTTCCCCTCGACCAGGGCCGCCTGGAGGTCGGCCGCCGTGCCGTCCATCCCGGACTGCTCGCCTCTCGACCAGCCGGCCTCACGCGTGCCGCCCTGGACCCGGTCCCCGATGCGCGGATGCGCGGCGAGCGCCTCCTCGACGTCCGCCCACTCCAGCGCGTCCAGCGCGCGTTTCGAGGCGGCCTGCAAGTCACCGACGTCCTTGTAGGACCGTCCAGCGAGCGCCTCGACCCACCGGCGGGACGCGCAACACGCCGCCAGCTCCTCAGTGACAGGTTCCACCACGCTTGCAGTACACACAGTCGCCCGCGCGCGGGTCGAGGCACAGGACGTCCGAACTGTGGTCCCGGCCGCGCGGTCCGTTTTGTAGGTTGCTACATGTGAAGTTGCGTTCTCTGCTCGGCATGGGCGAACTGCGGCTGGAGGTCGTCGCCGGTGAGGACGAGCTGGACCGGCCGATCCGGTGGGTCGTCACCACCGACCTGCTCGACCCGGGCCGCTACCTGCGCGGACACGAGCTCGTCCTGACCGGGCTCGTCTGGCGGACGGGCCCGGACGACTCCGAGACCTTCGTGCGAGCCCTCGCGGGTGCGGGCGTCTCCGGGCTCGCCGCCTGGGACCTCACGCTCGGCACGATCCCGGACGATCTCGTCGAGGCGTGCCGCCGGCACCGGCTTCCGCTGCTCAAGGTGCCCGAGGACGTGGCGTTCGCGACGGTCACCGAGGAGGTCGTGCGGCATCTGTCGGGCGCCCGCGCGGCCGACCTGACGGCCGTCCTGGACCGGCACCGGCGGCTCGTCGAGGGGACCGGGCTCGGAGCCGTCCTCGATCTCGTCGGGCACTGCCATGTCCTCGCGCCGACCGGGCGCGTCGTCGCGGGGCCGCCGCCGCCCGATCCCGCCGCCCTGGCCCGGGAGTTCCTCACCGCGTCCCGGTTGCCGCGGCACGTCCCCGCCCTCGGCATGTCGATCTTCCCCGTCGGCCCGGACGACACGCCGCGCGCCGCCGACTGGTTCCTCGCGCTGGAGGGCGACTTCGCCGACTGGCCGCCCGAACGCCACACGCTCACCGGGGAACTGGCCGCGATCGTCGCGCTCGAACGGGCCCGGCTGCGTGCCGAGGACCGTTCGTCGCAGGATGTCGTGACCGCTGCGTTCGCCGGTGACGCCGCAGAGGGTCTGGCCTTCCCGGTGGTGATCGTCGCGGCCTCGGCTCAGGGGGCACTGCGGCCGGGCGAGCTGCGCACCGTCCTGTCGGAGGTCGTGCCCGCCGCGGACCCGGTGGTCGGGATGCTGGACGACGAGGCCGTAGCACTCGTGCCCTTCGCGGGGCAGGACGTCGCCGCCGCCGTCCAGGACGCGCTCGGCCTCCTGTCCCCCGGCCTGCCGGACGGCCGCATCGCAGTCGGCGTCAGCGACACCGCCATGGCCGCCGACCTGCGCGGCGCCATCGAGGAGGCCCGCTACGCCCGCCGCCTTGCCGCCACCCGGACCGATCCGGTCCGGGTCGTCCGGCACGACGAACTCGCCACGCACGTGCTGCTGCTCGCCAGCGTCCCCGACGACGTCCGGCAGATGTTCAAGGTGCGGCTGCTGGACCCGCTGCACGCCTACGACCAGGCGCACGGCGCCGACCTGGTCCGCACTTTGGAGACGTTCCTGCACAACTCCGGCTCCTGGACGCGTTGCGCCGAGCAGCTCCACCTGCATGTCAACTCCGTCCGGTACCGGATCCAGCGCATCCAGGACCTCACCGGACGGGACCTCTCCCGGCTGGAAGACCGGGTCGACTTCTTCCTGGCCCTCCTCGTCTAGGTCACGGGGTCACGGCGATGCCCACGCGGTTCCAGGCGTTGATGGCGGCGATCGTCCACAGGAGATGGGCCAGCGGGGTCTCGCCGAAGTGCTCGCGGGCGGCGGCGAAGACGTCGCCCGGTACACCGGCAGGGCCGATCGAGGTCATGGCCTCGGCGAGTCCGAGGGCCGCGCACTCCGCGCCGGTGAACAGAGGGCTGCCCTGCCAGGATGCGAGCGCGTCCAGGCGTTCCTCGCTTTCTCCCGCTTCCACCGCCGCCCGCGTGTGCAGCGACAGGCAGAACGCGCAGCCGTTGATCTGGGAGACGCGGATGCGGACGAGTTCGGCCAGGAGCGGATCGAGTTTCGCGCCGGCGGCCCTGTCGAGGCCCGCCATCGCGGCGTGGACGTCCGGGGCGGCGGTGGGCAGGTCGATGCGATGGGCGCTCCTCGTCCCTCCCGAGGGCGCCGGCCCTGCACCGAATAGATCGCGTAGGAGCGGGCCCGGAAGACGGGGTGGGCGAGCAGGTCACGCACGTCGGCCAGCTGCCGGCCGGTCATACCGGCGCGGATGAACTTCTCGCGCAGATGCCGGGTGTGGTGGCTGACGAGCTGGAGGCCGGGCGAGCCCGCACTCCACACCTCGAAACGGTGGTAGGAGGAGACCTCGGTCAGCCCTGCCCGGCTCATCGCGGCGCCCGCCTTGCGTCCCCAGGCCATGTCGACCTCCTCGCCGTCCATGATCTGGGCCTTGGTCTCCATGAACGTCCTGTAGAGCCGGTGTGCGGCGGGATCGGGCACGCGCAGGGCGGGCGCGTCGGTCGCGTCGAACTCGTCCAGCTGGAGCACGCCGCCCGGTTTGAGCGCGCGTACCAGCCTGTCGAGCACGGCGAGGCGTTCGGGCAGCAGCCTGAGCACGAGACGCGCGTGGACGAGGTCGAACTCGGCCTCGGGAAGCGGGTCGCGGACGATGTCGTGCCGGACGAGTTCGAGGCCCGCGACGTCCGGCGGCCGGGCCGGGGGCCTGATGTCGGTGGCCAGCACGCTGCCCGCCGGGGCGACGCGCCGGGCCAGCCAGGCCGCGACGCCGCCGTTCCCCGCGCCGACCTCCAGGCACCGCCATCCCGGTCCGATGCCGGTCAGGGCGAGGCGTTCGGTGGTGAGGGGGTCGAGGGCGAGGCTCAGCAGGCGGTGCTGCTCACCGTTGCGGTCCTCGTCGTGACCGAAGACGGGCAGGGGCCTGGACGTCGCATGCACCGGCATCTCCTCACCCCCGGGCGTTCGGCCGCGCGGAACCGGCGTCCGCCGGGACGGCGGCCTCGGCGGCGATGCGGGTCAGGGCGGAGACGTTGACCTTGCCGGTCGGGCCGACCGGGAGTTCGGGCAGCATCAGGAAGCGCTCGGGCAGCCCGCGCCGGTCCACGCCGCGCTCCAGCAGGTAGGAGATCAGGGCGGCCGGGGACGGCGGCCGGGCGCCGGGACGCGGCGCCAGGCAGGCGCACATCCGCTCGCCCAGGTCCCGGTCGCTCACCGGGACGCAGTGCGCGTCGGCGATGTCGGGGTGGCCGATGAGCTCGCGCTCCACCTCCGCCGGGGATATCCCGACGCCGCCGCGGATGACGACGCGCTTGAGCCGGTCGAGCACCCACAGCGTGCCGTCGCCGTCCAGGCGGCCGAGGTCGCCGGTGCGAACCCAGCCGCCGGGGGCCCGGTACCGGGCGTCCAGGTCAGGCGCCTCGACGTAGCACAGTGGGGTCATCGGCCCGAGTGCCCAGATCTCCCCCGCCTGGCCGGGCGGCAGGGCCCGCCCCTCCGGGTCGCGGATGCTGATCCGCGCGACATCCGGATCGGGGATGCCCGCCAGCCCGGGTTCCCAGCGGGCCGGGTCGTCGCCGGTGTGGCAGTTGACGCCGTCGCTGGACCCGTAGATGTTGATCGGCGGCATGCCGAACCGGCGGACGCAGGCGTCCCGGACGTGCCGGTGCACCGGTCCCGCGCTGGAGACGACGGCGTGGAGCGAGGACACGTCCGCGGCGGTCTCGCATTCGGCCATCCGCCACAGCATGGTCGGGACGCCGAACAGATGGGTGGGGCGGTGCCGCTCGACGGCTTCGAGCGCGGCGGCGGCGTCGAACCGCGGGAGCAGCACCAGCGTCCCGCCGTGGCGTGCCATGATCACCGAGGTCGCGAGCGATCCGTACGACGACGCCAGCGACACCAGGACCAGGGCGCGCATCGGCTCGGGCCCGCGTCTCAGGGCGGCCACATAGTTGCCGCGTCCGCCGCCCATGGCGTTGTGGGAGTAGGCCACCATCTTCGGTTCCGACTCCGACCCCGAGGAGATCAGGATGCGGGCCGGGGCCTCCGCGTCAACGGGTCCGGGGCGCCAGTCCCGCGGGTCGGCGTCGCCGAGGGAACGGATCCCTGGGCGCGGCGGCGCTCCCGGCGTCCATGCCTGCAGATCGCCGGCCGCCGCCACCGTCTCGGGCGCGGTGATGACCGCGGCGGCGCGGGACCGGGTGAGGAGCCGCGCGACGTCGCGCGGTCCGTGCGTGTGCGGGATCGGCAGGGCCACGGCGCCGATCGCCGCGATCGCCAGCTCGGCGACGACGGCGTCGCGGCCGTTCGGCAGCAGGACGGCGATGATGTCGGACGGTCCCCGGCCACCGGCCCGCAACGCGGCGGCCGCCCGGCGGACGCGGTCGTCGAGGGCGGCATAGCCGAGCACGCCCACGCCGTCGACGACGGCGGCGCGGCCGGGTGCGGCGAGGACGTGGTCGCGGAACAGCGCGTAGAGGTCCCGGCCGGGGCACAGGCCGGCGGCGGTCCAGGCCGCGCGCGTCTCGGCGGGGACCCGGTCGGCGATGGTGACGCCGTTGGCCGATCTCCATGCGGATTCTGATGTCATGCGTCCTCTTCCGGGGTGCGAGAGTGCCGGGGCGCGAACGTCCACGGGCTGCGGCTGTAGGCGGCTTCGCCGTCGGACTCGAAGAGCGCCTCGTACGCGGGGTCGGCGGCCATCGCGGCGAGGTCCGACACCACGGGTGCCGTGGGTGCCGTCTCCGCGATCGCGTGATCGGCGTGCGCGTCGCGCAGGAGGCGGGCGGCGTCGGCCAGCCCGGTCTCGACGCGGACGCCGGTGCCGGTGCGGGCGCGGGCGAGCAGGCCCGCGACGGTCCCTTCGGCGCTGATGAGGGCGCCGAGGACGTCGGTGATGGTCAGCAGCGTCGGCGCCGGGGGCCGTCCGTCCTCCGCGAGCAGGGCCGCGATTCCCGTGTACGCCTGGACGAGGTAGTCGGTGCCCATGGGCTGCGGCGCCGGATGGGCCTCGGCCCAGCCCCCGGCGTGCGCGTAGACGAGACCGGGCCGGACGGCGGCCAGGTCACCGGCGTCCAGCGCGAACCGGCCCGCCCGGCCGGGCGGCCAGTTCTGCAGGAAGACGTCCGACGAGGCGAGGACCCGGAGCGCCGTCTCGCGGCCCGCGCGGGTCTTCAGGTCGGCCTCGACGGCGCCCTTGCCCCGGTTCAGCGCGAGGAAGCGGGCGGAGCAGCCGCCCGCCATGGGCGGGACGCCGCGCATCGGGTCGCCGCCGGGCGGTTCCAGCCGGACGATCTCGGCGCCGAGACGGCCGAGCAGGTGCCCGGCGAGCGGCCCCTGGACGCGGTTGGTGGCCTCGACCACGCACAGGCCGCCCAGCGGGGCATGGCCCATCACAGGACGGTGCGCCCGGCCGTCCGCCCGCACAGCGGACGTGGTGGGGCGGAGCCGCCATGGGGACGCGAGCGGTGGCAGGGGCCGCGCCGGATCCTCGCTCACCTCCACGATGCTGACGCCCGCAGCATGAGCGGCGGCACGGACGGCCGGGTAGGCATGCCCGGCCGCCGCGTCCGCCAGCGCGGGTGGAAGGACGCAGACCGCGGTGGCGAAGCGCTGCTGGAACGGCGGCCAGCCCGCGACGATCGCGGGCCGTCCGGCGCCGAGCGCCGTCCAGAAGGCCAGCCAGTTCTCGGCGGCGAACGTCTCGATCTCGAACCGGACGCCGTCGGCCGACCGGAACGGCGGCGTCCGCTCACCGGTCCCGGGCGCGCACCCGGCGGGGTCCGACGTGGCGACGGCGACGTACTGGGTGAGCGCCAGCGCCGCGGCCTGGGCGACGGAGGTCGCCGCGCGGACGGCCGTCCCGCCCCGCACCACGGCCAGCAACCCGGCCACGATGGCCTGGGCCGCGAGGACGCCCGCGCACACCGACGCGAAATCCACCCGCAGCACGCGCGGCGCGCCGGTGGCGCGCCCGTGGACGTGCATGATGCCGCAGGCGGCCTGCACATCGCGCTCCCCCGCCATGGGCACTCGCACCGGGCCTGACCAGCAGATACGGCACTCGGGCAGGCCACGGTCCCCCGGCACGAAGGACGCCTGGACGACGCCGAGCCACCCCGCGGGCGCATCCGGCGGCGCCGCGTCACCGGTCTCGACCACGCAGCCGAGCGCGCGCAACCGGGCGGCGGCGACGCGGACCGCGAGCGAGTCGCCGAGCGCACGCACGACCGTCCCGTCGAGAGGGTGGGCCGTGAGACCCACCGAGGTGCGGGCGGTCTCCGTTCTCACGTCCACTTGCCCGTCCCGTGGGTCTCGGGAGGCAGGTCCAGGTGCTCGCGGAGGGCCGCTCGCCGCACCTTGCCGGTGGCCGTGCGCGGTATCCGCTCCCACGTCAGGAGGACCGGTTCGGCGAGTTCCGGCAGGTCGGCGACGGCGTTCCGCCATCGGTCCGGATCCAGGCGCCCGTCCTCGACGACGAGCACGGGCTGCGCGGGCCGGCCGGGGACGCTCAGCACGACGCATTCGCCGACGCCGGGCAGCCGGTCCTCGATGACGTCCTCCACCTCGACGCAGCTGGCGTCCGGGAGGGCGTCGGCCTCCCGGTCCAGCAGGAGCAGGCGCCCGCTCCGGGTGAGGACGCCGAGGTCGCCGGTGATGAACCACTGCCCCGCGCGCTTGCGCAGGTACCGTTCCCGTTCGGCGGTGTAGTCCAAGCAGAGCGCCTTGGTGCTGCAGGCCAGCAGGCCGGCGGTGCCGCGCGGGACGGGACGCAGCGTGTAGCGGTCGACGACCCGCAGCCGGGTGCGGCCGGGGACGGGCCTGCCGAGGTCCCGGGTCGTCGGGTGCCGGCCGCGCTCGGCCCGCATGGCGCGCCGGGTCAGGAAGCGGAAGGTCAGCGGCCCCGTCTCGCTCTGCCCCCAGCCCTGCAGCCAGATCGGACGGCGCTGCCGGGTGGCGTCGAGGAACGTGCGGACGGTCGGCGGGTGCACGGCGTCGAACGTGCTGATGTAGAGGCGGACGCGCTCGAACGCCCGCGTCCGCGCGTGCGGGCGCCAGCGCACGAAGGTGGAGGGCTGCGCCTCCAGGATGGTCGGCCGGTGCTCCTCCAGCGGCGCGCGGGCCTCGTCCCAGCCGGCGGAGGTGATCACCACCATCTTCGCGGGGCCGAGGGCCGACACGGCGGCCGTCCAGGCGAGCGCGCGGCCGTGGGCGAAGGAGAAGGCGGCGGCGACCACGTCGTCCGGACGGCTGGCGAGCACGGGCCACCGGTGGGCCTCGAAGTCGGCGAGGCGGCGCAGCAGCGTCCGGGTGGAGTGCACGACGAGCTTCGGCACCCCGGTGGTGCCCGAGGTGTGCACGATGGCGAGCGGGTCGTCGACCGGCGGACGGCAGGGAACGGGGGCGGCGTGGCCGCGCACGTCGTCGAGGGACAGCGCGGGCGCGTCACCGGCCTCCCCCTCGAGCACGAGCGTCCGGGAGGCCGCGCGGTTCACCGGCCGCGCCGCGTCCACGACCAGCAGTGCCGGATCCAGCCGTTTGACGAGGACGTCCAGCACGTCCGCTTCCAGGTGCGCCGACAGCGGCGCGGGCACCGCGCCCAGGCGGGCGGCCGCGCAGCACAGCAGCACCACGTCCCAATGGTCGCGCTTGCTGATGGCGACGCGGTCGCCCGGCCTCACCCCCGCCGCGGCGAACCATCCGGCGGCGTCCCGGACGAGCCCGGCCAGGGCGGGCGGATCCAGGACGGTGCCCATCTCGGGGGCGATGTCCAGCGGGCGGCTGAGGTGCACCGTGGTGGAGTGACCGCGGGCGGCCACGTCCTCGAACAGCGTGCCCAGTTCGATGCGCTTACCGAAGAGTGCCATCTCTCACCTCTGCTCTTCGCCGGCGGGGACGGCCGGACGCCGCGCGGGCGACGACAGGTGGGCCTGGATCCGCTCGACGGCGAGGGCGGCGGAGGAGACCGCGCCCTCGCTGCACGGGCGCAGCGGCACCCAGTCGCCCGCGTACTCGACCGCGGCGACCGGCCGCCGGGCGAACGCGCCGCGCAACCGCAGGGCGGCCGGAGTCGCCTCGGGCAGTCCGTGCCGGAACCGGTGCACCCGGACGTGGGACGGCGCGGCCGGCAGGCCGGGGACGAAGCGGCGGGCGCGGGCGAGCAGCCGTTCCGCGACCGTCCGGCCGGGCGCGTCGAGGAGTTCGCGGCAGCCGCGCGGCGACGGGATCAGCGAGATCAGCCCGCGCCCGCGCGGCACGCGCCCGGGATGCTTGCGGTGGTCGAGGGTGATGACGTTGAGCAGGGAGTCCTCGGACTCGGGGATGAGCGTGGCGAAGCTCCGCGGCTCGCCCTCCGGCGGCGTGTCGGTGACGAGGCTGACGCGCAGCATGGGCGTGTACCCGCACGCCGCGAGGAACTCCCGCGCGGCGGGCCGGGGATCGTCGTAGAGGCCGGCCGCGACCGGGGCCGGGACGGCGAGTACCACCGCCCGAGCGATCACGGTGCCGCGCGGAGACTCCACCCGGACGAGGCCGTCCTCGCCGGTCACGCGGGTGACGGGGTGATCGGTGGTGACGTCGAGGCGGCCGGCGAGGGCGCGCGCCAGGGTGTCCATGCCGTCGCGGTAGGTGTGCCAGGTGTGCGAGCCGCCGCACGCGGCCAGGTGCGCCGCGAACGGTGCTGCGGCCGAGCGCCCGGGGTCCCAGCCGAAGAACCCGGAGACCAGCGGGTGGACGAGGTGGTCGTACAGATCCGGGTGGTAGGGCCGGACCAGGTCGGCCACGGTCTCCGCGGCGATGCCCGCCCGTTCGGGACGGTCGGGGTCGAGGTCGCCGAGCCGCGCCAGCCGCACCTGAAGCCGCACGAGGTCGAAGCGGGCGCGCGGGCCCAGGCCGGCGCCGGTCACCAGCCCGAGGGGGCGGCCCGCGTTCGGGCGGGACCGGCCGCCGCGCCACACGGCCAGGGCGTCGCGGACGTTCGGCACGGCGGCCGGGTCGCGGTCCAGCCCGAGATCGGCGATGAGTTCCCAGGTCGCCGGGTAGCCGGCGCGGCCGGGGAACATCTCGGCGCCGGTGTCGATCAGGCAGCCGTGCTCGCGGACGGTCCGCATCCGCCCGCCGACGGCGCCGGCGGCTTCGAGCACGCGCACCGTGCGTCCCCGCCGGACGAGCGCGTACGCGGCCGCCAGCCCGGCGGGCCCCGCGCCCACCACGGCGACGTCCGGCACCGGCCGGCTCACGACGTCGCTCCGGCCACGAGGGCGGCCACGACCAGCAGGACCACCGTGACGCGGTGGGCGTGGATGGCGATCCGGCGGGCGCGCAGGATGTCGCCGCGGAAGCCGATGAGGAGGTGGGCGACCCGCATGGCGACGAGCGGGAGCATGACCGCCGCGAACCACCGCGGTGCGGTTCCCGCGGCCGTCGCTGCGGCGATGAGCACGATCTGGGCGCCCGTCATGACGGCGACGAACATCCGGTGCGCCGGGGCGGAGACCAAGGTGGCGACGGTGATGCGCCCGGCCGCGCGGTCGCCGTCGGCGTCGCTCGTGTTGGAGTAGAGCCCGAACAGCATCGGTCCGGACCCGAACAGCACCGCCTGCACGACGACGAACCCGGTCGCCCCGCCGGTCAGCAGCGCGTACGGCACCAGCGTCCAGCCGATCCCGAGGCCGATGAGGAAGACCTCCTGGAACCCGCGGTAACTGATCTTCAAGCCCCACGAGTACTGCACGGACGCGGCCACGCACACCGCCGCGAGCACGACCGCCCACGCCGGCCGGTACGGGGCGGCCGCGACCACGGCCGCCCACAGCGCGGCCCCCGCCGCGGCGGCCGTCCAGGAGAAGCGCAGTGCCTGCGCCTCGGTGAGCGTCCCGGCGACGAGGGGTTTGCGGGCCAGCCGGCGCCGGGCCGCGTCCGAGCCGTAGTTGGCCGCGTCGCTGCCGTCGCGGTGGCCGGTGATGTCGTCGAAGCCGACCATGGCGGCCACCACGACGACCTCGGCGAGCAGGGTCAGCGCGAGCAGGCCGAACGTCCGCGGCTCCCAGCGCAGGGCGGGCGCCAGCAGCGCCCACACGACCACGAGCCCGAGGTAGTAGTCGTAGATGTCGAGTTTGGCCAGCCGTGCGTAGGCGGCGAGGGTGCCGTGCCCGGACGAACCGGGCTCCCGGACGGCGATTCGGTAGCTCATTCCTGGTCCCGGTGGGTGTCGGTGAACGCGCACACGGCGTCGGCTACGTGCTCGACCTGCGCGTCGGTCAGGTTCGGGTAGAGCGGAAGTGAGATGTTGCGGCGGGCGGCGTCCGCCGCGTTCGGCCAGGACCCGCCGGGCCGCGCGTAAGGGGCGAACGCCGGCTGGGCGGGCAGCGGGCGCGGGTAGTACACGTGGGCGGCGACGCCGTGCTCGGCCAGATGGCACCGCAGCGCGTCCCGCCGCTCGGTGAGGACGGTGTACACGTAGGGGAACCGGCCGTCGCCGCCCTCCGGTGGCGCCACCAGGCCGCGGCCGGCCAGCGGGGCGAGGCGCCGGGAGTAGCGGGCGGAGATCTCCGCGCGGCGTGCGAGCCGGTCGGCGAGGCCCGGCAGCCGGTGCAGCTGGAAGGCGGCCATCACCTCGTCGAAGCGGCTGTTCTGGCCGATCCGGTGGTGGACGAACCGGTGGACGCCGTCCTGCCCGTGGTTGCGGAGCATTCGCACGGCCGCGGCGAGGGCGGTGTCGCCGGTGACGACCATGCCGCCCTCTCCGGGCATGCCGAAGGTCTTGACCTGGACGAACGAGTAGACCCCCGCGTCGCCCCAGCGTCCCGCGGGCAGGCCGCGCAGCGTCCCGCCCTGGGCGAGCGCGGAGTCCTCGACCAGGCGGAGGCCGCGCCGGTCGGCCAGCTCGCGGAAGGCGGGCATGTCCGCCATCACCGAGAACATGTGGGCGGCCACCAGCACCTTGGTGCGCGGCGTGATCAGCGGTTCGGCGGCGGCCGGATCGACGGTCAGCCGCGCCGGGTCTATGTCGGCGAACACCGGGCGGGCGCCGGCGTCGATGACGGTCGCGGCGAGCGGCGCGCAGCCGAACGCGGGAACGATGACCTCGTCTCCCGGGCCGACGCCCATGGCCGTCAGGATCAGGGTCAGTGCGGACGTCCCGCTCGAACAGGCGACGGCGGCGCGGGCGCCGACGCGTCCGGCCAGCTCCCGCTCCAGCCGCGCGGTGTGCTCGCCGAGGATGAACTTCTGCTCGGAACCGGTGCCGATGGCGTGCACGATCTCCAGCAGCGCCTCCCGGTCGTGCTCGAACAGCTCCGGCGAGAAGAACGGGACGGTCGTGATGGACGGCGCGGTCATCGCGCCCGCCCGGCGTAGAAGCCCTCGATCTCGTCGCAGACGCGGTCGGCGTGCGCCTCGGGCAGGTCGGGATGGAGCGGGAGCGCGATGGCGGACGCGCAGGCGGCCTCCGCGCGCGGGAAGTCGCCGGGCCGGTGGCCGAGGCGGGCGAAGCACGGCTGCAGGTGCAGCGGAACCGGGTAGTAGATCTCCGTGCCGATCCCGCGGGCGGACAGATGTGCGGCCAGAGCGTCGCGGTCGTCGACCTGGAGGAGATAGACGTAGACGACGCGGTTGCTCCCGGGAAGTGGCGGGCGCGCTCCCGGGACGCTCCGGACGCCCGGCACGCGGCGCAGCCGGGCGTCGTAGCGGCCGGCCAGTTCGGCGCGCCGGGCGATGGCCGCGTCGAGCGCCGCGAGCTTGGCCAGCAGGACGGCCGCCTGGACGTCGTCCATCTTGCTGTTGCGTCCCGGCAGCATTGTGGCGTTGGAGATGGCGGGGAAGTCGCCGAGCGTGCGGCCGCCGCGCCCGTGGTGGCGGAGCATCCGGACCTTCTCGGCGATGGCCGCGTCGCCGGTCAGCACCGCCCCACCGTCCCCGATTCCGCCGAGCGTCTTGGCGGGGAAGAACGACAGGACCCCGCCGGCGCCGAGGAGCCCCGCGTGGGTGCCGTCCATGCGCATGCCGATGGCCTCGGCGCTGTCCTCCACGACCGTCAGGCCGTGGCGCCGCGCCACGTCCTGGAGTGCGCGCAGGTCGGCCATCCGGTCGAACAGGTGGACCGGCATGATCATCTTGGTGCGGCCGGTGACGGCGGCGTCCACCGAGCGCGGGTCGGCGCCGTGGCCGCCCTCCTCGATGTCGGCGAAGACGGGGACGCCGCCGGCGAGCACCACGGCGCTGGCCGTCGCGATGAACGAGTACGCCGGGACGATCACCTCGTCGCCCGGCCGCAGCCCGGCGGCGCGCAGCAGCAGGACCAGCGCGTCGGTGCCGGAGTTGACGGCGACGACGTGGCGGGCGCCGGTCCAGGCCGCGAGCCGGTCCTCCAGTTCGCCGACCTTCGCGCCGTGCGAGAACTTCCCGTCGTCGAGAACGTCGGTGACGTGGTTCCTGATCTCGCTCCAGTTCTCTTCAAAGGTCCTGGCCTGGCTGAAGAACGGAATGGCGGACGCTACCGGGGGCGACGTTTTCTGCACGATTGCCTTTGCGGTCGGAGGGCGGCGGGGACCGTCCGGGAAAGACCCGGGGAGACCGGTGGAGAATGGCCATGGGTCTTTCCCGGACGGCGTTTCCTACCGGCGGGGGCCGATCAGCGCCCGAGCAGCGGGATGTCGTTTCGGCCGAGGTGGTAGTCGCGGACCGCGTCGACCAGTTCGTTGACCGAGAGCTTGCCGCTGTTGTCGGTGTCGAGGTCGCGGAAGGCGCGGTCGGCGACCTCGCCCTCCAGGCCGATCGCGGCGAACCAGCCGTGCATCTCCGACGGGGAGATCTCGCCGTCGCCGCTGCGGTCCAGGACGCCGACGATCGCCTCGATGGTCGGCCGCACGACCGCGGCGAACCCGGCGTCGCCCTTGCCGATGATCTCCTTGTCGGCGGCCTCCAGGAACTGGTTGCGCGACAGCTTGTCGCTGCCGGCGGAGCCGGACAGCTTGTCGAACATGCCCAGGTAGGCCTGCTTGAGCTGGTCCGCCTTCGGGGTGCCCTGCGCGCCGAGGCGGGCGATGATCTCGTCCGCCTCCCGCTCGAAGTCGGACCGCTCGATGGCGCCGTTGCCGTTGCGGTCCCACAACCGGAACCGCTCCTCCAGGCGACTGGACTGGGTGGTGGCCATGACCATGTGCATCTCCTCCTGTGCGGGTGGAACTGATGGGCGGACGATAGCTATTCTTCCGCCCGGCGTCCGCATTTAATGTGCACCGCGGGTAAGGGTTGGATATCTCCTGGACGAAGGCCGTATCACTGAAATAGATCACCATTTGGAGATGCGTCATCGCCATTTCTCGCAATTCGGGCGGAGGCCGCTTTCCGGCCGGAATTCAGCGCCGCGCGGGTCCCTGCCGGAATGCCAGCCGCTCCCCCGGCACCAGGCCCAGCTCGGTCCCGGTGCAGGCCGGCTCGGCCCGGACGAGCACGTTGTAGTGGTTGGGGAAGTGGCAGCCGTCGAAGCCGAGCAGGACGCCGATGCGCCGCCCGCCCACCCACAGCTCGTCGCCGCGGTCGAGCACGCCCCCCGCGTTGATCTCGGCGAAGCCGAGGAACGCGACCCGGTCGATCCGCGCGCCGGAGGCGGTCTCACCGTGGTCGGTGGCCACCAGCTCGTGGACCTCCCCGGCGCGGACGCACCGGCTGGCGAACGGCTCCAGCCGCATCCCCCGGTCCGTCCGGCGATGGGCGAGCACCTTGACGACCGTCGCGGGGACCGCGCTCTTCGGACCGTCCTCGGCCGGATTCACTGCGCGCCCCTTCCCCGCTCCGCCCCGACGGGCCGCCCGGACGCCTCCAGCCGGTAGGCGTCCCGCACGAATCGCAGCGCCTCCAGGCCGCCGTCGCGCTCCCCGGTTCCCCGGACGCATCGCTCGAAGGCGTCCAGCACGCCCGCGTACTCGTGCCACAGGGAGCCCTTGAACCCGGCGTGGCCGGCGAGCATGTCGGCGCGCACCGTCCGCCCGCCGGCGAGCCGCACCTCGGCGTCCTTGCGTTCACCGGGGTAGGACCAGTCGAGCAGGACCCGCGCGCGTGCGCCCTCCGCGCGCAGCCGGATGTCGGCCTGCCGGTCGACGCCCCCGGCGTCCCGCGTGATCCGCGCGGACACCACCTCGGCCGGTCCCAGCAGGAGCCGGACGAGGTCGAAGGCGTTGGGTCCGTTGTCGGCGACGCATCCGCCGCCGCAGCGCTCCATGTCGAGGTACCAGCCGTCGGGGCCCGCGTGCTCCTCGATGCGTTCCAGGTAGCGGACGGTGACCTCGTCGACCGCCGCTCCGGCGCACTCGGCGCGCAGCCGTCCGACGGCCTCGTTGTAGCGGCGGTGGAAGGCCGTGAACAGCGGGACGTTCCGGTGCTCGGCCAGTTTCCGGAGCGCGGTCCCCTGCGCGAAGTCGAGGGCGAGCGGCTTCTCCACGCAGACGGCCGCACCCATGTTCAGCGCGTCCGCGCATACCCGCAGGTGCACGTCGTTGGGGACCGTGACCACCACGGCGTCCAGTGGTGTCTCGCGGAGCATCCGGAGGTGGTCGGTGTGGCCCGGCACCGGGTGGCCGGCCAGCCTCGCCGGGTCGCTGTCGCAGACGGCGGCCAGCCGCATGGCGGGCGCGTCGCGCAGCGCCGCGAGGTAGAAGCGGGAGATCACCCCGAGGCCGATGACGGCGACCCGCAGCGGCGCCGTCACGACCGCTCCAGCACGGCGGGGGCGGGGACGCCGTGGCTCGCGGCGACGTCGCGCAGTTCCCGGTACAGGTCCGCGCCGAGCGGGACGCCGTGGCGCCGCCGCCTCCGGGCTCGCTGGTACTCGTGCCAGCCGGGATAGCGCACCGGTTCGGCCGGGTCGGTGGGCGGGCAGCCGAGCAGGGCGCCGAACAGCACGTCCGCGTCGTCGTCCGCGCCCGCGCGGAGCGCGCCGGGCGCGATCGCGGCAGCGAAGAAGCCGATGTCGTCGTCGCGGCCGCCGGGCCCGCCGTCGCCGCGGAACGCGTCCGGATGCGCGCCCAGGCCGGCGCCGGACACCACGGCGGACAGGACCTCCACCGCGATGCCGAGCCCGAAGCCCTTGTACTGCCCGGCACCGCCGCCCAGCCACAGCAGGTGCGCCCGCCCCTCGTCGAAGGCGGCCGGATCGGTGACCGCGGCGCCGTCGTCGGCGCTCAGCACCCCCTCGGGGACCGCCCGCCCCTCGCGGGCCGCCTGCCGGACGCGCCCGGTGGGCGCGGCGGTCGTGCTCATGTCCAGGACGAACGGCGGGTACCGGCCCGCCGGCGCGGCGACGCTCAGCGGGTTGGTGCCGAGCATCGCCACCGCGCCGCCGGGCGGGCGGGCGATCCGCTGCCCGCCGCAGTTCGCGGTGACCAGCCCGATCATGGCGTGCTCCACGGCGCGCAGCGCGTGGTGCCCGGCGCAGCCGAAGTGGGTGGCGCCGCGGACGCCCACCATCCCGATCCCG
>NZ_SMKY01000120.1 GCF_004349235.1 Actinomadura darangshiensis | reverse complement strand
GGACCCACGCGCAGGCCGGCCCCCGGACCGACGCCCACGCCGGCCCCCGGTCCCATCCCCTGGCCGCTCGCCGGAGGGACACCCAGGTCGGTCGCCGGTCCGACACCTAGTCCGTTCCCGGGGCCGATCCCCGGGCCCTCCAGGCCGGTCGCCAGTCCGATCCCCTGGCCCTCCCGGCCGATCCCCTGGCCCTCCCGGCCGGTCGCCGGGCCGATGCCCGGGCCGGTCCCCGGTCCGGCAGCCGGGGCGGTCGAGCGGGCGGCGTCCGAGGCGGCCCGGAGCAGGGCGGCCGCGTCGGCGGACGCCCGGGAGACCTCGTCGCGAGGCGCGGGCTCCCCGCCGCCGTAGGCGGCCGGGTCGGTGATGACGGGAAGGTCGGTCTGCGTCGGGGCGGCGGGGGTCGGGGCGACGGTGTCGAGCGGGGCGACCTTCTGGTCTTTCATGTGCCGTTGTACGCAGGAGTCCCCGGAGGCGTTCGACGTTCACGGCAAAGACTTGCGGCCCGTCCGTCCCAGCGGGCTCAGCCGGCGTGTTCGCGCAGGTAGTCCTCGCGCACGCGGCGGCGGCTGAGCTTGCCGGACGGGGTGCGCGGCAGCGATTCGCGGAACTCCAGGCGCCGCGGATGCTTCAGTTTCGCCAGCCGCGGCCCGCAGTGCGCGAGCAGTTCGGCGGCCAGGGCGTCGCCGGGCTCGGCACCGTCGGCGGGTTCGACTAGGGCGACAACGCTCTGCCCCCAGTCCTCGTCCGGGACGCCGATGACGACGGCGTCGCCGACCGCCGGATGCTGCAGCAGCACCGACTCGATCTCGGCCGGGTAGATGTTGACGCCGCCGGAGATGATCAGGTCGGTGCGGCGGTCGCTCATGTAGAGCCATCCGCCGTCGTCGAGGTGGCCGAGGTCGCCGGGCGTGTAGAACTCGCCCTGCATGCTGGACGCGGTCTTGGCGGGGTCGCCGTGGTACTCGAACCCGGGCTGGCCGGTGGCGTAGATGAGCCCGGTCTCCCCGGGCGGCAGCTCGCCGCCCTCCGGGTCGAGGATCTTGATCTGGACGCCGTCGACGGCGTGCCCGACCGTTCCGGGGTGGGCGAGCCATTCGTCCGGGGTCGCGACGACGACCGGGCCGCTCTCGGTGGAGCCGTAGTACTCGTAGAGGACGGGCCCCCACCAGTCCATCATCTTCTGCTTGGTCTCCACGGGGACGGGCGCCGCGCTGTGGAACACCTGCCGCAGCGACGACAGGTCGTACCTGGACCGGACGTCGTCGGGCAGGGCCAGCATCCGGTGGAACATGGTCGGCACCATGAACGAGTTGGTGACGCCGTGCCGCTGGATCAGCTCCAGGGTGTGCTCGGGACGGAACCGCGGGGCGACGACGACGGCGTGCCCGAGGTTCAGCGCCATCATCGCGTGGACGCAGGGCGCCGAATGGTAGAGCGGCCCGATCGCGAGGTGCACCTCGTCGCCGGGGACAAGCCCCAGGTGGCGCATCAGCGTCTGCCGCATGATGTCGAGCAGCAGTTCGGGCGAGATGTCGAGGAGCGGCCGCCGCACGCCCTTCGGCCGTCCCGTCGTCCCGGACGTGTAGAGCATGACCGAGCCCATCGTCCGCTTGCCGGGCGGGTCGGCGCTGCCGGACGCGCACAGCCCGGCCATCGACCGGTAGCCCTCGGCGGGGTCGACGCTGACGCGTCCCTCGGCGGGGATGCCCGCCTCGTCGGCCGCGCCGGACACGACACCGGCGAGCGCGCTCTCGGTGACGACGGCCTTGGCGCCGCTGTCGGCGAGGATGTAGCCGATCTCGGGCTCGGTCAGGTGCCGGCTCACCGGGACGAGGTAGAGGCCCGATTGGACGGCGGCCAGCAGGACGGTGAGGAACTCGGGCCGGTTGCCGAGCACCGTCGCCAGCGTGTCGCCGTGCCGCACCCCGAGGCGGGCGAGCGCGTTGGACAGCCGGTTCACCTCGGCGTGCAGCTCGCCGTAGGACAGCGGCACGCCGGGGGCGAGCACGGCGGGACGGTCCGGGTGGTTGCGCGCGATCTCGTAGAAGCCGACACCCTCGACGCCCATGCGGCACTCCTTCGTCCGGGTCGGATGGCCGGGCGGCCTTCGTCCATCTGACCTGCGCGGCGGCGGCCCCGTCAAGATTGCGGGCGTCGCGCGATGCCCGGCGCGGTGGAAGATCGACCGGCCCCGGTCAGGGAATCTCCCTGACCGCGACCGTCCGGCTACGTATCATGAGTCGAGACCTACGCGGCGATGGGGCGT
Organism: Actinomadura darangshiensis; assembly: GCF_004349235.1. Classification (GTDB taxonomy): domain Bacteria; phylum Actinomycetota; class Actinomycetes; order Streptosporangiales; family Streptosporangiaceae; genus Spirillospora; species Spirillospora darangshiensis. The sequence goes on along the minus strand of NZ_SMKY01000120.1, from coordinate 22,309 downwards.
GGATGACGGGACCGCACGGCGGCGACGGCGACCGGTCACGGCCTCCGCAACGCCAGGACGGCTTACCGGACTGGCTCCGGCGGCTGCTCCAGGTGATGCTGCTCGACCTGTGCTCCACCGTGATCGTCAGCATCGGGGTGACGCTGGTGCACGGGGTCTTCTGGCTGAACGCCGTCATCAGCCTGCTGGTCATCGCGCTGGTGACCGGGGGCCTGTTCGCCTTCTATCCGGACGCGGCGCACGCCGTCCTGGAGCGCGTGTCGAGGCCGCTGAAATGGGGTGGGGCGGCCCTCGCCTGGTGTTTCGCGGGGGCCGCGGTGATGGCGCTGGTCCTGCTCGCGGGCACGGGCGCCTACCGGCTGCGGGAGAACGCGAGCGCGTGCGGGCAGCCGCTCGAACTGCGGGTGCTGACGGCCCCCGAGACGCTCACGCCGCTGCGCGCGGCCGCGGCGGAGTTCGCGAACGACAGCGAGGACCGCGGCTGCCGCAAGTACAGCGTCACCGTCGTCCCCGAGGCGGGGCCGGTCCCGCTGTACGACGGGTTCCGGCTGCTGTGGCGGCGCAGCGAACCCGCCGACCAGGGGCATGCCGACGCCCAGCAGCTGTTCGGCCCCCAGCCCGACATCTGGATCCCGTCGTCGAAGGCGGAATACGACTTCATCCCGAAGGGCTCGCCGCAGACAGGGGCGCGGGGCATGGCGGCGGGGGCGGCCGGGAAGGCCGACCCGTATTTCCGGCCGCGCGGGTCGCTCGGGTCGTCGCCGCTGGTGCTGGCGCTGTTCACCAAGGCCCACGAGTCCGTCGCCGATCCGATCGCCGCGCCGATCGCGCCGAACACGGCGGGGCTGCTGAAGCGGATCGCCGACGCCGGGGTGAAGCTGCGGGCGGTCGCCCGTCCCGTACCGGAGACGTCGGCGGCGGCGCTGGCGGTGACCCCCGCGCTCTACAACGCGACGCCGAGCGGCGACAACCGCGGGGACGAGCGGTTCGCCGAGCCCGCCGACCTGGTGGCGCCGGACGCGGTGTCGCTGCTGTGCCGGTTCCGCCAGCAGGCCGCCGCGCAGCAGTCCGAGCCGCCGGACGACATCGCCGTCGCCGTCCCCGAGCAGGTGCTGCACGACTACGACATGGGGCGTCCGCTGGGCGACCGCTGCGGCGCCGTCGACGCCGGCTCGGCCCCGTACGCGAAGTGGCGGCTGCACCCCTACTACGCGACCGACCTGCCGACGCTCGACTACCCGTTCGTCCAGGTCCGGTGGCGCGGCCAGGACACGCGCGAGCGGGACGCGGCGGTCTCGGAGTTCCACCGGTGGCTGGAGCGCAACCCGCTGACCTCGCAGGGCCTCCGCGACGACCGCGGTGTGATCCCGGCCGTGCACGAGGGCGACACCAGCCACTTCTACCTGTCGCGGCTCCAGGAGGTCGTGGGCAACCGCGTGATGCCGGGCGTCGTCGGACTGACGCCGGCGGCGGGCGTCCAGGAGACGCTCGACCTGATCGGCGCGGCCCGCCCGAGGGTGTCGGTGTCGCTGCTGCTGGACGTGTCCGGTTCGATGGGCGGCGCGGCGCAGGCACGGGGCGGCTCGCGGCTCGTCCGCGGCACGTCGTTCCTGCGGAGCCTCGTGTCGCAGTTGCAGAGCAACGACCGGGTGGGCCTGCAGGTGTCGTCGCAGGCGGCGGCCCCGAACAACCCCGAGACGTTCGGGAACGTCCCCCAGGACGCGGCGTCCCCGGACCAGAAGAACGCGGTCGCGAGCAGGCTGCAGGCGGTCGCCTCCAGCGGGGCCGACCAGCCGCTCAGCGACGCGATCGCGGCGGCCGATCTCGGGTCCGGGAGGCAGAACCTCATCCTCGTCACCGACGGGCAGCTCCCCGCGACGAATCCGCGGATCGACTCTCGTGCGGAGTTTCTGTCGGGCGAGTTCCGCAAGCGGCATCCGGGGCTGCGGCTGACGGTCGTCCTGACGGGCCCGGCGACGTGCGGCTCGTCCCCCGTCCGGCAGATCGTGGCCGCGCTCGGCCCTAAGGGCGGGAAGGGCTGCGTGCCGCTGACGGAGGCGCCCGAGGTGGAGCAGGCCGCCGAGCTGCTGTCGGGGCTGCGATGAGTCCCCGGATCCTGCCGAGGGGCCGGCGGGCGTGGGTCAGCGCGGCGGCCGGCGCGGCGCTGGTGCTGGTCGCGGCGCTGGTGGTGCACCTGTGGCCGGAGCCGGCGTACCCGGGGATGAAGGGCGACTGCGACCGTTCGGAGTTGTTCGTCGTCGGCGGCACCGACGTCAGCCTGAAGAACCAGCGGCGCGCGCTGATCCGGCAGTGGAACGAGGGCCGGGACGCGGGCGGGCGCCCGCATCCGCACGCCACGCTCGTGGAGGTGTCGGAGTCCACCGACCTGCAGCACAGCCAGATCAAGGCGGTCGAGGAGGCGGGCGGCTGCGCCTACGACGTCCTGATCATGGACAACACGTGGACGGCGCAGTTCGCCGACAGCGGCTACCTGCGTCCGCTCGACGGCATCCGCGACCAGGACGACTTCTTCCCCGCCGCGCTGCGCACCGGGAAGCGGGACGGCGAGCTGTACGCGGTCCCGTTCAACGTGGACGTCGGGCTCCTCTACTACCGGGAGGGCGTGACGCCGCCGAGCGCGTGGCCGGGGCTCGTCTCCTCCGACGTCGCGATGCAGCTCGCCGACTACGAGGGCCTGACGGTGAACGCGCTGGAGGCGGTGTGGAACGACGGCGGCGCCGGGCGGCTCACCGGCGAGGACCGTCCGAGCGAGGACGACCTGCGCACCAAGGTGTACCCGGCCCTCGCCCGGCTCGCGCCCCGCGCGCACGGGACGCTCGCGCCGTCCCGCCAGTACGGGGAGCTGGAGAGCATCGAGGCGTTCGCGTCGGGGACGAAGCTGATGCGCAACTGGCCGTACGCGTTCTCGGCGCTCGCGTCCGAGCCCCGGATGCGGAAGGGCGCGCGGCTGCGCTTCGGCGTGACCGCGCTGCCGGGGCACACCGTCCTCGGCGGGCAGAACCTCGCGGTCTCCAAGCACTCCCCGAACCCCGGCGACGCCGCCGACCTCGTGGCGTTCCTCAGCGGGACCGGTAGCCAGCGGCTGCTGTTCTCGTGCGGCGGGTTCGCGCCCGGCCGCTATTCGGCGCTCGGCCTGTCCCCCGGGCACAGCTCCCCCGCCGATGTGAAGGTGCAGGCGTGCTCGTCCCTCACCGGGCAGCCGCTCGGGCCCGGAGAGACCGACGTGCCCGACGCGAACCAGCTCGCCCAGCTCGGGCGCGCGGTGGTGACCGCGCTCGGACGGGCGGAGCCGCGTCCGGTGACGCCGCACTACAGCACGTTCACCAGCACGTTCCGCGGCTGCGTCCAGAAGATCTTCGACCGGGCCGGGACGGACGCCGAGTCGTTCGCCGAGGCCGTCGAACGCTCCCTGGACGGCCGCACGGCGTCCTGCTAGCGGACGCCCTCCAGCGCCGAGCGGGCCATCGCGTGCAGGAGGCCGCCCATCGCGTCGCGGTCGAGTCCGGCGGCGCTGCGCGGGGTGGAGTTGAGCAGGCCGAAGCACGCGTGGACGCCGGCGCGCGTCCGCTCGTCGGGCAGGCCGGGGCTGAGGCGGCGCAGAACGGCGACCCATTCCTCGACATAGGCGCGCTGGAGGCGGCGGACGCGGTGGCGCTGCGGTTCGGGAACGTTGTCCAGCTCCCGCTCGTGCACGGTGATCAGCGCGGGGTTGTCGAGCGCGAACGCGATGTGCCAGCCCAGCAGCGCGTCGAGGGCCCGCTCCGGATCGGGGTCGGCGGCGCGCCGGACGCCTTCGGCGAGCAGCCGCTCGCTGATGTCGAGGAGCATCTCGGCGAGCACGGCCTCCTTGCCGCTGAAGTGCCGGTAGAGGGCGGGGCCGGTGAGCCCGACGGCGCGGCCGAGGTCGCCGATGGACGCCCCGTGGTAGCCGCGGCGCGCGAACAGCTCGGCGGCGGCGCCGAGGATCTCGGCGCGCCGCGGGTTCGGCGGCCCGGCCGGTGCCTCGGCGGTGCGCGACGTCATGCGCGCCAGTCTAGACTAGACTTGTTAACGGCCGTTAACATCGGCATTGTTAATGAGCGTTAACCGGGAAGGGGGGTCATGGGCGGACCCGAGATCGGCTCCCGCGCCGACGTCGCGGGCGAGGCGTTCAAGGCGAGCGCCGCGCAGAACGAAGCCCTCGCCGCGGAGCTGCGCGACCGCGTCGACCGGGCGGGGCGCGGCGGGCCGGAGCGGGCCCGCGACCGGCACGTCGCACGCGGCAAGCTGCTCCCCCGCGACCGCGTCGACACACTCCTCGACCCCGGCTCGCCCTTCCTGGAGCTGTCGCCGCTGGCCGCGAACGGCATGTACGGCGACGAGGCGCCTGGCGCCGGCATCATCACCGGCGTCGGCCGCGTCTCCGGCCGCGAATGCGTGATCGTCGCCAACGACGCCACCGTCAAGGGCGGCACCTACTACCCCGTGACGGTGAAGAAGCACCTGCGGGCGCAGGAGGTGGCGCTGCACAACCGGCTCCCCTGCCTCTACCTGGTCGACTCCGGCGGCGCGTTCCTTCCCCGGCAGGACGAGGTGTTCCCCGACCGCGAGCACTTCGGCCGCATCTTCTACAACCAGGCGACCATGTCGGGGCAGGGCATCCCGCAGATCGCGGCGGTGCTGGGGTCGTGCACGGCGGGCGGCGCGTACGTCCCGGCGATGAGCGACGAGGCCGTCATCGTCCGCGGCCAGGGGACGATCTTCCTCGGCGGGCCGCCGCTGGTGAAGGCGGCGACCGGCGAGGTCGTGACGGCCGAGGAGCTGGGCGGCGGCGAGCTCCACTCCCGCACGTCCGGGGTGACCGACCACCTCGCCGAGGACGACGCGCACGCGCTGCGGATCGTCCGCGACATCGTGTCCACGCTGGGGCCGCGCGAGCCGCGCCCGTGGGACGTCGCGGCGCCCGAGGAGCCGGCCGCCGACCCGTCCGAGCTGTACGGGATCGTCCCGCCGGACTCGCGCACCCCGTTCGACGTCCGCGAGGTCATCGCCCGCGTCGTGGACGGCAGCCGCTTCCAGGAGTTCAAGAAGGAGTACGGCGCCACGCTCGTCACCGGCTTCGCCCGCATCCACGGGCACCCGGTCGGGATCGTCGCCAACAACGGGATCCTGTTCGGCGAGTCGGCGCAGAAGGGCGCGCACTTCATCGAACTGTGCGACCGGCGCAGCGTCCCGCTGGTGTTCCTGCAGAACATCACCGGGTTCATGGTCGGGCGCGAGTACGAGGCGGCCGGCATCGCCAAGCACGGCGCGAAGATGGTCACCGCCGTCGCGTGCGCCCGCGTCCCGAAGTTCACCGTCGTGATCGGCGGCTCGTTCGGCGCCGGCAACTACGCGATGTGCGGGCGGGCGTATTCGCCGCGCTTCCTGTGGATGTGGCCGAACGCGCGCATCTCGGTCATGGGCGGGGAGCAGGCGGCGAGCGTCCTCGCGACCGTCCGGCGCGACCAGATGGAGGCGCGCGGCGAGGAGTGGCCGGCCGCGGACGAGGAAGGGTTCAAGGCGCCGATCCGCGAGCAGTACGAGGCGCAGGGGAACCCGTACTACTCGACGGCGCGGCTCTGGGACGACGGAGTGATCGACCCGCTCGACACCCGGCGGGTGCTGGGGCTCGGGCTGTCGGTCGCGGCCAACGCACCGCTGGAGCCGGTCGGCTACGGCGTCTTCCGGATGTGAGGGTGTTGATGTTCGACAGCGTCCTGGTCGCCAACCGCGGGGAGATCGCCGTCCGCGTCTTCCGCACGCTGCGGCGGCTCGGCATCCGGTCCGTGGCCGTCCACACCGATGCCGACGCGTCGGCCCGGCACGTGCGGGAGGCCGACGAGGCCCTCCGCATCCCCTCGTACCTGGACATCGAGGCGGTCATCGCGGCCGCGCGGTCTGCCGGGGCGGCGGCCGTCCATCCGGGGTACGGCTTCCTGGCCGAGAACACGGCGTTCGCGCGGGCGTGCGGCGAGGCGGGGCTGGTGTTCATCGGCCCGCCCGCCGAGGCGATCGACGCGATGGGCGACAAGATCCGGGCGAAGCAGACCGTCGCGGCGGCCGGTGTCCCCGTCGTCCCGGGACGGGACGAGGCGGGCCTGTCCGATGCCGAGCTGAAGGCCGCCGCGCTGGAGGTCGGGCTTCCCGTGCTGCTCAAGCCGTCGGCCGGGGGCGGCGGGAAGGGCATGCGGCTCGTCCGGGAGGCGGCCGAGCTGCCGGAGGCCATCGCGTCCGCCCGCCGCGAGGCGCTCGGCTCGTTCGGCGACGACACGCTGCTCGCCGAGCGGTTCGTCGAGAACCCGCGGCACATCGAGATCCAGGTGTTCGCGGACGCGCACGGCGGCGCCGTCCACCTGGGCGAGCGCGAGTGCAGCCTGCAGCGCCGGCACCAGAAGATCATCGAGGAGGCGCCGTCGCCGCTGCTGGACGCCGCCGCCCGCGCGCGGATGGGCGCCGCCGCCGTCGCCGCCGCGCAGGCCGTCGGGTACGTGGGCGCCGGGACGGTCGAGTACATCGTCTCCGCCGACCGCCCGGACGAGTTCTTCTTCATGGAGATGAACACCCGGCTCCAGGTCGAGCACCCCGTCACCGAGCTGGTCACCGGCCTTGACCTGGTCGAACTCCAGCTCCAGGTGGCTTCGGGCGAGCCGCTGCCCTTCACGCAGGACGACGTCCGCCTGGACGGGCACTCCGTCGAGGCCCGCGTCTACGCCGAGGACCCGGCGCGCGGCTTCCTGCCCACGGGCGGACGCGTGCTGACGCTGACCGAGCCCGAGACCGCCCGCGTCGACTCCGGGCTGGACACCGGAACCGAGGTCGGCGGCTCCTACGACCCGATGCTCGCGAAGGTGATCGTGCACGGCGCCGACCGCGCCGAGGCCCTGCGCCGCCTCGACCGTGCTCTCGCCTCGTACACGCTTCTGGGCGTCCCGACGAACGTCGCGTTCCTGCGCGCCCTCCTCCGGCACCCGGCCGTCGTGTCGGGTGATCTCGACACGGGCCTGGTCGAACGGGCGCTGGACGAGCTGGTCGCGGGCACGTCCGTGCCGCCCGAGGTGTTCGCCGCCGCCGCGCTGGAGCGGATGCTCGCGCTCGAATCCGGCGACGACCCGTGGGACGTCCCGGACGGCTGGCGTCCCGGCGCGCACGCCTGGACGCCGTGGATCATCACCCCGTCCGGCGGCGAGCCGGTGGAGGTCCGCGTCCAGGGCCGGGCGGCCTCCGCCCGCGTCGCGATCAACGGTGACCCGCCGGTCGCCGCGTCCCTGACCAGGCCGTTCACGCTGACCTACGGTGGAAGGACGACCTCGTTCGAGGCCGCCCGCGACGGGCACACGCTGTGGCTCGGCCGCGGCGGGCACGCGTGGGCGCTGAGCGAGCACGTCCGCGCCGAGGGCGGCGCCGCCGCAGCCGCGGCCGGTGACAGCGTGCTGCGCAGCCCGATGCCGGGGACGGTCCTCGCGGTCAAGGCGTCCGAGGGCGACAGCGTCGCCGAAGGGCAGCCGCTCGTGGTCGTCGAGGCGATGAAGATGGAGCACACCGTCACCGCGCCGCTCGCCGGCGTCGTGGCGAAGCTGCCGGTCCGCGCGGGCGCGCAGGTCGCCCTCGACGCGGTGCTGGCCGTGATCGAGGAGCCCCGATGACCGCAGCGAAGCGAGGATCGTCGGGTCTCCCGACCCGGGGGTCTGGGGGTCGCCCCCCAGAAAGGAAGGTGTGACGATGCCGGTACCTCTCTCTGGCCTTCCCGAGCGGGTCACGATCTACGAGGTCGGGCCGCGGGACGGGCTGCAGAACGAGAAGGCGGTCGTCCCCGTCGAGGTCAAGTCGGAGTTCGTGACCCGGCTTGCGGACGCGGGGCTGCGCACGATCGAGACGACCAGCTTCGTCCACCCCAAGTGGGTGCCGCAGCTGGCCGACGCCGAGCAGCTGCTGGACGTCCTGCCGCGCTCGCCCGAGCTGCGGTATCCGGTGCTCGTCCCGAACGAGCGGGGCCTGGACCGGGCGCTCGCCAACGGCGTCACCGAGATCGCCATCTTCGGCAGCGCGACCGAGACGTTCGCCCGCCGCAACCTGAACCGCACCGTCGACGAGTCGCTCGCGATGTTCGCCCCGGTCGTGGAACGCGCGCGTGCAGAGGGCCTCTGGGTGCGCGCCTACGTGTCGATGGTGTGCGGCGACCCGTGGGAGGGCGACGTCCCCATCCCGCAGGTGGTGTCCGTGGCGTCGCGCATGATGGACATGGGCTGCTCGCAGCTCAGCCTCGGCGACACCATCGGCGTCGGCACCCCCGGCCGCGTCACCGCGCTCATCGAGGCGATGGTCGCGGCGGGCATCGGCACCGACCGGCTCGCCGTCCACTTCCACGACACCTACGGGCAGGCGCTCGCCAACACCCTCGCCGCGCTCCGCGCCGGCGTCACCGTGGTGGACGCGTCGGCGGGCGGCCTCGGCGGCTGCCCGTACGCCGGGAGCGCCACCGGAAACCTGCCCACCGAAGACCTCGTCTGGATGCTGGACGGCCTCGGCATCGAGACCGGCGTCGACCTCGCCGGGCTCGTCTCCACGAGCCGCTGGATGGCCGGCCACCTGGGCCGCCCCAGCCCGTCCCGCGTCGTCCAAGCCCTGTCACCGGAATCGGAGTAGCCCAGATGATCGACTTCACGCTCAGCGACGAGCAGGAGGAGCTGCGCCGCACGGTCGAGCGGTTCGCCCGCGAGACGGTCGCCCCGGTGATCGGGGACCTGTACGAGCGCGGCGAGTTCCCGTACGAGATCGTGGCCGCGATGGGCAAGATGGGGCTGTTCGGGCTGCCGTTCCCCGAGGAGCACGGCGGCATGGGCGGCGACTACTTCGCGCTCTGCCTGGCCCTGGAGGAGCTGGCCCGCGTCGACTCGTCGGTGGCGATCACGCTGGAGGCCGGGGTGTCGCTCGGCGCGATGCCCATCCACCGGTTCGGGTCGGCCGAGCAGAAGGCGAAGTGGCTGCCGCTGCTCACGTCCGGCGAGAAGCTGGCGGGCTTCGGGCTGACCGAGCCGGGCGGCGGATCGGACGTCCCCGGCGGCATGCGCAGCACGGCCCGCCTCGACGGCGACTCCTGGGTGATCAACGGGTCCAAGGCGTTCATCACGAACTCCGGCACCGACATCACCGCGTTCGTGACGGTCACGGCCTTCACCGGCGAGAACGAGATCTCCACGATCATCGTCCCGAACGGCACGCCGGGCTTCACCGTCGGGCGCAAATACTCCAAGGTCGGCTGGTCGTCGTCCGACACGCGCGAGCTGTCGTTCGACGACGTCCGCGTCCCGGCCGCGAACCTGGTCGGCGAGCGCGGCCGGGGGTACGCGCAGTTCCTCCGCATCCTGGACGAGGGCCGCATCGCGATCGCCGCGCTGTCGGTCGGGCTCGCCCAGGGCTGCGTGGACGAGTCCCTGCGCTACGTCCGCGAGCGGGAGGCGTTCGGCAAGGAGATCGGCCGCTACCAGGCCATGCAGTTCAAGATCGCCGACATGGAGACGCGCGCGCACACCGCCCGCCTCGCCTACTACGCGGCGGCGGCGAAGATGCTGGCCGGGGAGAACTTCAAGAAGGAGGCCGCGATCGCCAAGCTGGTCGCCTCCAACGCCGCGATGGACAACTCCCGCGACGCCACCCAGGTCTTCGGCGGCTACGGCTTCATGAACGAGTACGCCGTCGGCCGCTTCTACCGGGACGCGAAGATCCTCGAAGTGGGCGAGGGCACCTCCGAGGTCCAGCGCATGCTGATCGCCCGCGCCCTCGGCCTCCCCCCGTCCTGACCCGCCCGCCGGGTCCGGCCCAGCCCGGTGGAACCGGACCCGGCGCGTTCGCCCTGCGGCGTCGTCAGCGGATCGCGGTGAGGTCGAGCATCGCCGTGCCCCCGTCGTCGACGAACGCGACCGAGCCGCCGTCCGGTTCGCCCTGGGAGGACACCTTGATCGACTGGTACCGCATGCTGATCCCGGTGTCGAGCAGCCTTCCGGTGTGCAGGTCGTAGAGGATCATGTTCCGGGAGTCCAGCCCGAGCGGCCGGTAGACGACGAACCGGTCGGCGATCACCATCCCGCCGGGAATCGGTTCGCCGGGCAGTGACCGGCCGTCCTTGCCGTCCCTGCGCTGCACGGCGTTCGGCCAGGCCCCGCGGTGGACGGTCTTGTCCGCGGGGCTGCCGACGCACCAGGTCACCCCGCAGGACCAGCGGCCGTCGATCGGCGCGAGAACGGCCGTGCGCCGCTCCCCGGTCCGGACGTTCCACAGGTTCCGGAAGCGGACGGCCCCGACCTTGTCCACGGGGGCGCCCGGCGACCCCAGCCAGGGCCAGGAGACGATCCCGAAACCCTTGGTGCCCGGGATCTTCTCGGTCGCCCCGCCCGCGAGCGGTGCCTTGTAGACGCCCTCATCGGTCTCCCAGACGGCGTTCCCGCCGTCGATGACCAGGCCGGACGTCGGTGATCCCGCCTCGGCGACCTTGCGCGCCTCGCCGCCCGCCATCGGGACGGCCCAGATCTCCACCACCGTGCGGCCTCCGGTCTTGCGGGCCAGCGCCCATGCGATGTGGCCGCCGCCCGCGACGAAGGTCGTGTCGTAGCTCGTGCGCGGCGTGTCGACGCGGGTGACGACGGTGGCCTTGCCGGCCTTGAGGTCGTACGCCCACAGCCTGTCCGCGACCCCGGAGGACGTGGTCGATCCGATCAGCGTGTCCTCGCCGACCAGCGCGATCGGTTGCAGCGGACGACCGTTCGGGAGCTTGCGCGGGAGGGAGCGGACGGCGTCCGGCCAGCGGTCCCGCACCTTGATGGGCTTCCCCAGCTCGGCGGCGGCCACCGGCCTCAGCTTGCCGGGCTTGGCGGCGGCCGGCGGCTCGTCGCCGGAGCGCAGCACCGCGCCCGCCGCGCCCGTCCCGCCGAGGATCACCGCGACGGCGAGTGCGGTGGCCGAGACCCGCAGGCGCCGCCGCCTCCGGTGCCCCGCCTCCACCTGGTCCAGCAATCCCGGCGGGACGGCCGGGGCCTCCCCCGCCGCGGTCGTCAGCGTGCCGCGCAGCGCCCGGCCCAGCTCATCGGTCATGGTGTCCCTCCCGGCGTGGGCGCGGCGGCCGGACGCCAGTCCGCGCGAAGCTTGTCGAGCGCGCGGGCGGCCTGGCTGCGGACCGTCCCGCGCGCGATGCCGAGCGTCGCGGCGATCTCCTCGTCGGACAGGTCCTCGTAGTACCGCAGGACCAGCACCGCGCGCTGCCGCCGCGGAAGGAGGGTGAGCGCCTCCCACAGTCGCGGATCGTGTTCGGCCCTCGCCAGGCCGGGGTCTTCGTAGGGCCCTTCCGGCACGCGGCCGACCAGGTGCTCGCGGCGCCGCCGCCGCCACGCGCTGATGTGCTGCCGTGCCATGGTCTTCCGGACGTATCCCTCGGGGTCGCGCTTGTTCACCACCCGCCCCCAGGCACCGCGCAGCCTGATCAGCCCCTCCTGCAACAGATCCGCCGCGTCGTCGGCGTTGCCGGTCAGCACGAAGCCGTAGCGAAGCAGTGCCTGCGCCCGGGTCGCCACGAACGCCTCGTACGTCACGTCATCGTCGTCCAAAGGCCCGTCCTTCCATCGCCCCTAGGACGCCCGACCCGGCCGAACTGTTGCACGCTGCGATGCGAGGCGAGCGCGGCCGCCCGCTACAGCTCGAGCAGGCGGCCGGCACCGCGCTCGCGGGCCGCCGCCAGGACCAGCGCCGTCGCGACGAGATCCTGGACGACGACGCCCACCGACTTGTAGAGGGTGATCTCCTCCGCACCGAGGCGGCCGGGGCGGGTGCCGCCGGCCACCTCGCCCAGTTCAGCCCGCACGTGCGCGGGGGTGATGATGCCGCGCGCCAGCGGCTCGGCCAGGTCGCGGTTGGGCGGGACGGCCGCCAGGGCCGCCGCACGCGACTCCACGAACAGGGCCGCGTCCGCGATCGTCGCGTCATCGATCTCGCGGCCGGACGGGTTGTAGCCGACCGAGGTGACATGCGTCCCGGGCGCCACCCATGCGCGCCGGACGACGGGTTCGGCGGCGTAGGTCGCGGCGCTCACGATGTCGGCGCCCGTGATCGCCTCCTCGTAGGTCGCGACGGCCCGCACGTCGGCGTCCACGGCATCCGCCAGCTCCTCGGCGAGCCGCACCGCCTTGGCGTGATCACGTCCGGCGATGCGAAGCTCCCGGATCCTCCGGACCCGGGGTACGGCGATCGCGTGGGCGCGGGCCTGCACACCGGTGCCGAGAACGGCGGCGGTCGAGGCGTCCGGGCGGGCGAGCAGCCGTGCCGAGAGCGCGGCGCACGCGGCGGTGCGGGCGGCGGTGATGTACGTGCCGTCGAGCAGCGCCGCGGGCTCTCCCGTCACGGGGTCGAAGGCGACGATCACCGCCTGGCGGACGGGGATCGCGGAGCCCGCGTTGCCGGGGAACACCGACACCAGCTTGGTGATCAGCGCGTCCGGTGACGGCGCGTACCCCGGCATGTCGAGGAGGAGGGCGTCCCGGTCCGGGACGGACGCGACGGTCCGCTCCGGCACCTCGGCGCGGCCCGCGCTGAGGTCGGCCATCGCCGGCGCCAGGGCGTCGATGAGCGCGTCGACGTCCAGCAGTTCCTCGACTTCTTCCCGCGACAAGACGATCATGACCTCAACCTAGCCGCCGCGTCCGACACGACCATGGAAACCGCCGGGATGCCCGGGCGGCGCGCGATAGTGTCGGCGGATGCTGCTCCGCGCGTACGGCATCGCCCGGTCGCTGGTCATGTACTACGGGATTCCGGGGAAGCATCGCCGCGCGATGCGGCTCTACGGGGAGTTCCTGGGGCCGGGTGATGTGGCCTTCGACATCGGCGCCCACGTGGGCGGACGGGTGCGGGTGTGGCGGCACCTCGGAGCCCGGGTGATCGCGGTGGAGCCGCAGCCCGACTGCCTGCGCGTCCTGCGGACGTTCTTCGGCCGCGACCGTGACGTCGCCCTCGTGCCGGGCGCGGTGGGGACGAAGCCGGGGCGGGCGCAGCTCGCCCTCTCGACGGCGACGCCGACCGTGTCGTCGATGTCGCCCGGCTGGATCAGGTCCGTGACCACGGACAGCAGCTTCGCCAAGGTGCAGTGGGACCGCTCGATCGAGGTCGAGGTGACGACGCTGGACGACCTCATCGCGGCGCACGGCGTCCCGGCCTTCTGCAAGATCGACGTCGAGGGGTTCGAGGCGGACGTCCTGGCGGGGCTCTCGCAGCCGCTGCCCGCCCTGTCGTTCGAGTACGTGCCGTCGGCGCACGACGCGTCCATGGAGGCGCTGCGGCTCGTGGAGCGGCTCGGCGACTACGTCTACAACTACTCCCCCATCGAGACGATGCGGTTCGCCTCGCCCCGCTGGATGGAGGCGTCCGAACTGCGGCGGGGCCTGGACAGGATCCGGCCGCGCGGCCGGTCCGGAGACGTCTACGCCCGGCTCCGCACGGCACGTCCTTGATCCGGGTCAGCTCGTAGGGGCCGGGTCGCCGGGCAGCCAGTCGCGGGCCGGGTCGTACTCCAGCCAGCGATGCCGCCGCCCGTACTCGGCGAACCCCCTGAGCAGCGCGGGGATCATCGGGTGCGGGGACTGCCGGGGCCACACCAGCGACCAGGCGTAGAGCGGGGTCGGGTCGACGACGGGGATCGCCCGGATCCCCGGAACGCCGGGCAGCGGGGCGTCGGCGGGGAACAGCGTGATCCGCCCCGGCTCGGCCAGCAGGTCGGCGAGCAGGTGCTCCACCCCGAGGTTCGCGCCGCCGGACGCGGCGCGGACGCCGAACTCGTCGCAGAACCGCCTGATGAAGTCGAGCCGGTCGACGGCCGCCGGGAACCACAGGTCGTGTCCGGTGAGGTCGGACGGGCGGACGCTGGACGCGCCGGCGAGCGGATGCCCGTCGCCGGCGAGGACGTCCACGGGTTCGAGCCGGACGAGGCGGTGCGCCAGCCCGTCCGGCAGCGGCGGGTGCACGCGACCGAACGCGGCGTCGATGTCGCCGCGCAGCAGCGACGCCGCCGCGGCGGGAAGGTCGCGGCTCATGCCGAGTTCGACGCTCAGGCCGGGCAGTTCGTCGATGACCGGGGCGACCGTCCGGGCCGGGCCGTAGAGGTGGCCCCAGACGTCGATCCGCAGCGGCCTGCCCGCGGCGTGGACCGCGCCGGCCGCGGCCTCGGCGGCCCGCAGCGCCTCCCTCGCCGGCTCCAGGAAACGCCGCCCCGCCTCGGTGAGCTCGACGTTCCCGCGGGTGAAGAGCAGGACTCCGAGCGCCGACTCCAGGCGCGCCACCCGCTTGGACACCGCCTGCTGGCTGATCGACAGCTCCTCGGCCGCCCGCCCGAAATGCAGGTGGCCGGCGACGGTGACGAAGGCGCGCACCTGGCCGAGGTCGAGGTCCATGCCTCCCATCGTGGGCGACAACCAACGGTTGTCAAACCGGTCCGGCGGCTGTTGGACCGGCCGGCGGCCCGGCCGGTTTCCTGCGGGGCATGAGAGCACTTCTTCCCGAAGCGGGATCGGTGGCGTTCGGCGAGGTCGACGAGCCCGTCCCCCGTCCGGACGAGGCGCTGGTGAAGGTCGCGGCGTTCTCGGTGAACCGGGGCGAGACGTTCCAGCTGGAGTCGGACCGGCCCGGCTGGCGGCCCGGCAAGGACGTCGCGGGCCTCGTCGTGCAGTCCGCCGCCGACGGATCCGGGCCCGCGGCGGGCAGCCGGGTCGTGGGGCATCCGCCGTCGGCGGGCTGGGCGGAGTACGTCGCCGTCCCCACCGCATCGCTCGCCGAGATTCCCGGGTCCGTGTCCGTGCTGGCGGCCGCCGCGCTGCCGCTGGCCGGGCTCACTGCGCTGCGCCTGCTGCGCGCGTCCGGTGCCACGGCCGGGACGCGCGTCCTGCTGACCGGGGCGTCCGGCGGCGTCGGCCACTACGTCGTCGAGCTGGCGTCCGCCGCGGGAGCCGAGGTCACCGCGGTCACCGCCTCCCCGGAGCGCGGGCGGCGGCTCGCCGAACTGGGCGCCACGGTCGTCCACAGTGTGCGGGACGCGGCCGGTCCCTTCGACGTCGCCCTGGAGTCCACGGGCGGGGACGACCTGCCGCGCGCGCTGGCGCGGGTCGTGCCCGGCGGCACGCTGATCTGGTTCGGGCAGGCGAGCCGCAAGCCGGTCACGCTGGACTTCTTCGACTTCTTCGACGGCCCCGAATCCGCCGCCATCAGGCACTTCCACTACGCGGGCGCCCCGTACGGGGAGGACCTCGCCACCCTCGTCCGGCTGACCGCCGCCGGGCGCCTCCATCCGGAACTCGGCCGCGTCGCCCGCTGGAGCGAGACCGCCGCCGTCCTCACCGATCTTCGGCGGCGCCGCGTCCGCGGCAACGCCGTCCTCACCCTGGAACCCCTGGAGCAGAACCGATGACCACGTTCTTCGACGAGCCCGTCGCCCCCTTCGCCGCCGCCAACCGGTCGCGCGCGATCGCCGCCGGAGTCGACCCCTCTCAGTACGACGCGGTCACCGCCGGCCTGTCGTCCCTGCACGGCTGGACGGACGCGTTCGTGCGGACCGGCCAGGAGCATCTCGCCCTAGCCGAGAAGGCGATGCACCCCCGCTCGGCGGGCGAGGCGTACCGCGACGCCGCACTGTGGTTCCACTTCGCGACGGTCCTGCCGAACCCGGACCTCGCGGCGCACGGCGAGGCCGCCGCCGCGTCCGCCGACGCCCTGCGCCGTTCGCTCGCCCGCCTCGCGCCCGACGCCGAGCACCTCACCGGGCCGGATTTCACGGGCGTCCTCCGGCGTCCGTCCCCGGACGCTCCCCTGGTCGTCCTGGTGCCGGGGATGAACTCCGGCAAGGTCGAGTTCATGCCGATCGCCGAGGCGCTGGTCCACCGCGGGGTCGCCGTCCTGGCCATCGACGGTCCGGGGCAGGGTGAACTCACCGTCCGCAGCACCTGGGAGCCGGACTACCACCGGGTGGTGGGCCAAGCCCTCGACGCCGTGGACGGCCTGCCCGCCGGCATCGGCCTGATCGGGCTCAGCATGGGCGGCTTCCTCGCCTCCGTCGCCGCGCACCATGAGCCGCGGGTCCGCGCGGTCGTCACCGTCAGCGGGCCCACCGCGATCACGTGGGGCGAGCTTCCGCCGTACGTGACGGAGTCGTTCGTCCTGCGCACCGGCGGGGAGGCGGCGGCCCGCGAGTTCGCCCGCCGGGTGAGCGCTCCCCCGCTTCCGCAGCCGCTCCGCGTCCTGGACGGCGGGCTGGACGTCATCCCAGGTGTCGCCAACGGCGAGGAGCTGGCCCGCCAGGCGGCGAACGGCGAGTACGTGCTGATCCCCGAGGGCAACCACCTTCTGGAGAACTGCCGCTGGGCGTGGCTTCCCGACACGCTCGACCGGCTCGCCGCCCGGCTGGGCCAGGACCCGGCGTCCGTCGTCACCCGCTATGTCGAGGCCGTCGCGAACGGCGACCTGGACACGATCACGGCGAGCTTCGCCGACGACGCCACCTGGACCTACCCCGGCGACCTTCCGCTGACCGGTGTCTGGAAGGGACGCGACGCGATCGTCAACGGCTTCCTCGGCGGTGCCGGGAAGCTGTTCCGGCCCGGGGGCGAGCCGAAGGTCGCCCTGACCAACGTGGTCGCCGACGGCGAGCAGGTCGTCGCCGAATGGACGTCGCGCGGAACGGCCCGCAGCGGGAGCACCTACGACAACCCGTGCCTCGGCGTCTTCACCGTGCGCTCCGGCAAGATCACGTCCGTGCGGGAGTACAGCGACACCCAGCACGTCGAACGCACGCTGTTCGGCTCTTAGCCCGCGGGCGTCGCGAAGGCCGCGAGGCGGGCCTCCACGTCCTCGGCGGGCAGTTCGCGGAGACTGACCCGAGACTCCAGCGCCTCATGCAGGACCGGGTACATGTTCGTCGGCGACCACTGGGCGTGGATCGACCTCTCGTCCAGGAAGAGGGTGGGGACGCCGTTCACCACGGGAACGGCGTCCAGCGAGGCCGAACCTGGGAAGAACAACGTCGGCTTCCCATCGGCGCCCGGGTACTGGAAGCCGATGCGCTGATGGTCGATCAGGTCTTTGGCCGCCTGGCGGTCTTCCTCGGTCAGGCCCCGGTTCTGCGCGTAACGCACGGCGAAGGGGTCGACCGGCTCGGCACCGAGGTAACCGGGACCGGTGTGCTGCAACAGGGCGTCCTGCGCGAGTGCGTAGAAGTGGTACATCCGGTCCTGGACGCCGGTCAGCCCGAGGACGAAGCCGCGCCGGTTGCGGGGGTCGAGCAGCAGGATCTCCCTGTCGTCCAGGAGGGCCAGCACCTCGCGCACGTAGAAGAGCGTCTCGTAGTGGTCTTCGAGGTCGTCCACCAGGGACGGGACGTGGGGCCTGGCGCGCAGCCGCTGCCGTGCGCGCGGGTCGCGGCTGAGCATCGTCATGGCCGCGAGCAGGACGAAGGGCAGCGAGCAGTGGACGCGGACGAGGTCGGGGGAACGCCGGAACAGCTCGTCCTCGGCGTTCGCCCCGCCCTGCGCCACGAAGTCCCTCGCCTGGTGCAGCCCGCGCTCCGCCAGCGCCAGGACCGCGTCGACGGGGACCGCCACCGAACCGCCCCGCTCGACCAGCACCCCGCAGACGAACGCCATCATCCCGGCCCGGAAGGCGTCTCCGTCCTCCAGCGCGGCGGCGAGCTCCGCCGTGGCGGCGTCCGGGTCGGTGATCGTCTGCAGGAACGCCTGCACCTCGTCCCGCCCGATCAGCTCCAGCCCGGCCCGGCATTCGGCCAGGTCGCTCGGCCCCCGGACGAACCCGGCGATCCCCATCGTCTGCGACATCCGATCATGCTAGAGCCGGAGGTGCCCGGCCCGCGCCGCCTTTACTTCGCGACGGCCTCCCGCACGGCCGGGACGATCTCCGCGCCCCAGCGGGCGATGGAGGCGAGGTCCTGCGTCCCGCCGCTGGGCGAGAAGAGCGTGAACCCGGACGCGCCGTGCTCCAGGACGGCGCCGGTCAGCTCCTCGACCCACTGGTCGACGGAGCCGCCGATCCAGCGGCCGTGCTCGTCACGGGTGGCGGGCAGCGGCCGGCCGGTGATGCGCCCGGGGAGGTTGTAGATCGTGCGGACGTCGCCCGGATCGCGGCCGACGGCGGCCGCCGCCTCGTCGATGACCGGGCGCGAGGTCCGGTAGCGCTCGCTGAGCCAGTCCGCCGCGTGGCCCGGGATCCAGCCGTCGGCCACCCGGCCGGTCGCGGCCAGGGACTTGCGGCCGACCGACCCCGTCCACACGCGCGGCGCGGCCACGGGTGCGGGCTCGATCCCGTTCACCCGGTAGTGGCGGCCCTCGTGGGTGACGGCCGGGCCGCCGCCCGACAGCTTCCTGACCAGGACGATCGCCTCCTCGAAGGCGTCCACGGCCGCGGCCGGTGAAAGCCGCGGGACGCCCATGTCGGAGATCCGGTCCCACAGGCCGCCCGCGCCCATGCCGAGCACGACGCGGCCTCCGGACAGCGCCGACAGCGTCGTCACTGTCCGCGCCAGCATGGGAGCCGGGCGGGTCGGCAGGTTGCTGACGTTGACGAAGCCCGCGATGTGCTCCGTGCGTCCGAGGATGAACCCGAGCGACGCGTAGGCGTCGAGGCGTTCGCCGATGTAGGGGTGGTCCGACAGGGAGAAGTGGTCGAGGCCGTCACTGTCGGCCTGCCGGGTCAGGCGCAGCAGTTCGGTCATGTCACCGAAGCCGGAGTGCGCTCCGAAGCCGAAGACGACGTCTTGTACCGGCACCGTTCCGCCCTTCATGCCGAAGCCGTGCCGAACAGCTCGGCGAAACGGCCCGTGAACAGGTCGGCGCCCTTGTACTCGACGACCGTCTCGACCGGGACGACGAACGGCCCGTCCGGTGTGGGCAGCTGGCCGACGCCGCCGCGCGGTCCGAGCGGCAGCAGGATCATGGGGTCGGACGCGGCCTGATACACGGCCGTGGGCCGCTCACCGCGCAATTGGGCGGAGATGTTCTCCGCCACGACCTCGGCGTGCTTCATCGCGTACCCGGCCCGTTTGGTCTCGGCGAGGTCGGTGAGGTCGCCGACCGCGTAGACGTGGTCGTGCCCGTGGACGTTCAGGGTCTCCGTGACCGGGACCTGGCCCTGCGGCGTCCGGGTCGTGAGCCGTCCGTCGGCGAGGTAGCCGCTGTTGATGGTGACGCCGTGGGCGCGGAACCAGATGTCGGCGGTGATCTCCTCGCCACCGGCCGTGGCGACCGTGAAGGTCCCGGCCCGCCCGGGCTCGGTCGCCGGCGGTGCCGCCGGCGGTGCCGCCGGCGCGGAGCCCATCAGCAGCCGGACGCCCATGTCGTCGAGCTGGCGGCGCAGGTTCTCGCGCATCTCCGGCTGGTAGCCGGGAAGCAGCTCCCCGGCCGGGTCGGCGATGGTCACCTCCTTGTGCGGCCAGACCTCCTTGATCTCCCCCGCCAGCTCCAGGCCGACCGGTCCGGCGCCGGCGATCAGCACCCGGTCCGCGCCGGCCAGTTCCTTGTGGGTGCGGCGGAGGTCGTCCAATGCCTCGCCGCTTGAGTCCACGGCGGGCTTGGCCGGGTAGGTGTAGCTGGAGCCGGTCGCAAGAACCAGGTAGTCGGCTTCGACACGCTCTCCCGAGGCCAGCGTGACTCCTTCGGGGTCCACCGAGGCCGCCCGGTCGCGGACCACCGTCCCCCGGGCGAGCAGCGTGCCGAAGGGGAAGAACATGTTCGCCGCCCAGTCGGGCTGGGTCAGCGCCCGCAGCGCCCCCGACGCGTTGACGAACGCGTCCCGGGGGTCGATGAGGACGACGTCGGCCTCGGCGTCCAGCGCCTTGGCGACGGCGGCGCCTCCGTACCCTCCGCCGATGACGGCAACCGTACGAGCCATGATTTCACGCTCCCGCAGACAAGAATTGAGTTCGTACTACGAACCATATTAGTTCGTAGTACGAACCGCAACCTTCGCGTTCGCGCCTCAGTGCTCGGACGCGCTTCCTTCCACCGGTTCCATGAAGATGACCGGAGCGTCATTGGCCAGGACGATGCGGCCGAGCAGACCGGCGAGCGCGTCCCGTTCGGCGCCGCTGAACCCCACCGGCAGTTTGTCGATCCGCCGGCACGTCTCGGCGTAGAAGTCCTCCACGAGCTCGCCGCCCTCGGGAGTCAGCGCCACCCGGACGGCCCGCATGTCCTGCGGGTCCGGTTCGCGGCGGACCAGGCCGTTCCGCTCGGTGCGGTCGACCAGCCCGGTCAGGCTCGATTTGGCCAGCCCGAGCATGGCGCCCAGCTCGCTCATCCCGCGGGGCTGCGGCATCAGCACGCACATCAGGACTCCTTGCTGAGTGGTGATGCCGTACTCCCGCGCCGACTCGGCATAAACCCCGTTCACCAGGAAGGCTCCGCGCACGAGCGCCGCCACGACCCCGATCTGCCCGTCTTCACGCTGCTTGCCCACGCGACCAGAGTACTCCTGCAGTTCGCGCGACGAACTACCTACGCACCCGCGGCCGCTCCCCCCGCCCGGACGCCCGCTCGGCCACCGCCTCCATAGAGTATAGCTTGACAGCTAATCATGTTAGCTTTAGAGTGGCTAATGTCATTAGCCACCGCCTCGGAAGGGCACCGATCATGAGCGCCGTCACCGCCCCCGCCAAGTTCCCCGCCGTCCGCACCGCCGTCCGCGTCGCCGGGCGCGTCGCCTGGTTCGGCGGCGCCCTGTTCTGGTCGGCCTTCGCCGTCCTCGAAGGCGTCAACCACGGCTGGCTCGCCGCGCTCTTCGCCGCCGCCTTCTTCGTCGCCCCCGACCTGACCTTCCTCGCCGGCCTGCGCGACGCCCACAAGGCCGAGCGCGGTCAACTCCCGCCGCGCGCCGTCCCGTACTACAACGCCGCGCACCGCGCAATGGTCCCGCTCGCGCTGATAGTGATCTACGCCGTCGAGCCCTTCTTCGCCTGGGCACCTCTCTTCGCCGCCCTGTGCGGCTGGATGGCCCACATCTCCTTCGACCGCGCCCTCGGCTACGGCCTCCGCACCAAGGAAGGCTTTCAGCGACACTGATCACTTACCGGTCACACGATCATGCCGTGCGTCACACCGGGGCCGAGGCGGTGTCGAATGAACATCCATGTCTGCTAGAAAATCCGGGACAGCGGCAGGCCCAATGACGGGTGGCACATGGAACCCCTCCATCCCGGCGATCCCCGGCAGATCGGCCCCTACCGGCTGGAGGCCCGGCTCGGCGCCGGAGGCATGGGCCAGGTGTTCCTCGGGGAGTCGCCCGGCGCCCGCCGCGTCGCCGTCAAGGTCATCCGCGCCGAGCACGCCGAGGACGACCGGTTCCGGCGGCGGTTCGCCCGCGAGGTCGAGGCGGCGCGCCGGGTCGGCGGGTTCCACACCGCGCAGGTCGTGGACGCCGACCCCGGGGCCGAGTCGCCGTGGCTGGTCACCGCGTTCATCCCCGGGCCGTCCCTCCGGGAGGTGGTCGCCGAGCGCGGGCCGCTCGACGCGGAGGCGGTCCGGGCGCTCGCGGCGGGGCTGGCCGAGGGCCTGGCCGCGATCCACGCGTGCGGGCTGGTCCACCGCGACCTCAAGCCCGGCAACGTCATCATGGCCGCGGACGGACCCCGGATCATCGACTTCGGCATCGCCCTCGCGACCGACGCGACCTCGCTGACCTCGCACAACGTGGTCGTCGGCACCTACGCCTACATGTCGCCCGAGCAGGTGCTGGGCGATGCGCCGGGGCCGCCCGGCGACGTGTTCTCGCTCGGCTGCGTCCTCGCCTACGCCGCGACCGGGGGCGGGCCCTTCGACGCCACCTCCATCCCGGCGATCGTCCACCGCGTCCTGCACGACGAGCCGGACCTCGCGGGGCTCCCCGGCGACCTGGCCAACATGATCGCCGCCTGCCTGGCCAAGGACCCCGGGCGGCGGCCCACGCTGGACACGCTCATCAACGCGCCGCGGAGCATCGAGGCCCCGGCGCCGGCAGCGGCGGGCACACCGCCGCCGGACGACGCCGCCGGCACGCACGCCAACGCGACGCTCGCCGTGACCCGGCAGCGCGACGCCCCCGCCGTCGCGCCGGCCGGCCCGGCCCATCCCGGCCGCCGGGCGCTGCTCATCGGCGCGGGGGCCGTCGCGGCGATCGCCACCGCGGGCGTCCCGGTCGGCTACTTCCTGACCCGGGAGGACGGGAAGCCGCGGGCCGCCGCACCCCCACCCCGCCCGAAGGG
>NZ_SMKY01000011.1 GCF_004349235.1 Actinomadura darangshiensis | reverse complement strand
CCCACCCCGCCGGGCCATGCCCCCGAGCAAGTGCGGTTGCAGAACCCGGCGCGCGGTAAGTGCGCAATTAGTTCGGAAAACGGCCGCTCCCCCCTTCCGGGGTTGTAGGGCGCGCATTCTCGTTTGTACGTTGGTCGCCCATCGAAAGCCGGAAAAGGGGCCGATTCGACCGGCGTGGGGGCGAGAAAATGAAGATCCCGAAGCTGATGGATCGAGTCGATCTTTCCATCGACGACATCCCGACCCGCTGGTACAACGTGCTGCCGGATCTGCCGCGGCTGCCCGAGAAGTACATCGACAACTCGACCGGCGCCCCGGTGACGCGCGAGTACCTGGAGCGGTTGATGGTCCGGGCCATGGCCGGGCAGGAAAGCTCGCTGGAACGCTGGGTCACCATCCCCGAACAAGTCCGGGACGCCTACCGAATGTGGCGGCCCACTCCGCTGATCCGGGCCGTGGCGCTGGAACGGGAACTGCGCACGCCGGCGCAGATATGGTTCAAGTACGAGGCGAGTTCGCCTACCGGAAGCCACAAACTGAATTCCGCCATCGCACAGGCCTATTTCGCCAAGCGGGACGGTCACCGGCGGCTGGTCACCGATACCGGCGCCGGACAGTGGGGCAGTGCCCTCGCGCTCGCCTGCCGGCTCATGGACCTGGACCTCCTGGTCTTCATGGTGCGCGCCAGCTACCACCAGAAGCCCTACCGGCGGCACCTGATGGAGACCTACGGCGCCGAGGTCCGCCCGAGCCCCGGCGGCGCGACCCGGTTCGGCCGCCGGCTGCTCGGCGAGTCGCCGGACCACCCGGGCAGCGAGGCGACGGCCGTGAGCGAGGCCATCGAGTGCGTCCACGACGACGCGGGCAGCAGGCTCGCGGTCGGCGCGTTCACCAACTTCTGCCTGCTGCACCACAGCGTGATCGGGCTGGAGACGCGCCGCCAGCTGGAGTCGATCGGGCGGAGTCCCGACTACCTGATCGCCTCGGTCGGATGCGGGTCGAACCTGGGCGGGCTGGCACTCCCGTTCCTGGAGGACAAGCTCAACGGGGCCGACATCACCATTCTGGCCGCCGAGCCGGAGGCGTGCGCGCCGCTGACCCATGGCGAATACCGGCTCGATTTCGCGGATTCGGAAGGGCGGGCGCCGGGCGTCCACACTTATACGCTCGGGCACGATTTCGTCCCGCCGCCGATTCATGCCGGTGGTCTGCGCTATCACGGGTGCGCCCCGCTGGTCGGGCTGATCCGGCGGGAGGGCCTCCTGGACGCCGTCGCCTATCCGCAGACGGAAGTGTTCAAGGCGGGAGCCGAATTCGCGCGGTTGCAGGGCTATCTCCCCGCGCCGGAAACCGCGCACGCCATCCGGGCCGTCATCGAGGTGGCCGACGAATGCAAGCGGACCGGGCGGGACGCCACCATCGTCTTCTCCTACAGCGGGCACGGGTTGCTGGATCTGCCGGCTTACGGCCGCTACAACGCGGGCCTGCTTCGCGACGTCGAAGCGGAGGATTTCGTCGCTCCCCGACTGGAGGGAATCGCGGTATGAAGTCCTATTCGCTCTACATCGGCGGCGAGGACGTGGAAGGGGCCGGGTGGACCTATGCCATCCGGGCGTCGGCCCTCCTGCGGGACGCCAGGGCCGCGTTCAAGCTCAAGCGGGGCCTCGAACTCGGGCGGGACGGCGTGGAGCCGAACGAGGACGTCGTCGGACGGTGCGCGCGCAGCGGTCCCGAAGACAACGAACGCGCCTTACGCGCCGCACGCGAGGCGAGCCGGACGTACGGGACGTTCCCGCTGAAGGTGCGCAGCCGCATCCTCCGGGACTTCAACCGGACGCTTGCCGAACGCACCGGCGAACTGATCGACATCCTGGTCGCCGAGGGCCATCCGCGCCGGCTCGCCCAGTGGGAGGTCAGCGGGATGCTGCGCGGCACCGACGAGACCACGGTCTCCTGGTACGAGACGCAGTTGCGCCAGACGTTCCTGGCCGGCGGCAACCGGCTCGATCTCGTGCGCAAGCCCGACGGCGTCGTCTGCGTGAACCCGCCGCAGAACGCGTCCGGCTCCAACGGAACCCTGGGGGTGTTCGCGCTGCTGGCGGGCAACGCGGTCGTGGTGAAGGCGCCGCGCACCACGCCGCTGAGCGTGATGTTCGTCTACCGGGACGTCATGGCGCCGATCCTGGACCGGTACAGCGCGCCGCCCGGCACCCTGAACCTCATCAGCGGCCCGACGGTTCCCATCCTCAACAGCTGGATCGGCAGTCCGCTGGTCGACGACATCCTGTTCTTCGGAGACAGCACGGTGGGCCTCCAGGTGGGGCAGCGCTGCCTCGCCGAGGGCAAGAAGGCGATCCTCGAACTGGCCGGCAACGACGGTTTCGTCGTCTGGGAGGACGCCGACATCGAGGCGGCCGCGCGGGCCCTCGAAGAGTGCTTCTACGGATCGAGCCAGATCTGCATGGTGCCGAAGTACGCGATCGTCCATCCCGCGGTGGCGGACGCGTTCATAGAGCTGGTCCTGGAGCGCGTCCGCAAGCTCCGTCCGGGGTATCCGGAGGACCCTGCCGTGCTGCTGAGCCCGGTGCTGAAGGTGGACCGCTTCTTCGACTTCATCGCGGAGGCCAGGACCGGCGGCGGCGAGGTGCTGTGCGGGGGCGGCCGGGTCGACGTCGACGGCATGCCGGCCGCCGACGGGCTGTTCTGCGAGCCGACCGTCCTGCGCATCGACGGCCTCGACCGGGCCGGCGCGCTGTCCTGCGTCAAGGAGGAGACGTTCTTCCCGCTGCTGCCGATCATCGTGCCGGAGAGCAGGCCGGGCGACCGGCTGCTGCGCGAGGTCATCGACGTCGTCAACGCGAACGGCTACGGGCTGCGCAACTCGTTCTGGAGCGGGGACGACCAGATCGCGCGCAGGTTCGCCGAGCAGGTGACGAACGGCGGCCTGCTGAAGATCAACGATTCGCATATCGGGTTCGTGTCCCCGCTGTCCACGCACGGCGGCACCGGCCTGACCGGCGGGCCGTACGGCGAGCTCAACTATGTCGGGCTCCGCACCACCCACCTGCAGGGCATCTCGTGGGGGGACGGCGATCCGCGGCCGCTCGACGCCAGGGTGACCGCCGCCGGCGCGGCGAAGGAGTGAGGGCCTTATGGGGGAACGCTTCGACGTCGTCATCGTGGGCGCCCGGTGCGCCGGGTCACCGCTCGCCGTCCTGCTGGCGCGGGCGGGGCTGAAGGTCGCGCTGGTCGAGCAGGCGAGGTTCCCGAGGGAGACGCTCTCGTCCCATCTCATGGAGGCCGACGCCCTGACGTTCCTCATGCGATTGGGCGTAGGCGATCCAGTGCGGGCGACCGGTGTCCGCTTCCTCACGCGGGCGGATGTCCGGCTTGAGGGCTTCGAGGTCCTCGCCCCCTTTCCGCTGCGCTTCGACGACCCCGGAGGGGCGGCCTTCCTGCGCCGTAACCTCCTTGACGGGATCCTCGCCGACGCCGCCGCCGACGCAGGCGCCGACCTGCGGATGAACACGAAGGTCGTGGACGTGCTGTGGGACCGCGGCCGGGTGTCAGGGGTACGGGTCCGGCACGGCGGCGTGGAGGCCGACCTGAGGGCGCCGCTGCTGGTCGGGGCGGACGGCAGGCGCTCGACGGTCGCGTACATGTGCGCGTCCCGGAAGTACAACGTCGAGCCCGGTCGGCGCTCGTACTACTTCACGTTCTTCGAGGGCGCCGACCCGGAGTACTCCGACCGGTTCGTCTTCCACCGCTGGGGCGACCGCATGGTGTGGGGCGGCCCGGCGGACGGTGGGCTCTACCTGCTCGGCGTCTCCCCCGAGGGGCACGAGCGCGAGTACTTCCGCACCGAGACCGAGCGCGGCCTCCTGGCGCACCTGCGCGGCTGCGAACCGACGGCGCGGGCGCTCGCCGGCGCGCGCGTGGCGACCAGGATCGTCGGCATCCGGAACTTCGACGGCTACTTCCGGCAGGCGTCCGGCCCCGGCTGGGTCCTCGCCGGCGACGCCGGCCACTTCAAGGACCCCGCACTTGGCCGCGGCATCGGCGACGCGTTCCTGCAGGTGGAGGCCCTCGCCCCGGCGATCGCCCGAGGGCTCGGCGGAACCTCCGCCGACCTGGACACGGCCCTGCGCCGCTGGGGACGGTGGCGCGACGCGCACTTCGAGGGGCACTACTGGCTGGCCGCCAACCTGGGCTGCGCCGGTGCGATCCCGCCGATGATCCCGCAGACCCTGCGGCGCCTCCAGGACGCCGGGGAGCTCGACCGGTTCTTCGACCTGTTCAGCCGGCGCGCGGACTACGGGGACGTGTTCCCGCTGCGCGATCTGGGGACGGCGACCCTGCGGCTGCTCGCGTCCCCGCGGACCAGGCGCGCACCGCTGGTCCGGCAGGCCGCGTCCCTGCTGCTCCGGGAGTCGGGGCGCCGGTGGCGGCGCCGCAACCCGGCCCTCGGCGCCTCCGACCTCACCCCCGCGCCCGCGTACCGGATGCGGGCCGGTGCGGAACGGGCCGAGAGCGTCTCCGGGCCGCCGATGACGGCCGTGGCCGGCCCGTCCGACGAAGGGTGAACCGCCATGCTCACCACCGCGGAGGGCCCGCTGAGGTCGCGGATACGGGTCGGCGCGCGGCGCGCGGGCCCGATCCGGACGCTGCGCGGCCAGCTCCACCCGAACCGCGTCTCGCTCCGCAGGCCGGTCAACGCCGGGCTGATGGCCGAGCTGGCGGCGGACCGCTTCGGCCGGTCGGTGCCGATCTACCTCGACCGGCCGTTCGACTGGGATCCCGGACGGCGGGTGGAGCTCGACTACACCGACCTCGCGATCCTCGTCGAGGAGATGTCGGCGGTCCTCGCCGCCGCGGGCGTCGGGAGATGGGACCGGGTCGCGATCGTCAAGTCCGCCAACTACGACACGCAGGCGCTCGCCTGGGCGGCGGCGAGGATCGGCGCGATCCCGGCGCTGCTGTCGGCGAGCCTGGACCCGGACATCATCAACGTCCTGCTCGACCGGGTCCGGCCCCGGGCGCTCATCACCGACCCGGAGACGGCCCGGTACGCGGGGCTCGACGCGGCGCGGCTGCGCGACCTGTCCTGCCGCGCCATCGGCGCGGTGGACGGCGGCATCCCGGTCGAGGACCTGTGGGGCGGACGGGTGCCCGCGCCGAGCCCGCTCAAGGACGACGACCCGATGATGATCACGCACACGTCCAGCACGACGGGGGTGTCCAAGCTCGGTGAGACGTCGGCCGCGGCCGTGACGTTCTCCGCGTTCCGGGAGGCGGTCTTCCCGCTCCTGCACGCGCCCGGCGAACTGTTCGCCAGCGCGATCTCCCATGTGCACGTGCGGGCCGCGGTGACCCAGATGGCGTCGCTGTCGCGCGGCACCTCCCTGCTCGGCATCGGACGGCCGGACGGGGACACCGTCGCCGACCTGTTCGCCCGCTACCGCCCGACGCTCGTCGAGGCGCACCCGAACGCTTTCCTCGGCTGGGAGCGGCTGGCCGGCGACGCGGCGCGGCCGTTCGCGAGCGTCCGCATGTTCGTCAACACCTTCGACGCCATCCACCCGCGGACGGTGCGGCGGCTGCTCGACGCGTCCGGGCGGACCCTCCCGCTCTGGCTGCAGTGCTACGGGATGACCGAGGTCCAGGTCGTGTCGGTGCGCCTGCACACCCGGCGCACGGCGCGCCGGGACGGCGCCGGGGACTCGCGCAGCGTCGGCTGGGAGGTGCCCGGGGTCCGCGCCCGGATCTGCGACCCCCGGACGGGACGGCGCCGCCGCTCGCAGCGTGCGCCCGGCATGATCCAGGTGCGGACGCCCGCGCGGGTGCTGTCGCTCGTCGGGACGCCGGACAAGTTCTCCGAGCGCCGGTACGGCCGCTGGTTCGACACCGGCGACTGGGGCCGGCGGGGGCCCTGGGGCCGGCTGGAGGTGCTCGACCGGATCGCGGACCGCATCGACGGCGTCGAGAGCTGCCTGCGGATCGAGGACCGGCTCATGGACCGGTTCCCCGGCGCCGCGGAGATCGTGATCGTCCCGGACGGCGCGGGGCGGCCCGTCCCGGTCGTCTGCATGCGCGCGGGGACGCCGCTCGACGAGGCGGCGTGGCGCGCCGCGGCCGCGGAGTTCCCCGGGCTGGCGGAGCCGTTCGAGGTGGCGCCGGACGCCCTGCACCGCACCGCGACCGTGAAGCCGCGCCGCTACCTGCTCACCGAACTGATCAAGAAGGGCGACCGGCGGCGCGCGGAGGCGCTCGGCCGGGACGTCGTCCTCCGCGAAGGCGCGTAGGGAGGGGAGATGCACGACATCGAGGAGCACGCCGGCCCGATCGAGGCCGACGTGGTGGTGGTCGGGGCCGGCTTCGCCGGGATCACGGCGGCGCGGCGGCTGGCCGAGGCGGGCCGGACGGTGGCACTGCTGGAGGCCCGTTCGCGGCTCGGCGGCAGGGCGCTCAGCCGGCCCGTCGGCGACGGTCAGGTGGTCGAGCTGGGCTGCGAGTTCCACGGGCAGCACGACTCGGTGAGCGCCCAGGTGGCCCGGTCGGTGGGCATCGGATCGCACAAGGTCCACGACACCGGCCTCAAGCTGATCGGCGACGCGGACGGGGTCAGGCGGTGGCGGGGCGCGATCCCCAAAGCAAGCCCGGTCGCGCTCGCCGACTTCGGGCAGGCGGCGCTGCGGCTCGAAAGGATGCGCCGGGAGGTGCCGCAGGAGGCGCCCTGGGAGGCGCCCCACGCGCGCCGGTGGGATTACGAGACGATGTGGTCCTGGACGCGGCGCAACGTCCGCACGCCGGGCGGACGCGCGCTGATGCGGCTCGTGATCGAGGCCGGGATGGCGGCGTCGCCCGCGGAGGTCTCCCTCCTGCACGTCCTGAACTACTCGAACGGCACCGGCGGATTCCGGGCGACCACCACGGTCACCGGCGGCACGCTGGAGAACCGCTTCGTCGGCGGCGCCCAGGGCCTTGCCCTGCGGCTCGCCGAAACCGTGGCCGACCAGACCTACACCGGTGCGGTCGTGCGGCGCATCGTCCAGGCGGACGGCCATGTCCGGGCGAGCGGCCCAGGCTTCGAGGCCGTGGGACGGCGGGTCGTCGTCGCCGTGCCGGTCCCGCTGGCGGGACGCATCGAGTACGACCCGGCGCTGCCGGGTCACCGCGACCAGCTCACCCAGCGCCTGACGCTCGGCTCGGCGATCAAGTTCCTCACCCTCTACGACGAGCCGTTCTGGCGCGCCGAGGGCCTGACCGGGATGGCGATCAGCCACACCGGCCCCGTGCGGGCGGTGCTGGACGGGTGCCCGCCGGGCGGGACGCCGGGCGTCCTCACCGCGTTCGTGACCGGCCCGGCCGCCCGCCGGATGCTGCGGCTGAGCGGCGCGGACCGCCGTGCCGCCGTGCTGGCCGAGCTCGTGCGCCTGTTCGGGCGGCGCGCGGGCGAGCCGTTCGACGTCATCGAGCAGAACTGGGTGGCGGAGCCGTTCACCCGGGGCTGCTACCACGCGTACGCGCCACCGGGTCTCTACACCGAGTTCGGCCCGGCGCTCAAGCGGCCGGTCGGCCGGATCCACTGGGCGGGGGCCGAGACGGTGCCGGTCGAGTTCGGGTCCATGAGCGGGGCGATCCACTCGGGACGGCGGGCCGCCGCCGAGGTCCTGGCCTGCGACGAAGGCGCAGCCCCGGCCGACCTCGGCCTGGGGCCCGCAGAACGGCAAGGAAGGTGACCTCGTGCTCCTCTCCGCACACATCGTCCAGACAGGGATGGGCAAGGCGCTCACGGCGTTCCGCCGTCCGCCCGACCCCGGCGCCGTCGACGGCTTGCGCTACGCGCGCACCTACCTCACGGCCGAGCTGCGCAAGGGCATGCTGCCGTCGCTCGCCATCACGGGCGTCGCCCTGATCGCCGCATGGGACGACGACGAGTACCTCGACCGGTTCCTGTACCACCGGCGGGCACGGCCGTACGAGGACGGCTGGCGCGTGCGGATGCTCCCGGCCCGCAGCATCGGCGAGCTTCCGGGCCTGCCCGACCTGCCGAGGCGGGAGCGGCCCACCGGCGACCTGCCGGTCGTGGCGGTGACGGTGGGCCGGGTCCGCGCCAACCGGTTCCTCCGCTTCGTCAGGGCCGCCGGCGCCGCCGAGCGCGAGGCGGCCGGTCACCCCGGTTTCGTGGACGGGCTCACTCTGCTCCGCCCGCCGCTCGTCATCGGCACGTTCTCGCTCTGGCGCAATGTTCGCGACATGCGGCAGTACGTCACGGGGAAGTACCCCGGCGGTCACGAACGCGCGATGAAAGTGGACCGGGAACACCGGCTGAACCACGAAATGTCGTTCTCCAGATATGTGCCATATGCAGCGGAAGGGCGGTGGGGGGCGAGCAATCCCCTTGACATGCTGGACTGTGTCAACGGTTCGGATTCGACAACCGGGCCCCTTTCGCCAATGGACACGTCCAACGGAGTGTGACACGTGGAGAGCATCGAACTTCCGGCCGGCACGATCGATTTCGAGGACACCGGCGGCGACGGGCCGGTCGTCGTTCTCCTGCATGGGCTGCTGATGGACGCCACGCTGTGGGCGGACGTCGTCGCCGAGCTGCGCGGCGACCACCGGTGCGTAGCGCCGACGCTGCCGCTGGGCGCCCACACCCGCCCGATGCGCGACGGCACCGACCTCACACCGCACGGGATCGCGCGCCTGGTCGGGGAGTTCCTCGAAGCCCTCGACCTGCACGACGTCGTCCTGATCGGCAACGACACGGGCGGAGCGGTCGTCCAGCTCCTCGCCGCCGAGAAGGCCGCCCGCATCGGGAGCATCGTCCTCGTCTCCTGCGACGCGTTCGGCAACTTCCCGCCCGGCCTGACCGGCAAGACGATCGTGCTGACCGGAAAGCTGCCGCCCGCCGTGTTCGGTGTCTTCATGCAGCAGATGCGGCTGAAGCCGATGCGCAGGCTGCCGATCTCCTTCGGCTGGCTGACCAGGCGCGGCGACGCGACAGTGGCCCGCTGGCTGAAGCCGGTGCTGACGCAGCCGGACGTCCGGCGCGACACCGTGCGCGTGCTGCGCGGCATCTCCGCGGAGCGCAAGGTGCTGCTCGACGCCGCCGAGCGGCTGCGCGCCTTCGACCGGCCCGCCCTCGTCGTCTGGGCCGAGCGGGACCGGGTCATGCCGCCGGAGCACGGGCGGCGCCTCGCCGAGCTGCTGCCGCAGGGGCGGCTCACCGAGGTGCCGGACAGCCGCACGCTCGTGCCGCTCGACCAGCCGCTCGTCCTCGCGCGCGCCATCCGCGCGTTCACCTCGCAGGAGGTCCCTCCCGACCGCCCCTAGAAGACAGGACAGTGACCATGACGAATTCTCCGTTCGACCCCCGCGGCACGGTCGACGTCGCGATCGTCGGCGCGGGTCTCTCCGGCCTCACGGCGGCGCGTGATCTAAGGCGCGGCGGCCGTTCCGTCCGCATATTAGAGGCGTCCGGCCGGGCCGGCGGCCGGGTGCTCGGCGCACCGATCAGCGGCGACGAGACGATCGAGATGGGCGGGCAATGGGTCGGCCCCACCCAGGACAACATTCTCGCCCTGCTCGGCGACCTCGGGCTGAGCACCTACAGAACTCACATGCTGGGCCGCCACACCTACTACAGGCACGGAAAGGTCACCCGGTACGACTCCGCGGCCGGCCCCATCCCCCCGATATCCGAGGACGCCCTCGACGAGATCACGACCGTCATCGAGGAACTGCAGAAACTGGCCCGGCACGTCGACCCCGGCGCCCCCTGGTGCGCCGCCCGAGCCACCGAATGGGACCGGACGAGTTTCGCCGACTGGATCGGCACCATCGTCGCGACACCGGACGCTCGCATGATCGTCGACTACGTGGTCCGGGGCACCCAGGCCTGCGAGGCGCACCAGCTGTCGCTGCTGCACATGCTCAAGTTCGTCGCGGCGGCCGGCAACGCCGAAACGCCCGGCGCGTTGCTGCGCGTGGTCGTCACCAAGGACGGTGCGTCGCTGTACCGCGTCCAGGGCGGGTCCCAGCGGATCCCGCAGCGGCTCGCGGCCGAACTCGACGACGTCCTGACCCTGTCCGCACCCGTGACGCGGATCGCGCGGACCGGGGAGGGCGTACGGGTGGAGACGGCGGTGTCGGCGGTCGAGGCGCGCCGCGCCATCGTCGCCGCCTCTCCCGCCGCCGCCGCGAACATCGTCTTCGACCCGCCGCTCCCGGCCCGGCGGACGGACCTGGCCAGGGTCCTGCTCAATGGCGCGCAGATCAAGGTCAACGTCGTCTACGACCGGCCTTTCTGGCGCGACTCCGGGCTGACCGGATACGTCCTCAGCGACACCGGACCGGCACAGAACGTCTGGGACAACACCCCAGAGTCCGGTGCCCCCGGGGTGCTGGTGTGCTTCGTCAAGGGCGACGCGGCCCGCAGGCTCGACGATGCCGACGACAAGGCGGTGCGCGACCTGGTCGTCGACAACCTGCGCGCGTACTTCGGCGAGGAGGCCGCGAACCCGCGGAAGGTGATCCTGCGCCGCTGGCACAAGGAACCGTTCGTCTGGGGATGCCCGGGTTCGCTGGCGCCGCCCGGGGCGCTGACAGGGTTCGGCCCGGCGCTGGCCGAGCCGGTGGGACGCGTGCACTGGGCGGGGACGGAGACGGCCACCTACTGGCAGGGATACATGGACGGCGCCGTTGCCTCCGGTCATCGTGCCGCGGCGGAGGCCGACGCCGCCCTGACCGCCGCCGGAGCGGAGCGGAACGGATGAGCGCGCCCGCCGTCCCGTCCGCCGCCCGCTGGTGGACGCTCGTGATCGTCTCCGTCGCCGCCTTCATGCTCATCCTCGACCTGAGCATCGTGGCCGTCGCGCTGCCGAGCATCAGGACGTCGCTGCACGCCGACCTCAGCGAGCTGCAGTGGGTGTTCGACGCCTACGCGCTGACCCTCGCCGCGTTTCTGGTCATCGCGGGTTCCGTCGCCGACGCCGGCGGCCGCAAGCGCACCTTCATCACCGGACTCGCCGGCTTCTGGGCGGCGTCCATCGCCTGCGGCCTGGCGCAGGACATCGTGGCGCTGGACGCCGCCCGCGCCGCGCAGGGCGTCGGCGCGGCCGTCATGTTCGCCGTCGGGCCGGCGCTGCTCGGACACGAGTTCCACGGCAAGGAGCGCGCGACGGCGTTCGCGGCGTTCGGCGCCGCGACGGGCGTCGCCGCCGCCGGCGGACCGCTGATCGGCGGCGCGCTGACCAGCGGGTCGGGCTGGCGATGGATCTTCCTCATGAACGTGCCGATCGGACTCGTGCTCATCCCGCTGGCCCTGCGCACGCTGCGCGAGTCGCGCCTGGCGAACCCCGCCCCGCCCGACGTCGCCGGGATGGTCGCCTTCACCGTCTCGCTCGCTGCGATCGTGCTGGCGATCATCCGCGGGAACGCCGACGGCTGGTTCTCGGCCGGCAACACCGCGCTCTACGCGCTGTCGGCGGTAGGCCTGGCCGTCTTTCTCGGGATGGCGCGGGCGCGGGGCGGCCGCGCCATGTTCGACCTCAGGATGCTCGGCGACCGGACGTTCCTCGGGCTGTCCCTCGCGACCCTCCTGGTCAACGCGTGCGGGATGCCCTTCATCTTCATCGCGACGACCTACCTGCAGAGCGTCCTGAACGGCTCGGCATGGCAGGCGGGGCTCCGGTTCCTGCCCATGACCATCGCGATGTTCTGCTGCGGCGCGCTGGCCGGCGCCCTGCCGCGGAAGGTCCCGTTCCGGGCCCTGCTCGCGGTCGCGGTCGCCGCGGTCGGCGCGGGCGCGCTGCTGACGTCCCTCAGCGACGCGGGATCGGGCTGGACGTCGCTGATCCCGGCGCTCGTCGTGACGGGCGTGGGCATCGGCCTGTTCATGCCGACCCGCGCGGCGCTGTCCATCGGCGTCTTCGAACCGGAGCGCGCGGGAGTGGCGTCCGGAATCAACGAGACGTTCCAGCAGGTGGGCATCGCGCTCGGCCTGGCGGTCGCCGGGGCGTTCTTCGAGAACCGGGTGATCGCCGCCTTCCGCGACTCCGCGGCCGGCGCCCGGCTGGGGCCGGGGGCGACGGAGGCCGGTTCCGCGATCAGCGCGGGGAACATCGACGCGGTGGCGGGGTCGGCGCCGCCCGGGACGGCGGCGGACCTGGTCGCGGACGGGCGCGCGGCCTTCACCGACGCCTTCCACCAGACCATGGCCCTGTGCGCGGTGCTCGCCTTCCTGGCCGCCGTGATCGCGCTGGTCTCGGTGAGCAACAAAGCGCTGCACGAGAGCGCGCTGACGGGCGTCCCGCCGGAGCTGCCGGACCAGGTGCCCCCGCCGGCCTCCGAGAAGGTCGGATAGCGAAGAGCGGCGGGGTGACGCCCGCCGCTCTCGCCCGTCTCCCCGTCCCCTACCGGCCGGCGCCGTTCTCCGTCGACCATCGTTCGGCGTTGCGGGCCGCGAAGTCGGCGAACGTCGACGGGGCGGCGCCGGTCAGCGCGGTGAACGTGTCGTGCACCGGCGCCTCCTTGCCGCTCAGCACCCGCCCGTAGAGGAGGCGGACCATGGCCTCACTGGCGCCGCCCGCCGGAATCCCCATCTTGGCCAGCAGGTCCGGGTCGTCCACGTCCACCGGTTCGTAGCCGATCCGGCGCCCGGCGGCCGCGCCGATGTGCTCGGCCACCTGGCCGAACGTCAGCGCCTCCGCGCCGGTGAGGGGCAGCGCGGCGTTGGCCGGCCGGTCGGCGGTCAGCGCCGCCTCGGCGCACGCGGCGATGTCCGCCACGTCGAT
This sequence comes from Actinomadura darangshiensis, assembly GCF_004349235.1. Lineage (GTDB taxonomy): Bacteria > Actinomycetota > Actinomycetes > Streptosporangiales > Streptosporangiaceae > Spirillospora > Spirillospora darangshiensis. The sequence continues at coordinate 56,513 of NZ_SMKY01000011.1, read as the reverse complement.
GAAGCTGATCCTGCTGTCGGCCACCGGCGCGACGATGCGGTCGTGCCGGACGATGTCCTCGCGGAACCGGCCGTGGCTGAAGTTCTGCATGAACCAGTTGGGACGGAGCAGGGCCCATTCCGGGAACGCCGTCCGCACCAGGTCCTCCACCTGCCGGGGCGGCGCCTTCTCCAGCTCGTCCATGCCGAGCCCGGACAGGTACACCACGCGCCGCACCCCGGCCTCGGCGGCGTACTCCAGGAACCGGCCGGTGAGCCGCGCCATGTCGCGCAGCCGCTCCGGGACGATCAGGTACATGCGCTCCACGCCCTCGACGGCGCCGGGGAACGTCTCCGGCGCGTGCAGGTCGAAGGGCGCGATGTCGCCGGCCGGTGCGTCCACGGCCTCCGGACGGCGGCTCGCCGCCCGGGCCGCGACGTTCCGGGCGGCGAGCCGGTGCAGCAGCGCCGAGCCGTTCCTGCTGGTCGCTCCGACGACCAGGATGGGATCTTTCATTCCGACCTCGTTTCCGATGGACCGTGCTGTGTTCCCGAAGGGCCGCGCCGCGACCGCGCCGGGCCGCGCGGCCCCGGACGGCGTTCGCTCCGCGCCGCCCGGCGGGCCCGTTCCGCCACGACCGGCGCGAGCCGCGCGGCGCGCAGCACCGTGGCGGTCAGCCCGAGCGAGCGGTAGGAGTTGCCCGCGAGGAACAGCCCCGGGTACTCCAGCAGTGCCGCCTCGGCCTGCTCCAGCCGCGCCGCGTGCCCCACCTCGTACCGCGGGATCGCGCGCCGGTCGGACGCCTCGGCGACGAAGCCCGGCTCGGCGGTCATGCCGGTGAACCTGCGCAGGTCCCGGCGGATCTCCTCCACCGCCTCGTCGCGGGTGAGGTCGAAGACGCCCGGGTCCTCGCTGCCCCCCATGAAGACGCGGAGCAGGACGTGGCCGTCCGGCGCGTGCGCGGCGACGATCCGGGAGACGGCGGCCACCGCGAACATCCGGGCGCCCTCGCCGCGGGGGACGAGGAAGCCGATGCCGTCCGGGAAGCGCGCGAGCTCGTCGTCCCGGTAGCCGAGCCCGAAGACCCGCAGCCCGCTGTAGGTGATCCCGCGCAGGATCTCGGCGGCGCGCGGCGCCATCCCGGCGACCAGGGCGGCCGCCGTGTACGCCGGGACCGCCAGGACGACCGTCCGCGCCACGTACCGGGTGCCGTCCGTCACCGTCACGGCGTACCGCCGGTCCTCGTCGACCTCCAGGGACACGGCGGGCGCGCCGGTGACGACCCGTCCGTCCAGGTCCGTGGCGAGCCGCTCCCAGAGCGCCGCCACACCGCCGGGGACGAGGTGCATCACGTCCGGGGCGCGCATCCGGTCCCCGCCACGCCGCCGCAGCGCCGACCGCACGGCGTGGGCCAGCAGCCCGGCGCGCCCGGCGTCCCGTTCGAAGTCCCACAGCGCCGGCGCCAGTGCGCGGACGCTCGTGGTGCGCGCGTCGCAGGCCGCGGTGCCGAGCAGCATGTTCCGGACGACCCGGTCGGCGACCTCGGCGCCGAAGTGCCGGGCGGCCATGTCGTGCACGCTCTCGTCGCCCTCGGGTCCCGGACGCCGGGCGAACAGCGGCTCCAGCAGCATCCGGGCCTTCGCGGCCGGGGAGAGCAGCGGCGTCGTCAGCGCGCCGAGCGGCGAGCGCGGGGTGGGCAGGAGCCGGCCGTCGCGGACGATCGCCATCCGGGTGAGCGAGCGCAGCGGCGCCACCTCGACCCGGTCGCCCAGCCCGGAGTCCTCGATGAGCCGGACCATCTCCGGGTTGCGGGTGTAGTCGCTCGGGCCGTGCTCGAAGGTGTAGCCGTCCCGGATCTCGGTACGGGCCTTGCCGCCGACCCGGCCGGCACCCTCCAGCACCGTGACCGACAGCCCGGGGTGGCCGGCGGTGAGGGCGCGGGCCAGCGTGAGCCCGGCCGGCCCGCCCCCCACCACCAGCACGTCGATGACTTCGGTACCCATGGCCACCGGCCTCTCGTCGGTCCGCCGTATCCCCCGCGATCCACCCGCACGAAATTGCGGCCGGAGTACGAATGTCGGGCTGTCCGGGCGAAACTATGCGATGCCCCGGGGACGCGGTCAATGGTCGTGGACGGGCCGCACTCCTTTAACGCACTTATCGAGATCAGGGCCATTACTGCACTTGTTCATGGCCGCCGTGGCGAACGCGAGGCTAACCTTTCGGCAATCGCTCAGGGAGGGGTGCAGAAAATGGCGGATCCCACCGCGGTGGTCATGCTGAGCATGGGAGAACCGAACGATCTCGACGACGTGCGGCGCTACTTCTCCGCCCTGCTGATGGACCGGGAGCTGATGCAGCTCCCGATGCAGAAGCGGCTGTCCCCGCTGATGGCGCGCATGTCCGCGCCCGGCGCGCGCCGGCAGCACGCGGAGGTCGGCGGGCCCCGGCTGAAGGGCTGGCTGGAGCGGCAGGGCGAGGCCATGGTGCGGGCACTGGACGACCTGTCGCCTGCGACCGCACCGCACCGGCACTATCTCGCCTTGCGCTATTCGGACCCGTCCACCGACGCGACCCTGCGACGGATGAAGGCGGACGGCGTCCGCCGCGCCGTCGCGATGCCGCAGTTTCCGCAGTTCTCCTGCACGACCTCCGGATCCAGCCTGAACGAGCTGTGGCGCGGGGTCGAGCGGACCGGGCTGCACTCCGCCTTCACCTGGAGCGTCCTCGACCGCTGGTACCGGCACCCGGCCTACGTCGCCTCGATGGCCGAGACGGTCCGGGCCGGCCTGGCCGACTTCGACGCCGGCGATCGGGACCGGGTCCTGCTGCTGTTCAGCGCGCACTCCATGCCGATGAAGGTGATCAACAAGGGCGACCCGTACCCGCACGAGATCCACGCGTCGGTGGACGCGATCATGGACGAGCTCGACGTGCCGAACGCGTACCGGGTGTCGTTCCAGTCGAAGGTCGGCCCGGTGCCGTGGCTCGGCCCGAGCACGATCGCGGCGGTCGAGAAGCTCGCCGGACAGGGCGTCACCAAGGTCCTGGTCGTCTGCGTCGCGTTCACGTCCGACCACATCGAGACCCTGTACGAGATCGACGTCGACCTCTTCCGGCGGGCCGAAGCGGCTGGTATCCGCGAGATCCGGCGGGCGCCGGCGCCGAACGTGCGGCCCGCCTTCGTCACCGCCCTCGCCGAAATCGTCGCCGGGCACCTGAAGTCGGGCGAAGCGGCGAGCGCCCAGTACCCCGTCCAGTGCCTGGGCTGCGACAACGCGCTGTGCCGCACCGTCGTCCACTCGGTGGCCGGCGGCTACGACACCACCGAGCCGACGGCGACGCTGCGATGACCAGCGAACTGACCCGGCCCGGGACCGCGCCGGTGGCGCCGGACGCCGCACTGCTCCTCCGCGCGGTCCGCGGGATCCGCACGTCGCGGCCGCCGGTGTGGCTGATGCGCCAGGCCGGCCAGTACCTGCCCGAGCACCGCGAGCTGCGCGAGCGGCACGGCCTGAAGGCCATGCTGGAGGATCCGGAGCTGACCGCGACGGCGACCCTGCAGCCGCTCGCCCGGTTCCCGCTGGACGCGGCGCTGCTGTTCGCCGACATCATGTCCCCGGTCACCGCGATGGGCGTGCCCGTCGAGTTCACCCCCGGGCCGATCATCCAGGACCCGGTGCGCACCGCGGCGGCGATCGGCCGGCTGCGGCTGCCGGAACCGGAGGAGATCACCCCGGCCGCCGTCGCCGCGCTCCGGATGGTCCGCGACCGGACGGCGCTGCCCATCATCGGGTTCTGCGGCGGGCCGCTCACCCTCGCCACCTACCTCGTCCAGGGGTACGCGCGCGGCGAGCAGGCCGACTTCCGCGGCTGGCTGCACGCCGAGCCCGGCCTCGCGCACCGGCTGCTGGAACTGCTCACCGAGGTGGCGCTGCGCCAGGTGTGCGAGCAGGTGGCCGCGGGCGCCGACGTGATCCAGATCTACGACAGCTGGGCGGGCATCCTCGAACAGCAGGCGTACACCGAGTTCGGGCTGCCCTACCTGAACCGGCTGCTGGCCGCGCTCGGCGAGCTGGAGGTGCCGCGCGTCTACCTGGCGACCTGCGCGGCGCATCTCTACCCGTCGATCGCGACGCTGCCCGCCGAGGTGGTGAGCGTGGACTGGCGGATGCCGCTCGGCCGCAGCCGGGCCCTGCTCGGCGGCAAGACCCTGCAGGGCAACCTCGATCCGGCGGCGCTGCTCGGCGGGGCCGGCCAGGCCCGTGCCAAGACGCTGCGCGTGCTGCGGGACGGCGCGGGCGGCCCGCACATCTTCAACCTCGGGCACAGCATCCTGCCGCGGACCCCGGTCGACGCCGTCGCCGCCGTCGTCGACACCGTCGCCGGCTTCACCCAACCCAACTGAACTCCGGAGGTCCTCCGTGTCGGCTGTCGATCGGTTCGCCGAGCTCATGACCGGGCACCAGCGGCGCCTCGTCGCGGAGTTCGAGGACCTGGACCCGGGCGGCCGGTTCGCCCGGCATCCCTGGCGATCGCCGGGGCTCGGCCATGGCGAGGCCCGGACGCTGGAGGACGGCGGCGTGTTCGAGCGCGCGGCGGTCAACGTCTCGGTGCTGCGCAGCCGCGACCTGCACCCGGTGGCCGCGCCCGGCCCGGAGCTGGCGGGCCGGGAGTACTCGGCGGCGTCCATCTCCATGGTCCTGCACGCGGTGAATCCCTATGTGCCGTCTTTCCACGCCAACTTCCGGTATTTCGAGGTGAGCGACGCGGACGGCGAATGGTGGCTGGGCGGCGGGATGGACATGACACCGTCCTACGGTTTCGAAACGGACGCGGAGTCCTTCCACAAAGCGATCAAGCGGTGCTGCGACGAACACGAGATCGGCGCGTACCAGGAATGGAAGAAGAACTGCGACGAGTACTTCTACGTCAAGCACCGCGGCGAGATGCGCGGCGTCGGCGGCGTCTTCTTCGACCACCTGACGGGTTCGGGCGCGGACCGCACGGCGCTCGCCGCGTTCACGGGCGGGGCGCTCACAGCGATCTCCGAGGCGTACCTTCCGATCGTCCGGCGCCGGATGGGCACGCCGTACGGGGACGCGCAGCGGAACTGGCAGCTCGCCCGGCGCGGCCGGTACGTCGAGTTCAACCTGGTGTACGACATCGGGACGACGTTCGGGCTCAATACCGGCGTCGACGCCGACAACGTGCTCGCCTCGCTGCCTCCGGTCGTGCGCTGGTCGCGCGGGGTCGTGCCGGAGCCGGGCTCGGCCGAGGAACGGCTGTCGTCGTTCCTCCAGCCGCGCGACTGGGCGGGCGACCGGTGAGCGCCGGTGAGCGCGACCTCGCCGGCGTCCGGGCCGACACCTTCCGGTCGGCGCTGCGCCGGCACGCCAGCGGGGTGGTGATCGTGACGGGCGGCGCGCCGGACGCCCCGGTCGGCTTCACCGCCACCTCGTTCACCTCGGTCAGCCTGGAGCCGCCGCTGGTCTCGTTCTGCGTGCGCACCGGCTCGGCGAGCTGGGCCGGGCTGCGGCGGCACCGCCACTTCGGGATCAACATCCTCGCGGCGGGGCAGGAGGACCTGGCCCACCGCTTCGCCCAGCGCGGTGCGGCACGGTTCGCGACGCCGACCGAGTGGCACCGCGGCGACCTCGGCCTGCCCTTCCTGGCCGGGGACATCGCACGCCTCACCTGCCGGCGGCGGCAGGTGCGGCGGCTCGGCGACCACCTGCACGTGGTCGGGCTGGTGGTCGGGACGGAGCTGGGCGGGGACGATTCCCCGCTGGTCCGGCACATGGGCCGCTTCCACGGCCTCGCCGCCCAGCCGCACAGCGCGGCCGGAGTGGACTGAGGCGGGTGGCGGCTCAGTCCTTGCGGCCGACTCCGGCGAGAATGATCGAGACCGGGCGCTCGGCCGCGTCCGGACGCCAGTCGGTGACCGGCACCAGCCCCGGATCGAGCAGCTCCAGCCCCGCGAAGAACGGCATCAGCTCAGCGGCGCCGCGCAGCACCAGCGGCGCCGTCGCCGAGTCGTACACCTTGGCGACCTGGTTCATCCGCGCCGCCCGGTCGCCGGTGGTGCCGTGCGAGAGCACCAGGTGGCTGCCGGGTGCCATGGCCTCCCGCAGCCGGGCCACGTGCGCGAACGGCCGCTCCCCGTCCGGGAGGAAATGGAGCACCGCGACGAGCAGGACGCCGACCGGGCGCCGGAAGTCCAGCGGCGCGGCGGCGAGGATCTCGTCGGGCCGGCGCAGGTCGCCCGCCAGCGTGACGGCGTTCCCGACGCCGGCGAGGAGCATGCTCGCGTGGCTGACGACTACGGGGTCGTAGTCGACATAGACGACCTGGGCGTCGGGCGGCACCAACTCGTGGACGTTGCCCTGCGTCGGCAGCCCCGTCCCGATGTCCAGGAACTGCCGGACGCCGCGGTCCAGGAGGTACGCCACGCTCCGGCGCAGGAACGACCGGTTGGCGAAGAAGGCGGCGCGGGCGTCCGGGACCATGGCCATGGCCCGCTCGGCGGCGATCCGGTCGGCGGGGAAGTTCTCCTTGCCGCCGAGGGCGTAGTCGTACATGCGGGCCACGTTGGGCACCGTCACGTCGATGTCCGGCTGCTCTGGGAGCGGGATCACGTCAGCGGCGCGTGCGGTGGCTCATGTAGAGGCGCAGCGGTACCTCGCCCGTGATGGTGTCGTCGCTGCCGTTGCCGAGCAGGACGTCCTGGACGCCGTCGCCGTTGATGTCGCCGAGCGCCACCGAGATGGACGGGTCGTCGGGCATCGGCGGGAAGTGGTCCGCCGTCCGGTCGGCGAAGTGCCCGTGCCCGTCGCCGGCGAAGAACCGGCTGGGACCGCCCTGGAAGGTGTGCGAGCCGTTGCTGCGCGGCCCGGCGTTGGTCTGGAACACGTCGATGTGGCCGTCGCGGTTCAGGTCGCCGAGCGCGATGGCCGAGTCGACCTCGTCCTTCAGTTGCGGGATGCCGACGGGGACCGCGGTGAAGTGCCCGCGGCCGTCGTTGCGGTAGTAGGTCATCGGGGCGTTCTGGCTGTTGGAGACCAGGAGGTCGAGGACGCCGGCGCCGCGGAAGTCGTGGAGCGCCCCGTCCCGGCTCGGGTCGGTGGTGACGGGGAAGCGCTCCGCCGTCTCGTCGGTGAAGCGGCCGTGCCCGTCGTTGACGAGGACGCGTTTCTGCCCCCGGTTGATGACGACCAGGTCGGGGAGGCGGTGGCCGGTGAACCTTCCGGCCCGGACGGCCGTGGTCTGGTCCAGCCGCTGCGGTAACCGGGTGGCGGTCTCGTCGGTGAAGCGGCCGTGCCCGTCGTTGATCCACAGCCAGTTCTGGGCGCCGTGGTCGTCGCTCGGGTCGAACGGGTTCTCGTTGGAGACGAGCGCGTCCAGCGTGCGGTTCCCGTCGATGTCCACCAGCGTGACGTTGGCGCTCACCGTCTGCGGTTCCGCGGGCAGCCGGTCGGTGGCGTCGCGGAAGTAGCCGTGCCCATCGTTCAGGAGGAGCTGCCCGGGCCGGTCCCCGGAGCCCGACACGAGCGCGCTCAGGCGGCCGGTGCCGTCGATGTCGCCCCACGCGACCTTGCCGCTGTTGATGGAGATCGCGGGCAGCCGGCGCGTGGTCTCGTCCCGGAAGCGGCCGTGCCCGTCGTTCATCAGCAGATGGCTCTGCCTGCCCTCGAACGTGGCCGTGCCCTCGCTCACGAACACGTCCAGGTGCCCGTCGCCGTCGACGTCGACGAGGCTGACGTCGTTGGTGGACGTGCCGTCCGGCTTGGTGAAGGCGCCGAAGCGCCAGGACTCGTCTCGGAAGGTGATCCTGCAGGACGCCGCCGACGCCGGATAGGCGACCGACACCCCCGCTAGGACCAGGCTCACCACTGACAGGACCGCGCGTGATCTCACCCCGTGCACACCGTGCTCCTCACGTTTCGATGCGTCGCCGGGGGCGGACGTTACCGACGCGGCGTCGGGATGTCGCCGGCGAAGCGCGGTTGTAGGGAGCGTCACCGGGCGGTCAGCCGGCGACCAGCCCGGACAGGACCATGCGCATCGCACTCTCGATCACGAGTTCGGGGTCGACGCCGGCCTCGATGCGCTGTACGCCGGCCTCCACCACGCCCTGCGCGAGCGCGGCGCCGAGATGCCCCGGCACCGTGCCGAGCGCGTCGACCGCATCGGTGATCTCCGCGGCCAGGCCCTCGTGCAGCACCGCGATCCGCTCGCGCACCTCGGGCTCCAGCGGCACCAGGGCGACGATCTGCCCGAGCCGGTGCTCACCGTCGGCGACGGCCTCGAGCTGGCTGCGGACGTAGGCGGCCAGCCGGTCGCGCGGGGTCTCGGCGTGCGACATGGCCTCGTGCACGCGCGCGAGGAAGGCGGGCAGCGACTCCTCGCAGATCGCCGCGATGATGTCGTCCTTCGACTTGAAGTACCAGTACACGCTCGGCCGGGCCAGCTCGGCGCGCTCGGCCACGGCCCCGAAGCTGAGTGCCTGGTAGCCGCCTTCCAGCAGCAGGTCCCGCGCCGCGCTGATGAGCGCCGCGCGCTGCCTCGCGCGGTGCTCGGCAAGGGACGGGGCACTTATCTTCGGCATCTGACCATGCTATGTCCGCCGGCTCCCGCCGGAAGGGCCGCCGAGGGCGCGGAGCCTGCGGGGGCACAGACAAGTCCGCACCCTCGGCGGGGATCGGCCGCACCCCGGCTCAGCCGCGCCGGGCCGGGGTGCCGTCCCGTACCGGCCCGGCCGCGTCCGGCGCGGGGGCGAGCCTCGCCGGCCACCAGGCGCGCTCGCCGAGCAGCCGCACGGTCGCGGGCACCAGGACGGCGCGGATCAGGAACGTGTCCAGCAGGATGCCCAGGCTGACGGCGAAGCCGAACTGCAGCAGGCCGTCGGTCGGCTGCGACATCAGGATGGTGAAGGTGCCGGCCAGGATCACGCCGGCCGCGCTGATCACCCCGCCGGTCCGGCCGACCGCCCGCCGGATGCCGTCCTCGACCCCGCGGGCCCGGATCTCCTCGCGCAGCCGGGTGGCGAGGAAGATGTTGTAGTCGACGCCCAGCGCGACCAGTAGCACGAAGGTGTAGGTGGTGACCAGCTCGCCCATGCCGTCCTGGTGCCCGAGCGTCAGCATCACGATGGAGGTCAGGCCCAGCGCCGCGAAGACCGTCGCCACGATCGTCGCCACCAGGTAGAGCGGGGCGAGCAGCGAGCGGAACAGCAGCCCGAGGACGAGCAGGATCAGCAGCAGGGTCACCGGCGCGATCAGCAGCAGGTCGCGGTTGCTCGCGGCCCTGATGTCGTGCGTGATCGCCGTCTCCCCGCCCACCAGGACCTGGACGGGCGCGCCCCGCGCGGCGGCCCGCGCCGTGTCGCGCACCCGGTCGGTCCGGTCCAGGGCGGCGGCGCCGTAGGGGTCGTCCGCGTACACCACGGTGAGCCGTGCCACCTGCCCGGACGGGGAGACGAACGGCCGCCCGGCCGGGGTGATCTCCGGGCCGGACGGGCTGCCACCGGGCCGGGTGGGGCCGGAGACCTCCCGCACGCCCGGGACGCCCGCCACCGCCGAGGCGACGGCGTCGATGGCCCGGGCCTGGGCGTCGACCCGGCCGCCCTCCGCGCGGACGAGGACGGTGGTGGGCGCGAGCCGCCCGGCCGGGAAGGCCTCCTGGAGCATCCGCTGCCCCTGCTGGGAGTCGGTGCCGACCCGGAAGCCCGCGATCCAGTTGTAGCTTTCCTTGTACCCGGCGAGGCCCGCCGACAGGGTACCGACCAGCGCCAGGACGATCAGCGCCGCGCCCGCCGGACGGCGGATCACGAGCGCGGCGATGCGGTCGAAGAGCGCGTGGCCGAGCCCGAACCCGCCGGTGAAGCCGTGCCCGGCAGGAGGCTTCCCGGGCCAGAAGGCCGCCCCGCCGAGCAGGATGAGCAGGGCGGGCACGAGCAGGACGGTGACGGCGAACATCAGCGCGACCGAGAGCGCCAGCAGCGGCCCGAAGCCGCGCAGCGCGGGCAGCGTGGCCAGCAGCAGGGCGAGCAGCGCGAGCACGATCGTGGTGGCGCTGGACGCGATGGCCTCGCCGACCCCGGCCATCGCCCGTCCCATGGCCGCCTGCCGGTCGGGGTCGGCGGCCAGTTCCTCCCGGTACCTGCTGATCACGAACAGGCAGTAGTCGGTGCCGATGCCGAAGAGGACCACCGTCATGATCGACGGTGTCTCGGAGGTGACCTGGAACAGCCCGGCCTTCACCAGCGCGGCGCCGATGGCCTGTGTGAGCTGCAGCGCCACCCCCACCGCGACCAGCGAGACCGCGGCCAGCAGCGGCGACCGGTAGATGACCAGGAGCAGCACGAGGACCAGCGCCAGGGTCGCCAGGAACAGCACGACGTTGGCGCTGGCGAAGACCTTGTTGGTGTCCCGGGCGATGGCCGCCGGGCCGGTGACCTTGATCCGCAGGTCGCCGCGCCTGCCGCCGGTCAGATCGCGGACCTGGTCGATGCCCTGCTGGAACGCCTCGTCGCCGCGGGCCGCCTTCATCGCGACCATGATCATGGTGGTCGTGCCGTCCGCGGACGTCAGCGCGGTGCGCTGGGCCGGGTCGGTGACCGCCGACACCGCGCCCGCCACCTCGGCGGGACGGTTCGGCCCGGACAGGGCGGTGCCGATCCGCCCGACCTCGGCCATGTCCGCCGCCGTCAGGCCGTGCGCGTCGCGCACCACGATGACCGCGGGGGTGCCCCGCTCGTCGGGGAAGGCGCGCCGTAGCAGGTCGCGGGCGTGGACGGACTCGGCGGCGGCCGGCGGATCGTTGGCCTCGCGATCGTCCTGCACGGCGGAGAGTTTCGGTGCGAGCTGGGGGACCACGATCGCCAGCAGTACCGCTGCGCAGACGGTGACGAGGGCGCGGCGACGGGTCGCCGCGACGGCGTGAACGAGTGAGTGCCACATCGGTTTCGTCTTCCTCGGAGGGCGCGGGGCTTCGTGGAGCCCCTTCTTATCAACTCAGTGTCGAGAACAACAGATTTTCTCCACAGGTTGTCGAGAAAAGACATGACAGGACCCTGCCATGGCCGTCCGAAATCCGTGACAATGATCAGCCGATTGCCGGGGCAGGCAGCAAGATGCCAGGTCGCCGGGGGCGGCCGCGGTGGTATTCCGGACGCAGGAGCGGTGCGCGAGAAGGGGGCGGCGATGGGTCGGGAACAGCCGGACGGTCTAGGGTTCCGCTGCTCGGTCGGCGGGGACCGGGCGGATCCCGCGGTCACACGCCAGCTCGCCGCGGCGCAGTGGCTGGGATGGGACGCCATCGACCTCCACCGCGCCGGCGGCCTGCCGCTGGCGGATCTGCCGGGCCATGGCTTCCGCCGGCTCGCCGACCTCCTCGCCGCCCGGGAGGTGCGCGTGACGTGCGTGGACTCGGGCCTCACCGGCTGGGACCGGCCGGACGGCGGACCGTTCTTCGAAGATCTGGACCGGTTGCGGATCCTGGCGGCCAGATGCGCGGTCCTCGGCGCCGACCGGGTCCGGCTCGCCCGCTCCGTCCCGTCCGGGACACGGGCCGGGGACGGAACGCTCGACCGGTACGGGCTGCTCGGCCGGTTGCGGATCCTGGCGCTCCGCGCGGCCGAGGCCGGGCTCACGCTCGTGTACGACCACGACGGCGACGGGACCCTCGTGCCGGACCTGCTGGACGAGGTCGCCAGCCCGGCGCTCCGGACGCTCTTCGACACCGGGGCCCGGCTCGCCGACGGCCGCGACAGCTACGACGACCTCCGGCGGGCCCCCGAGCGGGTCGGGCACGTCCGCGTAGCCGACGGCCTCCCCGGCCTGAAGACCCCGGTGCGCACGCTGCCGGGGGACGGGATCTGCCGCGTTCCCGAATGCCTGTCGCTGCTGGCCGAGCAGGGGTACGGCGGGTCCCTGTCGATCGGGACCGGGCTGCCGGACCGGCGGCCGGCCGGGGCCGGGCACCCCGCCGAGGCGGTGCTCCACGGCCGCCGGTTGATGCGCCTCATCCGGACTCGGGAAAGGACGCGGGAGAACTCGTGAAACGGCAAGGAGATCTGGCCGGACCCGGACAGTTCACCTGCCGGAGCCGGTGGCGCCATGCGGCCAAGGTAGAGTTTTGTCCGGATACTCATAAGTCGATCAGGTGTTTTTAGCAGTTCGACACGGCTTTTTATGAGTTGTGGCGTGCTCTCGGGCGCGCCGGGGGCACCATGGATTCAGACGATGATTCGCGCATGCCCGATTTCGGCGCGCCCGCACCGCCTCCAACGGTGCTGACGCCGCTGGTCGGGCGGGACGCCGAGCTCCGCGCGCTGCGCGACCGCATGCTCGACACGGCCGCCCCGCTGCGGCTCTTCACCGTGACCGGGACCGTCGGGGTCGGCAAGAGCCGGTTCACCATGGCCCTGTTCCAGCAGGTCAGCGACGCGCTCGCCGACGGCGGCCGGTTCGTCGACCTCGCGCCGGCCGAGCCGGAGACCGCGGCCGCCAGGATCCTGGGGACGGCCGGGGCGGGTACGCAGGAGGAGACCGGCCTGGCGGTCTCACGTCTCGCGGGCCTGGAGTTCGTCCTGGCGATCGACCACTACGAGCACGTCGTGGACGTGGTGGCGCCGCTGGTCTCGGCATTGCTGAGCCGGTGCCCGAAGGTCCGGGTACTGATGTCCGGTGTCGAATCGCTGGGGCTCTATGGCGAGAACGTGTTTCCGCTCCGGCCGCTTCCCACGCCATCGGACGTTCCCGAATCGCACTTAAGGACCCCGGAGCGGATTCCGGCCGTGGAACTGTTCGTGCAGCGGGCGCTGTCCGTCCGGCCGCAGTTCTCATTGACCCCGGAAAATGTCACGGCCGTCCTGAAATTGTCCGACATGCTGGACGGCCTGCCCCTCGCGATCGAGTTCGCCGCGAAGCGCACCCGGCTGGTCAGCCCGCCGACCCTGGTGGAGCTGCTCGACCAGGGGATCGACCTGCTGCACGACAGCGGGACCGCCCAGTCGTTCTCCCGGCACCGGAGCATGCGCGAAGCGCTCGACTGGGCCTGCGCCGGGCTGACCGGAAAGGAGGGCGCGCTCCTGTCCAGGCTCGCGGTGTTCGAGGGCGAGTTCACGCTGGCGGACGCGCGGGCCGTGTCGGGCCTCGACCAGGCGGAGATCCACGACGTCTCCGAGTCGCTGATCGACCGGAACCTGCTGATCGCCCGCGAGCGGTCGGGCGGCGAGCTGTGGCTGGCGATGCTGCGCACGACGCGCGACTACGTCCTCGGCTCCTACGCGGGCTCGGCCGACCACGCGCGGGCGCGGCGCGACCACGCGTCCTACTTCCGTGCGCTCGTGCGCACCGCCGAGCCCGCCCTCAGCGGCCCCGACCAGGCACGGTGGCTGCGCCGGCTGGCGCGCCAGGACGCCGAGCTTCGGGCCGCGATCCGCTTCCACCTCGACCTCGCCGAGGGCGGCACGGCCGCCGAGATCGCGGTCGCGCTGCGCCGGTACTGGATCGCCGCCGGCCGGCTGCGGGAGGGGCTGGTCAGCGTCGAGCGGGCGCTCGTGGCGGGCGGGCAGGACGGTCCCGGCAAGGCCCGTGCGCTGCTGCTGGCCGGTGAGTTGTCGGCCCTGCTCGGCGAGGAGCCGGACGATGACGGCGTGCAGCGCAGCGCGTGGATCAGGCTCGCCGCCGCGCGGGCGATCTACCGTGCCGCGGACGACCTGCTGGGGGAGATCGAGGTGCTGAGCCGGCTGGGCGCGCTGCTGCACCTGCGCGGCGACCTGGCCGGGGCCGAGCGCGTCCTCACCGAGGGCCGCGCGACGGGGGCGGCGGGCCCGGAGCTGCTGCGCGAGGCGGCCGAGGTGGTCCGCGACCTCGACGACCTGCAGCGCGCCATGTCGCTCGCCGAGGATGCCGCGGCGGCGGCCGCCCGCGCGGGCGACCTCCGCGAGTCGGCGCTGGCCGAGCACGTCCGGTCGACCGTGCTGTGGCGGCTCGGCGAGACGGACAGGGCGCGGCGGGCGGGCCTCGACGCGCTGCGCTCGCTGCACGCGCTCGGCGAACGCACCGAACTCGCCTGCCGGATGGAGTGGCAGGCCGTCATGCGGGCCGGCGCCGCGTCCGGCAACGCGGGCTGGGAGCAGTCGCTGCGGCTGGTCGCGGCCGCCGAGAGGATGCGCGACGCCACCGGCATGGTCCGGCCCGCGGCGCGCGCGGCGGCGGTCCGGGCCGTCCTCGCGGAGGCCGAGGCGCGCCTCGGGGCCGAGGCTTGCGCCAAGGTCCGGGCCCGGGACGAGGCTCGCCCGCCGCAGGCGGTGCTCGCCGACCTGGGCGAGCCCCGGGTGAGCCGGCGCAGCGGCCCGCTCACCCGGCGGGAGCAGCAGGTCGCCGCACTCGTCGCGCAGGGGCTGACCAACCGGGAGGTCGGCCGCCGGCTCGGCATCGCCGAATGGACGGTGATCAATCACCTGCGCAAGGTGATGCGCAAGCTCGACTGCTCGTCCCGGGTGCAGGTCGCGAGCTATATCACCCGGCAGCAGGCCGAGCCGGCCGGCCGGTTCCGGGACACCGGCTGACCGGCCGGCGGGTCGTCAGGCGAGCAGCGCCCGCGCGTACCATTCGTGCTTGTCGCGCACGCCGGGCAGGTCGAAGAAGTACCCGCCGCCGGTGGGGCTGATGTAGTCGACGAGCGGTTCGCCGGCCAGCCGGCGCTGGGTCGCCTCGAACTGCGCGACCGGATCCCGCTGGAAACAGCTGAAGACCAGCCCGGCGTCGAGGTCGCCGTTGACGTCGATCCCGCGGTCGTAGTTGTAGCCCCGGCGCAGGATCCGGTCGCCGTCGGTGCGCGGCGTCCGCGGGTTGGCGAGCCGGATGTGCGCGTCGAGCGGGATGACGTGCCCGTCCGGGTCCCTGGCGTAGTCCGGCTCGTCGTCCTCGGCCGCGCCGTCCAGCGGCGCGCCGGTGTCCCGGCGCCGGCCGAACATCGCCTCCTGCTCGGCCAGCGAGACCCGGTCCCAGAACTCGACGAACATCCGGATGACGCGGAACACGTGGTAGGTCCCGCCCGCCGCCCAGGCGGGCTCGCCGGGACCCGCCCACAGCAGCCGCCGCCCGGTCGCCGCTTCGGCGACCGGCGGGTTGGCGATGCCGTCCTTGAACCCGAGCAGGTTGCGGGGCGTTCCGGACGGTCGCGCCGGGCCGTGGAAGCCGTCGATGCGGTACCGCAGCTGCATGGCGCCGCGCGTGTGCTTGGCGATGATGCGCAGCGCGTGCGCCGTGGTGTCGGGGTGCGCGGAGCAGATCTGCAGGAGCAGGTCGCCGTGGCACTGCGCCGGGTCGAGGTGGTCGTCGGGGAACGTGGGCATCCGGGTCAGCCGCCGCGGCCGGCGGCCGGCGAGGCCGAACCGGTCGTCGAAGAACGAGGCGCCGAGCCCGACGGTGATCGTCAGGGCGTCGGGCATGACCACCGGGCCGACGATGCCCGAGTCGGACGGCGGCGCGGCGGGTCCGAGGTCCGGCGGGGTCCCGCCGCTGGTCATGAAGCGGGCCTGCTCGGTGAGGGTGCGGAACAGGCCGGTCAGCTCCGCACGGCGTTCCGCCACGATGTCGAAGACCGCGAAGGCGGCGCTGTCCGGCGGCGGGGTGAGGATCCCGGCCTGGTGCCGGCCGTGGAACGGCACCGCGGCCGCGGCCCCGGGCTCCGCGGCGCCCGCGGCCGAGCAGGACGCCGCGGCCAGCGCGCCGAGCGCGCCGGTGCCGGCGAGGAACGTGCGACGGGTCGGGACTCCGGCGTTCATCTCTGGATCTCCAGCAGGTCGGGAATGGGGGCGAGCGTCTCGGCGGCGCGGCCGGCCTTGGCGTTCACACGCTGCCGGACGGCGAGCGGCAGTTCCTGGACGGCCTTGTGCCGGTGCCCGTCCAGGACGGTGTCGAGCGCGTTCTGGAAGTCGTCGAGCGCGGCGGTGCAGCGGGCGGTGAGCCCGGGGGCGCGCGCCTCGATCAGCGGGGTGAGGAAGCGGAGCACGGCGCGGTCGCCCTCGATGTCGGCGGTCGCGGTGGCCTTCGCGCTATGGCTGCCGTAGTCGTCCTGGCCG
Organism: Actinomadura darangshiensis; assembly: GCF_004349235.1. GTDB lineage: Bacteria > Actinomycetota > Actinomycetes > Streptosporangiales > Streptosporangiaceae > Spirillospora > Spirillospora darangshiensis. Next base: position 40,438 of record NZ_SMKY01000011.1, on the reverse strand, counting down.
GTGAGCTCGAACCGGAGGGTGTCCTCCAGGATCTCGTGCGCGCGGGTCGCGACGTCGGCGGGATCGAGCTCCAGCCCGGCGGCCCCGTCGCGGAGGCCCGCCACGGCGGACGCGAGCGCGGCGGCGGCCCGCTCGGTCTCGGCGGCGTCCCGGCCGTGCCACAGCCCGTATTCGATCTTGTGGAAGCCGGTGAAGCCCTTGTCCCGCACGCCGCCGGGAAGGCCGGAGGCCAGCCCGTCGATCGCGTCCCCGGCGTCGCCGAAGGCACCGTAGGCGGCGCCCAGCCGGTGGTAGGCCTGGTGGGCGGTGAGCCAGTCGGAGCGGGCGGCGCCGAGGTCACCGTCGGCGAGGTCGGAGCGCAGCTCGGCCACCCGTTCGTCCAGCTCGCCAAGCCCGTCGGCGACGTGGCCGCGGTAGCCTGCGAGCACCGGAGCCATGTCCGCCTCGGTGACCGGAAGCCTGACCTCGCCGCCCCCGCCCGAGCCGGTGACCGCGGCCGCCGCCGACACCGTTGTGCGGCCGCCGTCGAAGGCGCACCGCCAGGCGTAGCGGCCCGGCGCCAGCGAGACGGGAAGGTCCCTGGTGGTGCCCGGCGCGAGCATCTCTATCTCGGCGGCGATCGCCCGGCTGGACTCCTGGATCAGCTCGATGTCCACCGGCCGGCGGGTCGGGTTGGAGATGGAGAACCTGACACGGCCTGCGCTGGGTGGCGTCCAGTCGCCGGCGCACGCGGCCGGCGAGAGTTCGATCCGCTGCGCGCCGCCGGACTTGCGTCCGGTCAGCACCACGGCTCCGGCGACCACCGCGGGGACCAGCGTGACGGCCGCCGCGGCGATGACCGGCCGGCGGTTCCGGCCGCGTGCCTCGCCACCGGTGCCGGCGGCCTCCGGTGCCGGCCTCGCCTCGCGCGCCGCGGGCGGCCGGCTCCGCCGGAGGAACAGGGACATCACGACGCCGATGAAGCCCACGTAGGCGATGACCTGAGCCCACGTCATCTGGACGGTGATGTTGGTCAATCCGCGGACGATCTCCATCCACCAGGCGCCGGCCGAGATGTGCGCGCTGACGTCGTAGGCCGAGGAGTCGCGTCCGGGGACGAGGCCGGCCTCCTGCAGGTCCCGGATGCCGTACGCGAGGACCCCGCCCGCGATGACGATGAGCACGGCCCCCGTGGAGGTGAAGACTTTGCCCAGGTTGAGCTTGAGCACGCGCTTGTACATGCCGGCGCACAAGGCGACGGCGATGGCCAGGCCGATCGCCGCCCCGGTCAGCGGGGCAGGGTTCGAGCCCGCGGCCTGCGTGTTGGTCCAGATGAACAGGGCGGTCTCCAGGCCCTCGCGGGCGACCGCGACGAACGCGGTGACCGTGAGCGCGAGGCCGCCCATGGTGAGCGCGGAGCCGACCTTCTCCTTCAGTTCGCCGCTGATGGAGCGGGCGGCCCGCCGCATCCAGAAGACCATGAAGGTGACCAGGGCGACGGCGAGGAGGCTGAGCCCGCCGGCGAAGCCCTCCTGTGCGGTGCCCGGCAGCGACGCCTCCGCGAAGGTCAGGACGGCGCCCGCGCTCAGGCTGGTCGCGGCCGCCGCGGCGACCCCGAGCCAGACCCCGGTGAGCGAGCGCTCCGGTGCGAGCCTCCGCACGGTGGCCACGAGGATGGAGACGATGAGGCCGGCCTCCAGGCCCTCACGCAGCCCGATCAGCAGATTCGGGAAAGCCAATGCCCAGCTGAAATGCATGAGGTGAGGCTAACCTCGCCCATCCGCCGCTCCAATGGCCCGCCGCGCATTGTGTACCACTTCCGCAGTCGAGCGGCGGCTACGGCAGTTACCCACCGCACGGCCCCGGGCACCCAGCAGGACCGCGGCAGGTAAGGTTAGGCAAACTTAAGTCGAATCCATATCGACGCTGCGCCACCCGCCGATGCCGGAGTGCAATTGATATCGCGCATAAACGCATTTAGGTGATCATCCGTTCGAGTAGCTGCGGAAATGGCGCCGAGAGTGCGCCGCCGACTGGCCGGTCTCGGTCAATAGCGGGCCCTGGATCGCCCTTCAGGCCGGTGTTAGATTTCAAAAATATGGCCACTCGGCGTGGACCGTTGAAAATTCAGTGACGGCGGCCGTGGCCCGCTCCCATATCCGCTACGCACGTCCCGGGCCGGCCACCGCGCCCGAAGAGGGGGACAATCATGGCTCCGAACAGGCACGATCTCGATGGGCATGAGCCGCTCGACCCGGCTCACGAACCCTGGCTGCACCACATACACCGGCAGATCGAATACCGGTTCTCGCGTTCGGAGCCGCGCGCCCGCGCCTACCGCTATGTCCGTGGACTGCTCAGTCATCTGGGCCGGAAGAATAGCTGGCAAATTGCCCGGCAAGCCGGTGAAGCGCGCCCTGACGGAATGCAGCGGTTACTCGCCGCCGCGCGTTGGGACGAGAATCTCGTCCGGGACGATCTGCGGCAGCTCATGGTGGAGAATCTGTACGACGGAAATAACCTGATGATCGCCACCGAATGCGATTTCATCAAGAAGGGCAACAAGTCCGTCGGTGTGCACCGGCAGTTCTCCAGCGAGACCCGGAAGCTGGAGAACAGCCAGACCGGCGCCTTTCTCCTCTATGCCGACAGCAGTCAGAACGTGGCCCCCATCGATCGCGAGCTCTACCTGCCGAAGGAATGGGCGGACAATCATGTGCGGCGCGCCCGGGCACGGGTTCCGTCGGGCCTTTCCTATGCACCGAAGGCGCAGCTCGCCACAACGATGCTGGAACGCGCCATCGCGGCCCGGGTGCCGGCGAGCGGGGTCGTTTCGGACCAGATGTACGGCGCCGACCGGGCGCTGCGGGAGCGCCTGGAGGAACTCGGCGTCCCGTACGTGCTCGGCGTCCCGGAGCGGCATCCGGTCGCGTTGCCGCAGGCGAACAGGGTGGTCCAGGTCACGGCCGGGCAGATCGCGGCGCGCGTCCCGCATGATCTATGGCTTCGGCTCACCTCCGGCGCCGGGACGGCGACGTCATCGTGGGCCTGGGCGCAGCTCCATTCGGAAAATGACGCGTTCGGCCGGTGGCTGCTCATCCGCCGCGGGCTCGGCGGGCCCTTCCGGCTTCGCTACTGCCTCTGTTTCCAGCCGCGCGACGTGCACCCGGTGGAGCTCATTCGACTGACGTCCCGCACCGACCAGGTCATCGGCGCATTCCGGGACCTGCAGAAGCGGGTGGGGCTCGATCACTATGAGGTCAGGCTCTGGACCGCGTGGTACCGGCATGTGACGCTCGCGATGGCGGCCGTCGATTGTGTGGCATTGAGCGATTTGCACCGGGGTGCACGGTTGCTGTCACCCGGCCTCCGCTCTCGCGCCGGAGAAACTGTTCAGGGCATAGCATAGTGACCGCCTTTAAGGCAGTTTGGTCAGTCACTGGACAAAGTGTCCGGCGCGACGAGACCGCGGTGCACCAGATCCTTGACAGCCGCCTTGACTCGCCCGGACGTGATCTGCTCACCGGCGAGCGCCGCACGGGCGCCGTTCATGAGATTGAGCAGCAGCGTGGTCTGCACCTCGACGTCGAGGTCGGGGCGGAGCGCGCCCGCCGCCACGCCCGCGGTCAGCAGCTCCGCCAGCATCCCGCGCATCGAGGCGAGATGGCCGGCGAGGTCGGCGTGCGCGGCGGGCGAGAGCCCGGCCGACTCCAGCCGTCCGGCGTCGCGGTGCTCGGCGCCGTCGAGGTAGTCGACCTGGCGGTCGATGTAGAGGTCGATGGCGCGCCGGGGGTCGCTCTCCCGCGCCAGCTGCGCCGCCAGCTCGTCCTGGAAACGGCGCACCTCGGCGCTGATGTAGGAGACGACGGCCGTCTCGACGTCGGGGAAGTACTTGTACAGGGTGGCCCGCGCCACGCCCGCCGACTTGGCGAGCTGGCTCATCGTGGTGCCGCCCAGGCCGCGCTCGGAGACCAGGCCGAGCGCGGTGCGGCCGATGTGCAGGGCCAGCTGCTGCCGCGCGCTCTCCATCATCTCCGGCCAGATCTGCTGAACCATGTTCCGACTCTAGAACGCGTTCGGGTGGGTGACATAGCGGCGGGACATCAGACATACTGACTAGCAGGTGGACACTTTGTTCACCTGATGAGGGAGGTGCTCATGCCGACCATCACGGTCACGACCCGCCGGGTCCTCCCGGCGCCCGCCGACGAGGTCTTCGGGCTGCTCAGCGACTTCCGCGAAGCGCGGCCGCGCTACCTGCCGGACGCGATCACCGGTTACGAGGTGCTGGACGGCGGCGACGCGGGCACCGGCACCCGGATCGGCTACCTCCTGCACGCCACCAAGAAGCGGATCCGGCCGACCCAGGCCACGGTGCACGTCTCCGCCGCCGACCGCGAGGTCCAGGAGCGGACGGCGGAGGCCGACCAACTCGTCGCCTGGACGGTGGCGCCGTCAGGAGCGGGCAGCGAGGTGAGCGTCACAGTCTCCTGGACCGGGGCCACCGGCATCGCCGGCGTGGCGGAGCGCACCTTCGCCCCCATCGGGATCCGCCGCATTTACGACCAGATGCTGGAACGGCTCGAAGCCGTGGCCGCAAGCGAACTCGGACGGCCCGCGCCATGAGCGGCTCGGACATGCGCCCGCGCGCCGCCCGGAAGCGACGGCACGCGAAGACCGGCCTCCCCGAACGGCCCCCGGGAGAGCCGGCGGAGGAGCCGCCGGGCACGGCGCAGGGCGCCATCGGCCGATGGCGGGCCCTCGCCGTCCTGTGCTTCGTCGACTTCATGCTGGTCATCGACGAGACCGTGGTCAACGTGGCGATGCCCTCCATGCGGGACGGTCTCGGGCTCTCGCTGTCCAGCCTCGCCTGGGTCGCCGACGGGTACTGGCTGCTCTACGGCGGCTTCCTGCTGCTCGGCGGACGCGCCGGCGACCTGCTCGGCCGGCGCCGGCTGTTCCTCGCCGGGCTGACCCTCTTCACCGTCGCGTCCCTGATCAACGGGCTGGCGCCGAACGGCACCGTGCTGATCCTGTTCCGCGCCGTGCAGGGCCTCGGTGCGGCGTTCACCGCCCCCACCTCGCTGGCGCTGATCCAGATCCTCTTCCCGGAGTCCGGGGAGCGCACCCGGGCGCTCGGCATCTGGGGCGGCATCTCCGGCATGGGCGGGGCCGCCGGGCTGCTGCTCGGCGGGGCGCTGACGGACCTGCTCTCCTGGCGCTGGATCTTCTTCATCAACGTGCCGATCGGCATCGCCGTCCTGCTCGTCCTGCCGCGCATGATCCGGGCCGACCCGCCCGAACGGTCGGGACGGTTCGACCTGCCCGGTGCGCTGACCATCACCGGCGGCCTGACCGCGCTCGTCTACGCGGCCCTGCAGGCCGGCCACAACGGCTGGGGCTCGGCGCGAACGGTCTCGATGCTGGTCGCGGCCGCAGTGCTGGTGGCGGCCTTCGTGCTGATCGAGCGGCGGGCCGAGAACCCGCTCATCCCGGCCGCGTTCCTCCGGGTGCGCACCACGGCCGTGGCGAACGCGCTCGCCCTGGTCGTCCCGTCCGCGTTCGCGGGCACGTTCTTCATCCTGACGATCTATCTGCAGACGGCCGGGGGATACAGTGCGCTGCGCACCGGGTTCGCCTACCTCACCCTGGTGGCGGGCATGCTGATCGCCATCCCGCTGGCGACCCAGACGCTGGTGCCGAAGCTCGGGCCGCGGTGGGTGCTCGCCATGGGACTGCTGATCATGGCGGCGGGGTCGCTGACCTTCGTCCGGCTGCCCGAGCACGCGTCCTATCTGAGCGACATCGTGCCGGGCCTGGCCCTGATCGGGTTCGGCGCCGGCTGGACCTTCATCCCGGTCACGATCGCCGCGGTGGACCGGGCGAAGCCCGAGTTCTCGGGCCTGGCCGCGGGCGTGTTCAACGCCGCCCTGCAGATCGGCGGGGCGCTGGCCCTCGCGCTCTACGTCGCGGTCGCCGCCGCCTGGACCCGGCACCTCCCGGGACAGGACGCGCTCTCCGCCCAGCTGGGCGGCTACCACGCGGCGTTCCTCGTGGGCGCGGGGCTGTCGGTGGCGGCGGCGGTCGGCGCCGCCGTCGGGTTGCGCGGCCTCCGCAAATGACGCGCTGAAGGCCGCGGCCACCGGACGTCATGAGGTCCCAGGACGGGAAGCCGTCCTGGGACCGTTGACGTGGCCGGGGTGTCAGGCGGTCTCGGCGTCGGCCTCGGACGCCTTCGCTCCGTTGGCCGCCGATTCGGGACGCGCGTAGCGGAACACGCAGACGTGCCGGCCCTCGGCCTGGTGGAGCAGGCCCTCGACGGTCATGTCGGGGAAGGCCCGGCGGGTGGCCTCGAAGTCCAGCTCGCACAGCACGGGGGTCGGCTCGACGTCCAGCTCCGCGGCAGCCGTCACGCACATGCAGGTGCGGCAGACCTGCATCACGGCGTCCACGCCGTCCCGCGACATGTCCAGTGACTCTTCCTGGAAGCCCATCTGCGCGAAGACGGCCAGCGCCTCCCGGAAGCCCTCGATCAGCGGACGGCCCTCGATGCGCGGCCCCATGCGCTCGGCCTGCCGCTCGGGATAACCCTCCAGCAGGATCTCGCGCGCCTTCTCGTCGCCGTGCTCGTCGCGTAGCCGCAGATAGCGGTTGAGTCGTTCCCTCATCATTGTGCGGGTCTGCTCACTGAGATCGGGCATGGGTGCCCCTTCCGTTCGGATGCGTTCCGGCCGGTGTACCAGAGTTCTTTTCGAGAATCACTGGCTAACTGCGGTGAGAGGTGCCGTTCATCGGTTATGTGCAGTGGTGTCCGACACTCACCGGACGGCCCTGGTGGCTAAAAAACCGCGCGGCTAGAGTCGGCCCCGGACGCTCCGGGAAGCGTTCGACCTCGACGTGAAAGGTCTGCCGGTGAGTTCGTATCTGGAAACGGCACTCGGTGGGAATTCGGCGCGCGCGCCGGTTTGGATGATGCGCCAGGCGGGCCGCTACCTGCCGGAATACCGGGCGGTCAAGGAAAAGTACGACTTCTGGACGATGTGCCGGACCCCGGAGCTCGCCGCCGAGATCACGCTTCAGCCGGTGCGGCGCTTCGGAATGGACGCGGCGATTCTGTTCAGCGACATCATGACGCCGCTCTTCGATATGGGGGTCCAGGTCGATTTCACGCCGGCCCCGGTCATCGCCGACCCGGTCCGGACCGCAGCCGACGTACGCCGCCTGCGCGTCCCCGAACAGGACGAGATCGCGCCTTTCGTCAGTGCTGCGATCCAGCTGATCCGAGCGGATTCACCGGTACCTTTGATCGGTTTCGCGGCGGCCCCGCTGACGCTCGCCACCTATCTGGTCCAGGGGTCGGGAAGCAAGCATTTCATGGAGTTCAGAAGCTGGCTCCGCACCGATCCCGCGCTCGCTTCGGAACTGCTCGGAAAGCTCACCGAGGTGACCATCCGGTATCTGCGCGCACAGGTCGCCGCGGGAGCCCAGGCGGTGCAGCTCTTCGACTCGTGGGCCGGGCTGCACGACATCGCGTCCTACCGCGAGTTCGGCGCCCCCTCCGCCGCCGCGGTGCTGGGCGCACTGGTCCGCCCCGAGGTGCCGCGCGGCTACTTCGCGGTGCACGCCGCGCACCTGATGGACGCCGTGGCCGACCTGCCCGCGGAGATCATCGGGGTGGACTGGCGGACTCCGCTGCGGGTCGCGCGCACCACCTGCCCGACCCGCGTCCTGCAGGGCAACCTCGACCCGGCCGTGCTGCTGGCCGCCCCCGACGTGGTCCGCCGCGAGACGGAGCGGGTCCTGCGGGACGGGCTCGGCGGCCCGCACATCTTCAACCTCGGGCACGGCGTCGACCTGCACACGCCGGAGGCCGGCGTCCACGCGGTACTGGAGGCGGTGCGGGACTTCGACCGGACGGCCGAGGCGGCGCACGGGGCCGCGGACGGGGCGGTCGCCCCCACGCCTCCCGCCGCGCCGAACGAGAGAGAGGTCGATGCGCTATGAACCGGAAGGCTGTCGTCGACCTCATGCTCGCCAAGCAGGCGACGCTCGTCGAAGCCTTCTCGCAGTTCGAGAAGGAGGCGGAGTTCCAGGAGCGGAGCTGGGAGCAGCCGGACGGCGGTGGAGGCTGGGCCCGGATCCTCGAGAACGGGGACGTGTTCGAACGCGCGGGCATCAACGTCGCCGCGGTGCACGGGAAACGGGTGCCGCCGGCGATCGCCGACCGTGAGGACATCGACCACGACTCGGGCTACTTCGCCACCGGTGTCTCGATGGTGGTGCACGGCCGGAATCCCTACGTCCCCTCGTTCCACGCGAACTACCGCTATTTCGAGGTCGACGGCGGATCCATCTGGTGGTTCGGCGGCGGCGCCGACCTGACGCCGGCGTACGTGTTCGAGGAGGACGCGGAGCACTTCCACAGCGTCCTGAAGGACTACTGCGATGCCTACGACCCCGGCTTCTACGCCAAGGCCAAGCGGGAGTGCGACGAGTACTTCTACATTCCGCACCGCGACGAGACGCGCGGTGTCGGCGGCATCTTCTTCGTCGAGCTGCATCCGGACGGAGCGGGCGGCTGGAACCGCGCCCTCGACTTCATCGGCGCCGGCCTCGACGCCATCGTCCCCGCCTACGCGCCCATCGTGGAACGGCGCAAGGACCTTCCCTACTCGGATCGGGAACGCGCCTGGCAGCTCACCCGGCGCGGCCGCTATGTCGAGTTCAACCTCGTCTACGACAACGGGACGAAGTTCGGCCTGCAAGCCAAGGGCCACATCGATTCCGTGCTGATGTCGCTGCCGCCGATGGTGGGCTGGAATTTCGACGCGACGCCCGAACCCGGGAGCCCGGAGGCGGCGGTGGCCGGATATCTGCGCCCCCGAGACTGGATTCCGTCATGACCCTCGTCGCAACGGGACTGAGCCATCGCAGCACGGACATCGGCATGCTCGAACAATTCGCCCTCGACCGCGCGCAGACGGCGGGCCTGCGCGGGAAGCTGTCGGCCGCCGGCGAGATCGGCGAGGTCGTGGTGCTCGCCACCTGCAACCGGGTCGAGGTGTACGCCGATACCGCCGACCCCGGCGGCGCACTCGGCCGGATCCGGGCGGAACTGGCCGAGATCACCGGTGCCGACGAGCTGGCCCTGGCGCCGCACCTCTACGGCAGGCGCGGCCGGGACGCGGTGCGGCACCTGTTCCGGGTCGCGTGCGGCCTGGACTCGATGCTCGTAGGCGAGGCCCAGATCCGCGGCCAGGTCCGCGACGCCTACGCCGACGCGCGGGCGGAGGCGGCCGTCGGTCCCGTCCTGCACGACCTGTTCCAGCAGGCGTTCCGGCTGGGCAAACGCGCGGAGAGCGAACTCGGGATCGGCCGGATGGGCGCGTCCCTGGTCGAGGTCGGGCTGCGCGCCGGCGGCGGGCACCTCGGCACCCTGCGCGGCCGGCGCGCCCTCGTCGTCGGGGCCGGCGCCATGGGGGCCCTCGCCGCGACCGCGCTGGCGGACGCGGACGTCGCCGAGATCGTCATCGCCAACCGCACGCCCGCGCGGGCCCGCCGGGTCGCCGCGCAGGTGGGCGGCCGGGCGCGCGGGCTGGCCGGGCTGGACGAGGCGATCGCCCGCAGCGACGTGGTCGTGGCGACCGCCGCGGCCGGCGAGGCGCTGCTGACCGCCGGCATGTTCCCGTCCGGGCGGCCGATGTTCGTCCTCGACCTGTCGATGCCGCGCAGCGCCGAACCCGAGGTCGGCAAGGGCGACGGGATCCTCCTCGTCGACCTGGAGGCGCTCGGCGAGCGGCTCCGCGGCGAGCGCGCCGAGCTCCCGGCGGAGTCGGCCGAGCGGATGGTCGACGCCGAGGTCGAGGAGTACGCGCGGCGGGAGCGGGCGGCCGCGGCCAAGCCCGCGATCGTCGCCATGCGCACCACCGCCCTCGCCGCGCTGGAGACGGAGCTGACCAGGTTCCACCAGCGGGTGCCGTCGCTGTCCGCCGACACCCGCAGCGAGGTCGACAGCATGGCGCGGCGGCTGGTCGACAAGTTCCTGCACCGGCCGACGGTGCGGGTCAAGAGCATGGCCGCCGCGGAGAACCCGGTGTACGTCCAGGTCCTGCGCGACCTGTTCGACCCCGACCACCCGGCCGGGGGAATCCCCGGAAACGTCGAGTCCAAAGGATGACCATGACCGTCCGGACCACCGTCCGCGTCCTGCGGATGGGCACGCGCAAGAGCGCGCTCGCGATGATCCAGTCGACCGGGTTCGCGGAGAGCCTGGCGTACCGCACCGGGACCGACGTCGAGACCGTCGGCGTCGTGACCGAGGGCGATGTCAACGGCGCGCCCATCACCTCGTTCGGCGGCCTCGGCGTGTTCGTGCAGGCGGTGCGCGGCGCGCTGCTGAGCGGCCGGGTCGACTTCGCCGTCCACTCGTGCAAGGACCTGCCGACCGCGCCCGCCGAGGGGATCCTGACCGCCGCGATCCCGGCCCGTGAGGACCCGCGCGACGCGCTGGTCACCGCCACGGGCGCGACCTTCGACGCGCTGCCCGCGGGCGCCGCGATCGGCACCGGGTCGCCGCGGCGGACGAGCCAGCTGCTCGCGCTGCGCCCCGACCTGAAGATCGTCCCGATCCGGGGGAACGTCGACACCCGGCTGCACAAGGTGGACTCGGGGGAGCTGGACGGCGTCGTCCTCGCCGCGGCCGGGCTGGACCGGCTCGGTCTCGGCGACCGGGCGGTGGAGCGGTTCGCGCCGGAGCGGCTGCTGCCGTCCCCGGCGCAGGGCGCGCTCGCCGTGGAGTGCCGCTCCGCCGACGGGCCGGTCGCGGCGCTGCTCGCGCGGCTCGACGACGCCGGAACCCGGGCCGCGGCCACCGCGGAGCGTGCCGCGCTGGCCCGGCTGGAAGGCGGCTGCAGCGCCCCGGTCGGGGCGCACGCCGTGGTCCGCGACGACTCGCTGGAGCTGACCGTCGCGGTCACCGCGCTCGACGGCTCGCGCCGGCTGGTGCGCAGCCACCGGGGTCCGGCCGTCCAGGCGGTGGAGACGGGGCGGACCGTGGCGGACGAGTTGCTCGCCGACGGAGCGGCCGAGTTGCTGGGAGGCGTCCGATGACGATCGACGGAGCGGCCTTCCCCGCCGCGCGGCCGCGCCGGCTGCGGCGGACCGAGGCGATGCGGTCGCTGGTCCGGGAGACCCGGCTGGCGGGGAGCGACCTCGTGCTGCCGATGTTCGTCAAGGAGGGCCTCACCGAGCCGCAGCCGATCCCCTCCATGCCCGGCGTCGTGCAGCACACGCCGGCGTCGCTGGCGAAGGCCGCGGCGGAGGCCGTCTCCGCCGGGGTGGGGGGCCTCATGCTGTTCGCCGTCCCGGAGCACCGGGACGCGCTGGGGACGCAGGCCACCGAGCCGGACGGCGTCCTGCAGCGCGCGATCCGCACGACGGTGGCGGAGACCGGCGATGACGCGGTCGTCATGGCCGACCTGTGCCTCGACGAGTTCACCGACCACGGGCACTGCGGGGTGCTGACCCCGTCCGGCGCGGTGGACAACGACGCGACGCTGGAGCGGTACGCGGCGATGGCGGTGGCCCAGGCGGAGGCGGGCGTCCACGTGGTCGGGCCGAGCGGCATGATGGACGGCCAGGTCGGGGCGATCCGGAGCGCGCTCGACGCGGCGGGCTTCGCGGACGTGGCGATCCTCGCCTACACCGCGAAGTACGCCTCCGCCTTCTACGGCCCGTTCCGCGACGCGGTGGAGAGCGACCTCGCCGGCGACCGCAAGACTTACCAGCAGGATCCGCCCAACGGCGGCGAGGCGATGCGCGAGCTGGCTCTCGACCTGGCCGAGGGCGCCGACATCGTCATGGTCAAGCCGGCCACCGCCTACCTGGACATCGTCCGCCGGATCCGGGAGGCCACCGAGGTGCCGGTCGCCGCCTACCAGGTGTCCGGCGAGTACGCGATGGTCGAGGCGGCCGCGGCCCGCGGCTGGCTGGACCGCGACCGGACGGTGCTGGAGACGCTGACGTCGATCCGCCGCGCGGGCGCGTCGGTCGTCCTGTCCTACTGGGCCACCGAGGTCGCGCAGAGGCTCGGCCGATGAGCGCGGCACCCGCGTCGCGGGCCCTGTTCGAACGGGCGCTCGCGGTCATCCCCGGCGGCGTCAACTCACCGGTCCGCGCGTTCGGCGCGGTCGGCGGCACGCCCCGGTTCGTCACGTCCGGCCGCGGCGCCTACCTGACCGACGCGGACGGCCGCGAGTACGTTGACCTCGTCTGCTCCTGGGGCGCGCTGCTGCTCGGGCACGCGCATCCGGCGGTGATCGAGGCCGCCGCCGCGGCGATGGCGCTGGGCACCTCGTTCGGCGCGCCCACCGAGGACGAGGTGCTGCTCGCCGCCGAGATCATCGCCAGGGTCCGGCCGGTGGAGCGGGTCCGGCTCGTCAACTCGGGCACCGAGGCGACGACGGCCGCGATCCGCCTGGCGCGGGCCCACACGGGACGCGACAAGATCGTGAAGTTCGCCGGGTGCTACCACGGGCACGCCGACGGGCTCCTCGTGGCCGCCGGGTCGGGCGTCGCCACGCTCGCCATCCCGGACACGCCGGGGGTCACCGGCGCGCAGGCGTCCGACACCATCGTGCTCCCCTACAACGACCCGGCGGCGCTCGCCGCGGCCTTCGCCGGGCAGGGCGAGCGGATCGCCTGCGTCATCGCCGAGGCGGTGCCGGGCAACATGGGCGTGGTGCCGCCCGAACCCGGGTTCACCGCGGCGCTCGCGACGGTCTGCCGCGACCACGGGGCCCTGCTGGTCTCGGACGAGGTCATGACCGGCTTCCGGCTCAGCCCGGCGGGCTGGTTCGGGCTGGAGGGCGTCCGCCCCGACCTCGTCACCTTCGGGAAGGTGATGGGCGGCGGGTTCCCCGCGGCCGGGTTCGGCGGGCCCGCGGCGATCATGGAGCGGATCGCGCCGGCCGGGCCCGTCTACCAGGCGGGCACCCTGTCCGGCAATCCGGTGGCCACCGCGGCGGGCCTCGCGACGCTGCGCGCCGCGACCCCCGGCGTGTACGCCCATCTCGACCGGGTCTCCGCGGACCTGCGCGACCTGGTGTCGGACGCGCTCACCAAGGAGGGCGTGGCCCATCGGGTACAGAACGCCGGCAACCTCTTCTCAGTCTTCTTCACCGACGGGCCGGTGAAGGACTACACCGCCGCGCGGCGGCAGGAGACCTGGCGGTACGCCGCGTTCTTCCACGCGATGCTCGACCGGGGCGTCTACCTTCCGCCCTCGGCGTTCGAGGCATGGTTCGTCTCGGCCGCCCTGGACGACGCCGCGCTCGAACGCGTCGCCGCCGCACTGCCGGACGCCGCCCGCGCGGCCGCCGGGGCGTCGCCGCCCTGATGCCGGTCAGGCCGGGGAGTCACGGAGGAGGGGGCAGGACATGCAGCGGGGGCCGCCTCGGCCGGTGCCCAGTTCGCTGCCGCTGATGCGGATCACCTCGATGCCCGACGCCTCCAGCTGGGCGTTCGTCTCGATGTTGCGCTCGTAGGCGACGCAGAGGCGGGGAGCCACGGCGAGGGTGTTGTTGCCGTCGTCCCACTGCTCGCGTTCGGCGGTGACCGGGTCCAGGCCGGTGTCGATGACCTTGAGGCGGTCGAGGCCCATCGCCTCGGCGGCGGCGTCCAGGAAGGGGCGCGGTTCGGTCACGCGCAGGTCGCCGTTGTCCAGGGTGACGGTGTGGGCCGTCAGGGAGTGCGCCACCGGCGGGTACATGACGACGGTGTCGACGTCGACCATCGTGCAGACGGTGTCGAGGTGCATCGTGGCGCGTTCCTGCGCGATCGGGACGGCCAGGACGGTGTGCGCCAGGCCCGCGCCGATCACCTGGCGGGCCAGGCGCTCGACGCCCGCGGGGGTGGTCCGCTCGCCGGTTCCGACGGCGATCACTCCGGGGCGCAGCAGGAGGACGTCCCCGCCCTCAAGGTGTTCCAGGGACGGCGTGTACACCGGGTCCACCCCGGCGAAACGGGGATGGTGCGCGTAGACCAGGCCGGTCAGAGCCGACTCACGGCGGCGCGCCTCCATCGCCAGGCTGGTCACCGCCACGCGGTCGCCGATCCAGGTGCTGTTGTCGCGGGTGAACAGCAGGCCGGGCAGCGGGTCGACGATGAAGTCGAGCCGGTCCATGAGGCGGTAGACGAGGCCGTGCCCCGACTTCAGCTCCTCGTGCGCCAGGCCGGCGATCAGGGTGTGCGCGAGGTTCTCCGGGTCGAGGTCGCGCAGGTAGTCCTGGACGACGCGGCGGAGCTGGTCGCCGAGGCGGAGGTCGACGATGGCGTCCGCGATCGCCTGTTCGCGGGCGGCCTCGTACTCCAGGGCGTCCTGGAGGAGCTCCGTCACGTACAGGACCTCGACGCCGCGTGAGCGCAGTGCCTCGGCGAACGCGTCGTGCTCCTCCTGCGCCCGGCCCGCCCACGGGATCGCGTCGAACAGCAGCTTGTCGCTGTTGCGCGGGGTGAGCCGTTTCAGCTCCGCCCCCGGACGGTGCAGCAGGACGGTCCGCAGCCGTCCGACCTCGCTGGTGACCCGGTGCTCGTGCGCTGTCTTCGCTGCCGTCACCCTCCGCAGTCTAGGCGGCGGAGATATGCCACGATTCGGGGGTGATCGGCAGGACGGCGGCGCTGCCGCTCCACCTCACGTCGGCGACGATGCTGCGGGTGTCCGCGGAGGGCGTCGCCACCGCGCTGGTCCTGACCGTCCAGGCGCGGACGGGCGACGCCGCCACGGCCGGCTTCCTGCAGACCGCGATGACCCTGCCGTACGTGCTGAGCGGCCCGGTGATCGGGAACGCGCTGGACCGGGTGGGGCGTCCGCGCCGGATCGCCGTCGTCCTCGCCGCCTGCTACGCCGCCTCGACCGCGCTGCTGCTGACGATGGCGGGACGGTCGCCGCTCGTCCTCGCGCTGTGCGTCGCCGCGGTGATCGGCTGCACCGAGCCGATCGTCGTGGCGCTGACCAGCCTGCTGCCGCGCTTCGTCCCGGCCGGACGGCTTTCGCGGGCGTACGGCCTGGAGGCGTCCAGCTACAACCTGGCCGGCATCGCGGGCCCTGGCCTGGCCGCCGGTCTCGCCGCGCTGGCAGGCGGCCAGTATTCGGGCGCCGCCGTGGTCGCCGTCGGCGTTCTGGGCCTAGCGACCCTGCCGCTTCTCCCTTTCCCCCGCCCGTCCGCGAGCGGGGACGACGCAGCCCCGGGGCCGGCCAGTGTGGAGGCCACCGCCGACACCGGCGCGGTCGGTGGTCCCGCCATCGATGCGGGGGCGAGGGCGGGCGCCGGGACGCTGTCGGTGATCACGGGTGGGCTGACGGTGCTCGCCGAGGGGCGGGTGCTGCGGGCGCTGACGGCGGCGACGACGCTCGCGTGGATGGGGTTCGGGGGCGTCGCCGTCACGGCGGTCCTGCTGGCCGAGCACATCGGCGCGGCGCCCAGCGCGGGCGGGCGGCTGCTCGTGGCGATGGCGGTCGGCTCGCTGATCGGCTCGCTCGCGTCCAGCCGGTGGCTGACACCGAAGCACGCCGAACCGGTCATGCTCGCCGGGCTCTTCGCGTTCGGGGCGTCGCTCGCGGCCCTCGCCGTGACGCCGTCCCTGCCGTGGGCGACGGCCGCGTTCGTCGCGGCCGGGATCAGCGAGGGGCCGGTGTTCGCGGCCACGCTCATGCTCCGCCAGCGCGAGTCGCCGCCGGACCGGCTCGGCCAGGTCAACACCACCGCGGGCAGCCTCAAGATCGGCGCGTCCGCCGTCGGTGCCGCTCTGACCGCGGCCTCCGCCGACGCGGTCGGCCCGGTCGGCCTGGTGCTCGGCATCGCCTCGTTCCAGCTGGTCGGCGCCCTGGTCGGCCTGCTCCTGCTGCGGCTGCCGGCGCGGGCCGGAAAACCGGTCGACTTCCACAAGGGGCGGCCGTAGTGTCCGGAGCATGTTCCTCGCAGCCGGCACCCGCACGCTCGCAGGCTTCAGCCTGCTGAGCGCGGTGCCGGCTGCCTTCTCGGCAGTGGCAGCGAACGCAGCCGCCACCGGCGGCCTGCGAAGCTGACCCCTCTCCGTCCCTTCCGGAGAACCAGCGGAGGGGGGTGGACCAGCGCATGGTTCTCACCGGATCCACCAGTGAGGACAAGGCCGATGGCCAAGCAGCTCTACGAGCGCGACAAGCCCCACCTCAACATCGGGACGATGGGGCACGTCGACCACGGCAAGACGACGCTGACCGCGGCGATCACGAAGGTGCTCGCCGACCGCGGGCTGGCGTCCCCGGTGCCGTTCGAGCGGATCGACCGCGCCCCCGAGGAGCGCGACCGCGGCATCACGATCAACGTCGCGCACGTCCAGTACGCGACCGCGACCAGGCACTACGCCCACGTCGACATGCCCGGCCATGCCGACTACGTGAAGAACATGATCTCGGGTGCCGCGCAGGTGGACGGGGCCGTTCTCGTCGTGTCGGCGCAGGACGGGGCCATGCCGCAGACGCGCGAGCACATCGTGCTGGCGCGGCAGGTCGGCGTCGGGCACATCGTGGTCGCGCTGAACAAGGCCGACATGGTCGAGGACACCGAGCTCCTCGACCTCGTCGAGCTGGAGGTCAGGGACCTGCTCACCGAGTACGGGTTCCCGGGGGAGGAGGTGCCGATCGTGCGGGTGTCCGGCCTGCGGGCGCTGGAGGGCGACCCGTACTGGACGGCCCGGATCGCCGACCTGCTCGACGCGATCGACGGGTACGTGCCCGTCCCGCGGCGGGTGCTCGACAGGCCGTTCCTGATGCCGGTCGAGAGCGTGCTCACGATCACCGGGCGCGGGACGGTCGTGACCGGGGTCGTGGCGCAGGGCGCGGTCCGGCTCGGGGACGCCGTGGAGGTCGTCGGGCTCGGCGACACGTTCGGCTCCGTCGCGACGGGGCTGGAGACGTTCGGGCAGTCGATGGACCACGCGGAGGCCGGTGACAACACGGCCATGCTGCTGCGCGGCGTCAAGCGGGACCAGGTGCGGCGCGGCCAGGTGGTGAGCGCGCCGGGCGCGATCCGGCCGCATCTGCGGTTCCGGGCGCGGGTCCGGGTGCTGACCGCCGACGAGGGCGGCCGGAGCAGGCCGTTCTTCCATGGGTACCGGCCGCAGTTCCACTTCCGGACGACGGACGTGGTCGGCGGCATCGACCTCGGTGAGGGCGGCATGGCGCTGCCGGGCGACTCCGTCGAGATGGCGGTCGAGCTCGGCAAGCCGGTCGCGATGACCGAGGGCCTCGGCTTCGCCATACGCGAGGGCGGGCGCACGGTCGGCGCCGGGACGGTCACGGCGCTGCTCGACTAGGTCCCGGGCGGGCCCGGCGGAATCATCCGCCGGGTCCGCTCCGCCTTGTCCGGGTAAATTCTTCTGCGCTGGGTGACCGTGTGGTCGTGAACCGCTGGCGAATGCGATCTTGATGTGGTGGGATTCCGGCATCACCCCGCAGATACCCCCAATCTGGAGAATGTGTGCGATCCCCCCGCGCCCTGATTCCCCTCCTCTCGGTCTGTGCGGCCGCCGCGGTCGTCGCCGCCGCGGCCACCGGTGCCAGCATCGAGGGCCTTCCCGGCGGCGGAGGCCCCGCCCACGCCGACGGTGCGGACGCCCCCCGCCCCGCCGCCGTGACGATCAACGCGATGAGCTGGAACGTGTGCGGCGGCCCCGGCTGCCCGTCCGGCGCCGCCCCCGCCGAGCTCGCGAAGGAGATCGTCCAGCGGATGGGCGCGACCGAGGTCGGCGGACGGACGGTCAGCACCGACGCCGTCCTCCTCCAGGAGGTCTGCGAGGGCCAGGTGCGCACCTTCAAGAAGACGCTCGGCCGGTGGAGCTGGGCGTTCGCCCCGTCTCCGGGCGGCGCGGCGTGCTCCCACGGGCAGGGCCGCGTGGGCGTCGCCATCGGCACCGACGCGCCGCTCGTCCAGCACGAGCAGACCAAGCTCCCCGCACCCGCCGGCCGGACGCGGATCGCCCTGTGCGGCGAGGTCCCGTCGTGGGCGACCCGCGTGTGCGTCACGCAGCTCAGCACGTCCGAGGACGCCGCGTGGCGCCGCAAGGAGGCCGGCGCGCTCACGACCCTCGCCGGCACCGGCCGCGTCCTCGTCGGCGGTGACCTCGCCGACCGCCCGGAGAGCGCGGCGCTCGACCCGCTCTACAAGGCCTACGCGGAATGCGACCAGACCGGCTCGTCCAGGACGGGCGCGAAGACGCGGCAGAGCTGGCAGGGCACCGCGATCGGCAAGACCGACTACCTGTTCATCACCAGGTCGGCGTCCGTCTCCTGCAGCGTCCCCACCGCCCGCACCAAGACCTCGGACCACCGCCCCCTTTCCGCGGTGGTCCGGTACCGGTAGCCGGCTAGACCGCTCTGTCCTTGCCCTGCCAGTAGGGGGCGCGGAGGTCGCGCTTGAGGATCTTGCCGGTGGGGTTCCGGGGGATTTCGGTGCGGCGTTCCACTGACGTGGGGCACTTGAAGTGGGCGAGGCGGTCGCGGCAGTAGTCGATGATGTCCTGGTCGGTGATGGCGTCTGACGCCACGACGATGGCCTTCGGGGTCTCGCCCCACTTCTCGTCCGGGACGCCGATGACGGCGCAGTCGGCGACGTCCGGGTGGCTCATCAGGACGTTCTCGACCTCGGCGGGGTAGATGTTCTCGCCGCCGGAGATGATCATGTCTTTGACGCGGTCGTGGATGAAGAGGTAGCCGTCCTCGTCGAGGTAGCCGGCGTCGCCCGTGCGGAACCAGTTGTCCTCCGACAGGGCGGTCGCCGTCGCCTCGGGCATGCCCCAGTAGCCCTTCATGTTCTGCGGCGTCCGGCAGAGGATCTCGCCGACCTGGCCCGCCGGGACCTCCTCCTGCGTGGCCGGATCGACGATCTTGAGTGTCGTGGTGGCGTTCGCGAGGCCGGCGCTGCGCAGCCGACGGGTGTTCGGTCCGTCGGGGTCGTGGTCGGCGGCGGGCAGCATCGTGATCGCGCCGGTGACCTCCGTCAGGCCGTACACCTGCATGAACTCGGTGCCCGGCAGCATCGCCATGGCACCGCGCAGGACGTCCTCGCTGATCGGGGACGCGCCGTACAGCAGCAGCTTGAGGCTGGACAGGTCGCAGGCGCCGACCTCCGGGATCAGCTGCATGAACTGCAGCAGCACCGGGACGAGGAAGATGTGCGTGACGCGGTGCCGCTCGATGCCCCGCGCGATGGCGGTCGGGTCGGGCTCGCGCGTGATGACGCCGGTCAGGCCGTTGTAGATGGTGGAGACGGTGAGTACGTTGCCGGCCACGTGGTACATCGGCATCGCGATCATCAGGACGGACGACTCCTCGATGTCCCAGACGTCGTTGGTGACCGCCAGGGCGGCGAGGAAGTTGTCGTGCGTCAGCATCACGCCCTTGGGCAGGCCCGTGGTGCCGGACGAGTAGAGCTGGACGAACACGTCCGCGGTGTCGACCGCGTAGGCGGGCGGGGTGGCGGGGGCCGCGTCGATCCAGGCGGCATAGTCCTGGCGGGCGCCGTCCTGGGCGCCGTCGGCGCCGTCGATGACGACGGTGCGGGTGGTGTGTTCGAGCTTGCCGGCGATCGCGTCCAGGACGGGGACGAACTCGGGGCCGACGACGAAGACCTTCGCCTGCGCGTTGTTGACGATGTAGGCGACCTCGTCGGGCGCGAGCCGGTAGTTCACCGGGACCTGCGCGGCACCGATCCGGGCGGCGCCGAAGAGCAGCTCGGCGTATTCGAGGGAGTTCTTGTCGAGGATCGCGACCCGGTCGCCGGGCCCTACCCCGGCGGCGGCGAGGGCCGCGCCGACCCGGTCGGCGCGGCGGTCGAAGTCGCCGTAGGAGATCTCTCTGTCGCCCGCGATGAACGCGACGCGGTCGGGATTCGCCAGCGCGCGCTCGCGCAGCACTTCGTCAAGACCTGGCACGATGGGCCCCTTCGCCGATGACCGCCTGGTTGTTCCGGCATCATGCGGTCACCGGCGACATCGCGGCAAGGGAATCGGCCGCTTGGCTAGTGGCTTTTCGACATCTTGGACACGGCGGTCACGGCGAGTACCACCACGACGGCGACGAGTCCGATGAAGAAGAAGAACTTCAGCATCGCGAAGATCGCGCCGACGATGGTGAACAGCAGCCAGACCGCGAGGATCACGCCGAGGACGGTCAGAATCGTCTTACCCATGACCCCACCGTATGCGTTCGTCCCGCGGCGGTCATCAGCCTCGGGGACGACCTAGAACCCGCCGTTCGGCGGAGGGGCACCCTGAGGGCCTCCCAGGGGCGGACCCTGACCCGGCCCGGACGGCGGCTGGTAGGGGCCTGGCGGCTGGCCCGGGTAGGGCGGCTGGCCGGCGTACGGAGGCTGGCCAGGGTACGGGGGCTGGCCCGGGGCAGGGAACTGGCCGGGACCGGGCTGGTAGGGCTGACCGTACCCGGCGCCGCCCGGCGGGGGGAACGCCGCGCCGCCCGGCTGCCGGGGCGCGAGACTGCTCGTGACCATCAGGACCCGCAGCCCGGCGATGGCGCCGGCGGCGAGCGGCGCCAGCAGGTCCTGCCAGGCGAAGTGCGGCTTCACCACCTCGGTGAGGAAGCGGCCGCCGGGAATCCCGCCATGGGTCAGCGTGTAGAGGAGCACGCCGAGGCGGGTGCCGACGTACAGGGCGACGAACCCGGAGATCACCGCGACGATCGGGGCGGCCGGGCCGCGCGGCCGGGTCAGCATGAGGCCGATCGCGGTGAAGAAGCCGACGGCCAGGCACTCCAGGGCGTAGAAGAAGGCCGTTCCGTAACCCAGCACGAACGTGGCGAACGTCCAGACCGCCCCGACGGCCGTGGCCACCGCGCCGCCGAACAGGATGAGCATGATGACCCCGCCGGCGGAGGTCGCGGTACGTGTTTGTGCCATCGTGCCAT
The DNA here is from genome assembly GCF_004349235.1 of Actinomadura darangshiensis. Classification (GTDB taxonomy): domain Bacteria; phylum Actinomycetota; class Actinomycetes; order Streptosporangiales; family Streptosporangiaceae; genus Spirillospora; species Spirillospora darangshiensis. The sequence goes on along the minus strand of NZ_SMKY01000011.1, from coordinate 19,503 downwards.
TAAAGCGACGATCGTCCGGTTGCGCAGGCCGACCGGGGCGATGCGCCGCGCCCGGTTCTCACCGCGCCCGGTTCTTACGAGGTGATGACGGACGCGGTGCCCACGGCGTCCGCGCCGTAGCGTGAGGGGGGTGAACTCCGTGACGCATGCCGGCCGCGTCCTGGTGGTCGACGACGATCCGACGGTGGCCGAGGTCGTCGCCCGCTACCTGGCCCGCGACGGGCACGACGTCGTGTGCGTCGCGGACGGCCGGACCGCCCTCCGCGCGGCCCGCGACCGTCCGCCGGACCTCGTCGTCCTGGACCTGATGCTGCCCGGGATGGACGGCCTGGAGGTGTGCCGGCGGCTCCGCGAGACCTCGACCGTCCCGATCGTGATGCTGACGGCGCTCGGCGCGGAGACCGACCGGCTCGTCGGGCTGGAGACCGGCGCCGACGACTACGTGACCAAGCCGTTCAGCCCGCGCGAGCTGGCGCTGCGCGTCCGGTCGGTGCTGCGCCGGGCGCGCGGGGCGCTGGTTCCGACGGGCCCGTCCGGGCCGCTGCGGGACGGCGGCCTGGTCGTGGACGTCAGCGCGCACGAGGCCGGGCTGGACGGCGACCGGCTCGCGCTCACGTCCCGGGAGTTCGACCTCCTGGCGTTCCTGCTGCGCCATCCCCGGCAGGCGTTCACCCGCGACGAGCTGCTCGAACGCGTCTGGGATTGGACGTTCGGCGACTCCTCCACGGTGACCGTGCACGTCCGGCGGCTGCGCGAGAAGATCGAGGACGACCCGACCGCGCCGCGCCGGATCGTCACCGTGTGGGGCGTCGGATACCGCTACGAGCCCGCCGGGAACGACTGATGATCCCCTTCGAGGACCTGCTCTGGGTCGTCTTCTACGCGGCGCTGGCCGCGCTCGTCGTCGCGGGCGCGGCCCTCGCCGTCCTGCACGGGCTGCGCGGGCGCTCGGTCGGCACGCAGCTGATCGTCGTCGGGGCGGCGACGGTGCTGGCGACGATCTCCGGCATCCTCGTGATCTCGTATCTGATGCTGCTGAACGACCATGACCGGTCCGTCGTGCTCGCCGTGGTGACGTCCGCCGGGCTGGTCGCGATGGCGGTGTCGGTGCTGCTCGGCCGCCGCCTGGCGGCCGCGAACCGGACGCTCGTGGAGGCCGTCCGGGCGGACGAGTTCCGCCGCCCGGCCGCGCACCTCCCGGCCGAGCTGGCGGAGCTGTCGCGCGAGCTGGAGGCCGCCTATGACCGGCTGGCCGCGTCCCACGAGCGCGAGCAGGCCCTCGAAACGAGCCGCCGCGAGCTGGTCGCCTGGGTGAGCCACGACCTGCGCACCCCGCTGGCCGGGCTCCGCGCGATGGCCGAGGCGCTGGAGGACGAGGTCGTCGCCGACGAGGAGACGATCCACCGCTACCACGGCCGCATCCGCGTCGAGGTGGAGCGGCTGACGGAGATGGTGGACGACCTGTTCGAGCTGTCCCGCATCCATGCGGGGGCGCTGCGGCTGTCCCGGCAGCGCGTCGGCCTCGCGGACCTGGTCGAGGAGGCGGTCGCGGGCGCCGAGGCCCTGGCCCGCGCCAAGGGCGTCCGGCTGCGCGGCGACGTCCGGGAGGGGCTGCCCGTCCAGGTGGACGCGGGCGAGCTGGGCCGCGCGCTGCGCAACCTCGTGGTGAACGCGATCCGGCACACGCCGGGCGACGGCTCGGTCGAGATCATCGGCGAGGTCCGCGGCGGCGAGGCGCGGGTGACGGTGGCGGACGCGTGCGGCGGCATCCCCGAGGGCGACCTGCCGCGGGTGTTCGACGTGGCGTTCCGCGGTGAGGCGGCCCGCACCCCGGGCGGCGGCGCCGGCCTCGGCCTCGCCATCGCCCGCGGCATCGTGGAGGCCCACGCCGGCCGGATCGGCGTCGCCAACGACGGCCCCGGCTGCCGCTTCGAGGTCCGCTTGCCCCTCATGGCCTGACCCGGCGGTCAGGGGTCGATGGCCTCGCTGATGGCGCGGTAGGTGGGGCAGGGCCAGCGGGACATGCAGGCGCGGCAGCGGCGGATGGGGCGGTCGGGGTCGCTGGTGATGCCGCCGGCCTCCTGCGGGCGGTGCAGGTCGATGAGGCGGAGGCCGAGGTCGGCGAAGGCGATGACCTCTTCCCGGGCGCCGGTGAGGAAGGCGAGGTCCTCGCGGGAGAGGCGCGTCCTGATGGGGACGAAGCCGTTCTTGTTCACCAGGCGGGACAGGACCTGGGTGGACGTCCGCCACGAGCTGGACTTCGCGGAGCGCGCCCGGATCGTCTCCAGCCGCTCACGCAGTCGGCCATGCCGCTGTTGCACCTGCTCAGCCTCTCCTACTCCGGCCCTCCATGCGGGGTGAACTCGCGAGATCGGCGGGCCGCCGCCGGCCCGAGATCACGACATTACGGTGCGTAGTTCTCAAAGCGTACGGGACTGGCAAGGCGGCGACACGCCCCGGAAACACCCAGGGCGCAGGGGACTTGGCGAACCGCCTGGCCCCCGGGCCGTTCGCGAGATAGTGTGCCGCACGTGGAGCTAAACGTCTCGACCGCGTCTCAGGGAGGTCACGCCGTCGTCACGGCGACGGGTGAGCTCGACCTGTACACCGCGCCCAGGCTGCAGGCGGCCCTCGCGGGCCTGCTGCGCGACCAGGCCGACCACATCGTGGTCGACCTGAGCGGCGTCGAGTTCTGCGACTCGACGGGCATGAACGTGCTGCTTGCGGCCATGAAGCGCCTCAAGGAGCAGGGCGGCTCGCTGGAGCTCGCCGCCCCGCGCCCGGCCGTGAAGCGGATCCTGCAGGTCACCGGGCTCGACACCGTGTTCACCGTGACGGAGGCCGCACCGGTCCTCGACGCAGGCTGAACCGATCAGGCGACCGACCTCGCGCCCGGTCGGTGACCCGCGGGTGAACCCCGGGGGTCGCCGCCCGGTCGCGGGGGCAACCGGCACCGGTCGTTCCCGGCGCCATGCGGCATCGCACACCCGTCCCCGACTACGATCGCGGATATGCAGGACGTAGCGGTATGCATCCCGGCCAAGGACGAAGCCGACCGCATCGCGGCCACCGTCAAGGCCGCCCAAGACCTTCCCGGCACCGACCTCGTCGTGGTCGTCGACGACGGCTCGTCCGACGGCACCGGCCGCGTGGCGCGCGGCGCCGGGGCCCGGGTCGTGCGGCACAGCCGCAACCGGGGCAAGGGCGCCGCGATGGAGAGCGCCGCCGAGGCCGTCCGGCTGCTGGACGAGGGCCGCGACCAGCCCCGCCACCTGCTGTTCCTCGACGCCGACCTGGCCGAGACCGCGAGCGGGGCCGCGCCGCTCGTCGAGCCGGTCCGGTCCGGTGACGCCGACATGACGATCGCCGTGTTCAGCACGACGGTGAAGCTCGGCGGGCACGGGTTCGTGGTCCGGCTGTCCCGGGAGGGCATCCGCCGCGCCACCGGCTGGGAGGCGACCGCCCCGCTCAACGGGCAGCGCTGCCTGACCCGCGCCGCGTTCGACGCCGCGCTGCCGCTCGCCGCCGGATTCGGCGTGGAGACCGCGCTCACCATCGACCTGATCCGGCAGAACTTCCGGGTCGCGGAGGTGGAGGTCCCGCTGGCGCACCGCGCCACCGGCACCGACTGGCGCGCCCAGATGCACCGCGCCCGGCAGTTCCGCGACGTGGCCAGAGCGCTGGCCGTGCGCGAACCGGCGGTCGCCCGGAACCTGGACCGCGTGCGCGGCAGCCGCCCGTGACCCGTCTCGGGACGGGCGGGCTCTGCGGAATCGGGGTCGGCACCGCGTGTTTCGCCGTCACCGCCCTGCTGGGCCCGTCGGTGTTCGAGCCCGCCCTGGAGGGGCCGCGCGCCGAACCGCCCTACGCGCTGGACGTCCACCCGTCGCCGTACCTGGTCATCGGCCTCGTCGTCGCGGGCATCATCGCGAGCGCGCTCGGCCTCGGGCTCTGCCTCGCCGCCGTCCGCAAGGGCTGGCGCGTGCGGGCCCTGCCGCTGGTGGTCGCGGGGCTGCTGGCGGCGGTCGCGTTCATGTTCATGCCGCCGGTCGGGTCCACCGACCACCTTAACTACGCCTCCTACGGGCGGATGGCGGCGACCGGCCACGACCCGTACAGGACGAGCGCCGACGACCTGCCGAAGGACCCCGTCGCCGGGGCGCCCGAGGAATGGCGGAAGACGCCGTCGGTGTACGGGCCGATCGCGACGGGCGGGCAGGCGTTCGCCGCGTGGATCGGCAGCGGGTCGGTGCGGCTGACCGTGTTCGTCCTGTCGGTGCTGAACACGCTCGCGTTCGCGGTGACGTCGCTGATCCTCTACCGGACGTCCAAGAGCGAGAAGCGGCGGCTCCGCACGGCGCTGCTGTGGACGTGCAACCCCCTCGTGCTGTTCCACCTGATCGCGGGGGCCCACAACGACGTCCTCGCGATCGCGCCGATGGTGGCCGCGCTGGCCGTCGCCGGCGGGCGGGCGGGCTGGCTGCGCGGCCTCGCCGCGGGCGCCCTCGCCGGCGTCGGGACGGCGATCAAGCTGCCGGCCGGCCTCGTCGCCGGCGGCCCCGCCTGGGCGCTCCTCCACCGGGCGTGGACGGAGCGCAGCCCGCGTCCCATCGCCGGCCTGCTCGCGCTGGTGGCCGGCGGCGTGGGCGTCACCGCCCTGTCCTACGTGCTGGCGGGCCCGCACGCGCTCGACCAGGTCCGCGAGGCCAGCGACATGGTGTCGTTCGCGACCCCCTGGCACCTGGTCGACGAGGCACTCGGCCGCGGGTCGCAGCGCAACATCATCAAGCTGGGCTCGATGCTGCTCGGCCTGGTCGTGTTCCTGCTGCTCTTCCGGGCCCTGCCCAAGGCGGAGGCACCGGAGACGCAGTCGCCGGAGATGGAGAACCGCCGCGTCGCGGCGGCGCTCGTCCTCGCGTGGCTCCTCGCCGCCCCCTACGCGCTGCCCTGGTACGACGGGTTCGGCTGGGCGCTGCTGGCGCTGCTCCCCTGGACGCGGATCGACTGGATCCTGCTCGCCCACACCACCGCGCTCAGCCTCGCCTACCTGCCGGCCCGCGCGCCCGCCCGCATCCGGCTCCCGGACGACCTGGAGTGGCTGTTCACCGTCGTTCGGCCGACGGTGATTCCGTGGACGCTGCTGGCGATCCTGACGGCGCTGGTCGCGGCGTGTCTGCGTTCCGCAGATCGATCTCCAGCGACCGGAGCCCCGCGGCGAGCATCAGCGGGGTCGCCAGGCTGAGCGCCACCGACAGGATCACCACGCCGGAGTCGTTCACCAGCGTGCCGATGACGCCGACCGTCAGCGCGCAGATCACGGCCGGGCGCATCGTCATGCTGTGCTCGTAGGCGCCCTGCAGCAGCGACACCCGCCACCGTGTGGGCCGCGCCAGGACGAAGAACAGGAACACGACGGCGGCGGCGAGCGCCCACGTGTACGCCCAGTACCCGAGGCTGTTCACCATCGCGTTGAACTTGCGGACGATGATGCCCCAGGCGTCCCCGTCCATGAGGTCCTGCCAGAACCGGCCGAGGTGCGTCGGGTTGGCGCTCTGCGCGTTCACGTAGGAGATGACCAGCACGATGACGACGCCGGCCGCGAAGAACAGGGCGAGCTTCAGCGCCGACACGCGCTGCCCGGCGACCATCAGGCCGAGCATCGCGAACGCCGGGACGATCGCGAGCACGCCGCCGAAGTCGCTGCCGAACGCGGGGAGCCCGTCCACCGCGACCGTGAACGCCCCGATCACCGCGACGACCCCGACCGCGATCGCCTTGCGCTCCTTGCGCAGCGGGTACTCCGCCAGCCACGCCGCGGTGAGGATCGCGGCGACGGCGAACAGCGAGAACGCCTGGTTGCCGAAGCCGTAGAACCGTCCGGCGACCAGGGCGGTGTAGCCCATCAGCGTGTTGAGCTGCAGGGACGACCCGGTCATCACGTCCAGCGCGAGGACCAGCGCGGTCACCCCGGTGATCACCAGCCCGGGGACGACGATGGAGCGGCGCCACGGCCCGGCGAGCGCCACCCCGGTCAGCAGCCCGGCGAAGCCGAGCACCGTGCAGATCAGCACGGGCGTCGGGTGGTCGGCCCGCCACCACGGCAGCAGCCCGGCGAGGAACGACGCGCCCGGCGCCGCCCCGCCCAGCAGCGCGATCACCCGGGTGCCGCCGAGGATCCGCGCCCGCGAGCGGCGGTCGCCGCCGAGGCGCCGCAGCGCGATCACCGCGATCCCGTACAGGACGAGCTGCGTCGCGAACAGCACCCAGTAGAACGACGTCTGGACGGCCCGGATCGCCTGCGCCGCGACGTCCTCGTCCATGAGGGTGTCGATCCGGTCGTGCGCGGACTTCGCCGACGGCTGCGACTTCCACGCCGACCCGACGGCCTGCTTCGGCTGCTTCAGCCCGAGCAGCTTCATCGTGGTGGCGGTGAGGTCGGTCAGCGTGACCAGGCCGTCCTGCCGGGTGGCGCTGGAGGTCATGTAGCCGGGCCCGTACCCGTCGCCCTTGGCGACGGCGACCCGGAGGTGCGGGTTCACGCCGGTGTCGGAGAGCCCCGCGACCAGGACGCCGGTGCCCTCGGGGAGCCCGGCGACGACCTGGCCGACCCGGCGGTCGGCGGCGGCCGCGGCGGCGGCGCGCTTGTCGTCCGACAGCGGGACCTGGTCGCCGTGCGGGTCGACGCCGGCGTCGATGTAGGCGCGGAACAGGTCGTCGACGTCGACGGCGGCGAGCGTGGAGCCCGCCCAGTCGGCCGCCGTGACCTTGTCGGGGGACTCGACGTACCGGTCGACCCGGCCGCCGCCGTCGCCGGCGCCGAACACCGCGCCGGGCCCGACCGCCATCGTGCGGCCGCCCGCGCGGTGGACCTCGTCGCCGAGCAGCCCGATCTGCGCGTGGTAGTTGGTGCCCGCGTTGTCGGTCTTGATCGCCGGCCAGCCGGCGGCGATCGCGCCGCCCTTCGGCGGCGCCCCGGTGGGGGAGTCCGCGCCGGGCAGGATCGGCGCGGACGGCAGCGCGCAGTCGCCGTGCGGCAGCCGGGACCGCTGCCCGGCCGACAGCGTCAGCCAGCCGTCCGTCGGGCACGTGTTGACCCGGGTCGTGCGGACGCTGAGGCCCGCGGCGGAGCCCTGCGACGTCAGCCCCCACAGCGCCGGGGTGCCGTCCCGGGTGATGTCGCTCCACATCAGCCCCGGCACCCCGATGATCACGACGCGCCCGGTGGGCGCCGCCGCCGGGGTCGCGGCCTCCGCCGGGGACGGCGCGAGAACGGCGGTCAGCACCGTGACGAGGGTCGCGAGGAACATGGCGATCTTCGTTCCCCGGGGCGTCATGGCGTTCAGGCTACAAGAGCCGCACCATGGGGCAGGGGCCATATCCTGCGGCTGTGGACGGTCTCATGGCGCAAGAAGCCGGCGAAGCCCGTGCCGAGGCCGTGTCCGGCACCCCTCGGCGGGGCCCCCTCGACTACCTGATCATCCTGGCCGGGGTCGCGGTCGCCGTGGCGGCGGCGGCCCCGATCGTGACCCGGTGGCTCGGCAACCAGCCCGACCAGCGGCTCGTCGACCTGGAGGTCTACCGCGAGGGCGGGCTGGCCGTCCTGCGCGGCGCGCCGCTGTACGACTTCCTCACCCAGCCGCCGCAGCTGCTGCCGTTCACCTATCCGCCGATCGCCGCCGCGCTGGCCGTCCCGTTCACGCTGCTGCCCTGGCGCGCGGCGCAGTGGGCGTGGACGGGGCTGATCTACGTCTCGCTGGCGATCGTCGTCTGGTACGCCTTCCGCGACCTCATCCGCCGGACGGGACGCTGGGCGCCGCTCACCGCCGGCGTCCTGGTCGCGGCGACGGCCTGGCTCGACCCCGTCCGCGACCAGGTCAGATTCGGGCAGGTCGGGCTGTTCCTGCTCGCCATGTGCCTGGCCGACTGCTGCGCCCGCACCCCCCGCTGGCCGCGCGGCATGCTCGTCGGCCTCGCCCTCGCCGTCAAGCTGGTGCCGGGCGTCTTCCTCATCTACTTCCTGATCACCGGGCGGCGGGAGGCGTTCGGCAACGCGCTGCTCACCGCCGTCGTCGCCACGCTCGGCGGGTTCGCGCTGCTGCCGTCCGACTCGTCCGGCTACTGGTTCGGCGCGCTGCTGGAGGGCGGCGACCGGACGGGCGCGGTCGACGGCACCACCAACCAGGCGATCCAGGGCATCGTCGCCCGGATCATCGACGAGGGGCCGGCCCGGACGCTGGTGTGGCTCGTCCTCGCCGCGGCCGTCGCCTGGTTCGGCTTCACGTGGGCCCGCCGCGCCACCCTCGCCGCCGACGCCGCGACCGGGACCGCCTCGTCCAGCCTGCTCCTCGCGGGCGTCGCGATCGTCGGGCTGCTGTCGGTCGTCCTGTCCCCGGTGGGGTGGATCCACCACCTTGTGTGGATGATCGCGGTCTTCGGTGCTTTGGCCGGTGATGGCCGGGACACGCGAAGATGTCTTTTCGCGTTCGGCCTCTGGCTGCTGTTCCTGTTCCCGATCCCGTGGTGGGCGCGGGCGCTGATCGGCCCGGATCACTCCGTGGCCGAGGTTTTCGCGGGCGGCGTGCTCCGCGACGCGTTCGGGATCGCCGCCCTCGGCTCGATCCTCCTGCTCGGGACGTGGCTCGTGAAACGGCTCGATCCGGTCACCGAGCGCGAAGATCCTTCGCAACGGCAGGTCGGGATGGGTACGCTCGGCGCGTGATGCTTGTCGCGGTGGCCGTCGCGGGTGTGGTCGCCGGTGTCGCGGGGCTGTCCATCGCGGTGGTCGCGCACAACCGGGTGAACCAGGTCGTCGACGAGTGCGGGGAAATGCTCAGGCGCCAGCTCCAGGTAGCGAGCGGCTCGGGGGCGATGGACGAACGCGCGCTGCGCGATCTCGCCATCGTCCACTACGACGCCCTCAAGGAGATGTCCGGGCACCGGTCCTTCTCCCTCGCCCTGATCAACGCGGTCGGGGACGGGGTCGTCGTCAGCTCCATCAACGGGCGGACCGAGACGCGGACCTATGCCAAGGCCGTCCAGGCCGGGCACGCCGTCGAGACGCTCTCCCCCGAGGAGAACCAGGTCCTGCGGGCGGCCCGGCTCGGCAAGGGCCCCGTCATCTCGATGGACGACCCGCTGCCCGACTTCGGCAGCAGCGAGCGCACCCCCACCGCACGGGCTTGACCGCGCCCCGCGCTTGACGGTGCGACGCACGCCTTACGCTGCCGGGAAGTAAACTCGGCTACCTCAAGGCGCCTTGCGCACACCTGAACCAGACGCACCCGGGGGACTTCGTGACCGCAGACGACAGGACAGCGCGCTACGCCTACCTGGGTCCGCAGGGCACGTTCACCGAGGCCGCGCTCCTCACCCTGCCGGGCGCGGCCGGCGCCGAGCACATCCCGTACGCGACCGTCCCGGCCGTCCTCGACGCCCTCCGCCGCGAAGAGGCCGACACCGCCGTCGTCGCCTTGGAGAACTCCGTCGAGGGCTCGGTCCCGACCACGCTGGACGAACTGGCCACCGGCGAGCCGCTCCAGATCGTCGGCGAGATCCACCTGCCGGTCTCGTTCGCGCTGCTCGTCCGCCCCGGCACGGGCATCGACGACATCAAGACCGTCGCGTCCCACCCGATCGCGCAGCCGCAGTGCCGCCGCTGGCTGCTGGAGAACGTCCCGGACGCCGAGTGGCGGGCCGCCACGTCCAACGCCGAGGCCGCGCAGCACGTCGCCGACGGCCACTACGACGCCGCCCTCGCCGGCTCGTTCGCGGCCTCCCGCTACGGGCTGGCCGTCCTCGCCGAGGACATCCACGACGTCGCCGACGCCGTCACCCGCTTCGTCGTCCTGCACCGCCCCTGCACGCCGCCCGCCCCCACCGGCATGGACAAGACGACCGTCGTCGCGTTCATCGGCGAGGACCACCCGGGCGCCCTCCTGGAGATCCTCACCGAGTTCTCCGTCCGCGGCATCAACCTGACGCTGATCCAGTCCCGCCCCACCGGCGCCGGGCTCGGCTCCTACCTCTTCTGGATGGACTTCGAGGGCCACGTCGCCGACTCCCGCGTGGCCGAGGCCCTGATGGGACTGCGCCGCGTCTGCTCCGACGTCCGCTTCGTCGGCTCCTACACGCGCGCCGACCAGGCCCGTCCCGAGATCCGCCGCGGCACCCACGACAACGACTTCACCGAGGCCGCCGCCTGGGTGCGGGCCATCCGCAACGGCCACGCCTGAGCACCGGAAATCATTCGCGGCGGACGCTTGTTGCACGGTGGACCGTCCCCGAGAGAGGTGTCCCCGTGCGTGTTGAGATCTGGTCCGACGTCGTCTGCCCCTGGTGCTATGTCGGCAAGCGGCATTTCGAGCAGGCGCTGGACGGGTTCGCGCACCGCGACCGGGTCGAAGTCGTCCACCGCGCGTTCCAGCTCGACCCGTCCTTCCCGCCCGGCGAGACCGTCGACGTGGCCGACATGCTGGCGGAGAAGTACGGCAGGTCGCGCGAGCAGGCGGTCGAGATGAACCGGCAGATGGAGGAGCGCGCCGCCGCGGCGGGCCTGGAGTACCACCTGGAGGGCGGCCGCGCGGGCAACACCGCCGACGCGCACCGGCTGATCCACCTCGCGGGCCTGCGCGGCGTCCAGGACGCGGTCGTGGAGGCCCTCTTCAAAGCCCACTTCACCGACCGGCGCTCGGTGTTCGACCACGACTCCCTGGTGGACGTCGTGGCGGAGGCGGGCCTGGACGCGGCCGAGGCGCGCGGCGTCCTGGCGTCCGGGGAGTTCGCCGACCAGGTGAAGACCGAGCAGCAGGCGGCGCAGGACATCGGCGCCACCGGCGTCCCCTTCTTCGTGATCGACCGCCGCTACGGCGTCTCGGGCGCGCAGCCCACCGAGACGTTCACGCAGGTCCTAGACCAGGTGTGGGCGGACGCCCACCCGGCCCCCACCATGGTCGGCGACACCGGCGCCACCTGCACGGACGACACCTGCGCGCCTCCCGAGAAGGGCTCCGCACCCGCGTAACCCAACCGTGACCGTCCACCGAGCCGGGCCGGTCAACCGTTAATGGATCTTGGGCGTCATCTCCACACCAGTAATTAGTGGAGAGGTCCCCCCTTTGCGCCGCTCTTCAGCCCTGCTCGCCACCGCCGCCCTCACGGCCGGCCTCCTGACCGTCCCCGCCACCGCCCACGCCGACGTCACCGAACTCAGGCTGACCAAGAGTTTCGACCGGCTCGACCCGGAGCGGGTTCTCACCCTCACGGTCACGGCCAAGTCGGCAAGCGGCGTGACGGACGTCCGGGCGAACCTCCGGTATGCGGGCGCCCAGCCAGAGTTGTACGCGACGCTGACGTTCGAGCGCGTTGCCGGGACGGCCAACGACGGCACCTGGCAGGCGCGGTTTCACCCGGACATAGACAAGCGCCCGGGCAGGAGCGGAATCGAGCTGCTGGTCACGTCCGCGGACGGCGCCACGGTGACCGGGAACTCGGGCTTCCTCGACTGCTACGAGACGTCCGTCACCGACGTCACGACCGGCCCGGACGGCATCGACGCCGACCATCCCGAAGTGGACCTCCACGGCAGGGTCATGGTGCAGAAATCGCGCGACGTCGCGCCCGCGCCCGTGCCGGGCACCGTCGTCGAAGGCGGCGCCCAGAAGGTGACGACCGGGGCGGATGGATCGTTCGGCGTCACCCTGAACGCCTTCAACCCCTTGTACGTCAGGGTTCCCGCGCAGTCCCCGCGCTGCGACACGGGCGCGTACGGCAAGACTCCCGCGATCGACAAGCAGGCGACGGAGACGTCCGCGCGGCTGACGACACCGCAGCCCGTCGCGATCGGAACCAAGGCGTCCGTGCAGGGCACGGTGCTCCGCCACGGGGCTGCGGGCCTCGTCGCGGCCGCAGGCGTCACGGTCGAGGGATACCTCGACCACGGCAAGCCCGAGCAGAAGCTCGTGGCACGAGGGTGGACGAGCACGGACGGCACGTTCACGCTGGAGCCGACGGTTCAGAAGTCGGGTCCGCTGACCGTGGTGGCCGCGGACACGGCGTTCCTGACGGGCAGCCAGGCGCCGGCGGGCACGCTGGACGCCCGGCAGCCCGTGCAGATCACCAACGGCAACGCCCGCCCGGAGCCGGGACGCTACGGTGACGCGCTCGACGTCGTCGGGCGGCTTGTCAGCGGCGGGAACGGCCTGGCCGGCGTGCCGATGGTCATGGAGTTCTCCACGGACCGCACGACGTGGAAGAAGATGGCGACCGCCAACACCTACTCCGATGGGTCGTTCTACCTCACGACCTACGACTCGAAGAAGGACGGGTACTGGCGCGCCCGCTACGCGGGCAGCGCCGAGTACATGCCGGCCGTGAGCGGTACCGACTACATCGACATCAAGTACCGGACGCAGTGGTACAACTTCAACGCTTCGCCCGAGCCCGTGAAAAAGGGCGGGACCATCACGGTCAAGGGGCAGCTCTACCGGTTCCGGGCCGAGGCCGGTCCGGGGCCGCACGCGCCGGTGTTCGTCTACTTCAAGAAGGCGGGCACGACGACCTACAAGCAGGTCGCCACCGCGACGACCGACTCCAACGGCTGGTTCAAGAAGACCTTCAAGGCGTCCGGGGACGGCACCTGGATGGCGGTCTACACGGAGACCACCGGCTACCTGAAGTCCACATCCCAGGGCGACTACGTCGACGTCCGCTAACTGTCGTTTTCTGATGTACCTGCCAATGGAGGTTCCGGTGCGCCGGTTGCTCGCTTTACTCACGGTTCTCGCCGTGACGTTCTCGCTCGCCGCGGTTCCCGCGGACGCGGCGGTTCCGCCGCGGATTCGTGCCGTCCGGGTCCTGACGCCCGGCGCCACGACGAAGATCGAAGTGGCGGCCTACGCCGCCACCGACATCACCAAGGTGCGCGCCGTCGTGTACGCGTACTCGCACGGCTCCCCGCAGACGCTCAGCGTCGACGACTTCGAGCTGGTCGAGGGGACGGCGGTGGACGGGGTGTGGCGGACGAAGTCCGCCGTCACCGTCGAGCAGGGCCGCTGGATGATGGACGTCGAGCTGACCACCGCCGACGAGACCAAGCTGTGGCCCCAGCGCGCCACCATCGACAACGGCCTCGACACGGTGATCGACGGCTTCGCGGTCAACCCGGACATCGTCGACGTCGACAACCCCGACGTCACGTTCAGCGGACGGCTGATGAGCCGCACCGCCGACGGTGACCTGGCACCGGTGCAGGGCGCCACGCTGCGCCTGTACGGCGCGAGCGGGTCGACTCCCACGGCGGTGACCGGAGCGGACGGCCGGGTGCAGGGGACCGCGAAGTTCCTCTGGTCGGGGAACGCCAAGCTCAGCTACGGCGGCGATTTCCTGCACCGGCCCAGCAGCAGCGCGGAGCTTCCGGTCCTGAAGCGGCGGCTCCAGACCCGGGTCACGCTGAGCATGCCCGACCGCCTCATCGTGGGCGACCAGGTCACCGTCAGCGGGCGGCTCGAACGGGAGGACCGGAACGGCGTGTGGGCTCCGGTGGCCGGCAAGCGGCTCGTCCTCCAGTTCGACCCGGCGACGGGCGGCGACTGGCGGACGGTCGCGACCCCGTTGACCGATGCCAGCGGCGCCTACAGCACGCAGGTGACCGTCACCGAGAACGGCGCGTGGTCGGTGCAGTTCGCGAACGACCCGTCCGGTCAGCCCGACGACTACCGTTCCTATGGGTCGTCCGAGGCGCACACCAGCGTCCGGATGGTCGCCTACCGGACGTCCATCACCGGGGGCAACGCGGGACCCGAGCCGGTCGGCAGAGGCAACCTCGTCACCGGGTACGGGCGCGTGATGAACAAGCTGGCGGACGGCCGATGGGTGGGCGCCCCGGCGAACGCGACCGTGCAGCTGCAGTTCTCCACCGATCGCAAGAAGTGGAGCGCCAAGGGTCTCGTGAACGTCGACGGCGACGGCACTTTCAACGTCCAGGGACGCGCGGACCGGGACGGGTACTGGCGGCTGGTCGTCCCGCGGGGCGACTACGCCGAGCCGTCCGTCAGCGGCACCGACTACATCGACGTCAGGTACCGCACCAAGATCCTTGACTTCAACGCGGCGCCCGAGCCGGTGAAGAAGGGGGGCACCGTCACCGTGATGGGGTCGCTCTACCGGGAGACCGACAAGTGGAAGACCTACGCCTCGAAGACGATCAAGTTCTACTTCCTGCCCAAGGGCTCGTCCACCTGGACTTACCTGGGCTCGCAGAAGACCGACGGGCTCGGTCGCTTCCGCAAGGGCTTCAAGGCGTCCAAGGACGGCACCTGGCGTGCGTACAGCGGCGCCGCGACCAGCTACATCAAGACGTATCGGGACGACTACGTGGACGTCCGCTGACGTAGGCTGCGGGGGTGGCCGAGGAGTTCGATCTTTACGAGCGGGAGTTGTGGGCCGGGCGGGCCCCCGCGTACGAGCGGGGGTTCGCCCATGTCACGCGGTACATGGTCGGTCCGCTGCTGGACGCGGCCGGGGTGACGGACGGGACGCGGTTCCTGGACGTCGGGACCGGCCCCGGGTTCGTGTCGCGGGCGGCGGTCGAGCGCGGCGCGCGGGTGTCGGCGCTGGACGCCGAGCCCGGCATGGCGGAGACGGCGCGGCGGAACGTCCCCGGGCTGGACGTGCGGGTCGCCGTCCTGCCGGAGGTCCCGTTCGAGGACGGGACGTTCGACGCGGTCGCCGGCAACTTCGTCATCAACCACGTGGGCGACCCGGCGGCGGCGATCGGCGCGCTGCGGCGCGTCCTGCGCGGCGGCGGGCGGCTGGCGCTGACCTGCTGGGTGATGCCGGGCAGCGGGGCGCTCGCGATCGTCAGGGAGGCGATCCTGGCGGCCGGGGTGCCGTGGCCGGACGACATCCCCGAGCCGCCCTTCCTGGAGCACGGCGAGCCGGCGGCGTTCCGGCGGCTGGTCGCGGCGGCGGGGCTCACCGAGGTGGCGGTCGAGGAGGTCACCTGGGAGCACGTCACCGACGCAGAGCACTGGTGGGAGACGGGCGCGCTGTCAGGGGTCGGCACGAACGGCGTCATCGTCGGACGGCAGGACGCGGCGACCGTCGCCCGCATCAAGGCCGAGTACGACAAGATCATCGCTGGGTATGCGGTCGCCGACGGGAAGGTCGCGCTGCCCGCGCACGCGCTGCTGGCCGGCGGAGTCCGGTAGAAGCGGCGATACTCGCGCGCGCAGCGGGGTCCGGGCCGGTAGCCTCGGGTCTGTGATTGACCTGCGAGCTCTTCGAGAGGATCCCGAGCGGCTGCGCGCCTCGCAGCACGCCCGCGGTGAGGATGACGCCGTCGTCGGCAAGCTGATCGACCTGGACGGGAGGCGCCGGTCGGCGCTCACGTCGTTCGAGCGGCTGCGCGCGGAGCAGAAGAGTTTCGGCAAGTCGGTGTCCAAGGCGCAGGGCGACGAGCGGCAGGCGCTGCTGGCCCGCGCCAAGGAGCTGGCGCAGCAGGTGAAGGAGCGCGAGGCCGAGGCCGACCGGCTCGGCGAGGAGCTGGACGCGCTGCTGAAGGGCGTCCCGAACCTGATCGAGGACGGTGCCCCGCCCGGCGGCGAGCAGGACTTCGTCGTCCTGGAGCACGTCGGCGAGCCGACCGCGTTCGGCTTCGAGCCGAAGGACCACCTGGAGCTGGGCGAGAGCCTCGGCGCCATCGACATGGAGCGCGGCGCGAAGGTGTCGGGCGCGCGGTTCTACTACCTGACGGGCGTGGGCGCGCGGCTGCAGTACGCGCTGCTGAACCTCGCCATGGAGCAGGCCGTCGCGAGCGGATTCGTCCCGATGTACCCGCCGGTCCTGGTGAAGCCGGAGGCGATGGAGGGCACCGGGTTCCTCGGCGCGCACGCCGCCGAGGTGTACCAGCTCCCGCAGGACGAGCTGTACCTGGTCGGGACGTCGGAGGTCCCGCTCGCCGCGTACCACATGAACGAGATCATCGACGAGCTGCCGCGGCGGTACGTGGCGTGGTCGTCGTGCTTCCGCCGGGAGGCCGGCTCGTACGGCAAGGACACGCGCGGCATCATCCGCGTCCACCAGTTCGACAAGGTGGAGATGTTCTCCTACTGCGACCCGGCCGACTCGCACGCCGAGCACCTGCGGCTGCTGGAGTGGGAGAAGGAGATGCTCGCGAAGGTCGAGCTCCCGTACCGGGTGATCGACGTGGCGGCGGGCGACCTCGGCTCCAGCGCGGCCCGCAAGTACGACTGCGAGGCGTGGGTGCCGACGCAGAACACCTACCGCGAGGTCACCTCGACGTCGAACTGCACCGAGTTCCAGGCGCGGCGCCTGTCGGTGCGGCACCGCGACGCGGACGGCAAGAACCAGCCGGTCGCGACGCTCAACGGGACGCTGGCGACGACCCGCTGGATGGTCGCGATCCTGGAGAACCACCAGCAGGCCGACGGTTCGGTGCGCGTCCCTGAGGCGCTGCAGAAGTTCCTGGGGCAGGACGTCCTGGAGCCCGTCAAGCGATGACCTTCTCGTACAAGGGCCCGTCCTGTCCTAGGACGGGCCCTTGCCGTTGAAGGGCGTTCAGTCCAGGGGCCCCGGTCGGACGGTGTGCGCGGCTGGCCTAGGGTTTGTCTCATCTGCCCTGGAAGGTGACATGTCCAAGTCTTCGCCGCGCGTGATCGCCACCGACCTCGACGGGACGATCGTGCGCTCCGACGGAACGATCTCCGCCCGGACCGTCGCCGCCCTCGCCCGGGTCGAGCGCGCCGGGGCGATGCTCGTCATGGTCACCGGCCGGCCGCCGCGCTGGATGACGGAGATCGCCGCGGCCGTCGGCCACCGCGGCGTCGCGATCTGCGCGAACGGCGCCGTCCTGTACGACCTGCACACCGAGGACGTCCTGCACGCCAGCGAGATCCCGCCGGACGTGATCGCCGAGGCGATCGGGCGGCTGCGCGGCATCTCCCCGGAGCTGCGGTTCTCGGTGGAGTACCCCGAGGGGTTCGTGTTCGAGGCCAGCTACGACGTCGGCCGGTGGGACGCGAACGCGGCGGCGCTCGGCGGACGTCCCGTCGACGCGGCCGAACTCGTCAGCCGCGGCGGCACCAAGCTGCTCGCCTTCCACCCGGACGCCGACCCCGACACGCTCTCCGAGAAGGCGATCCAGGCCGTGGGCGACCTCGTGACCGTCACGCATTCGTCCAAGGCGGCGCTGCTGGAGATGAGCGCGCTGGGCGTCACGAAGGCGAGCGCGCTGGCGACGCTCTGCACCGAGCACGGCATCGCGTCCGACCACGTCACCGCCTTCGGCGACATGCCCAACGACCTGCCGATGCTGACCTGGGCGGGCATCTCGTACGGGGTCGCGAACGCGCATCCGCTGGTGCTCGCGGCCGTGACGCACAAGACGTCCCGCAACGACGACGACGGCGTGGCCGAGGTCCTGGAACGCCTCTTCCCGTGACAACGGCCGCACCCCCGGGTGGCGGGTGCGGCCGGTCCGGGGCGTCGTTACAGGTAGGGGCCGGACGAGCGCGGGCCGGAGCTCTGCTCCTCGTCCGCGCCGGGCGGCATCATCCCGGCGGGCAGGGCGCGGCGCATCTGCTCAAGCTGCGCGCGGGCCGCCATCTGCTGGGCGAACAGCGTCGTCTGGATGCCATGGAACAGGCCCTCCAGCCAGCCGACGAGCTGCGCCTGCGCGATCCGCAGCTCCGCCTCGCTCGGCACCGTGCCCTCGGTGAACGGCAGCGACAGCCGCTCCAGCTCCTCGACCAGCTCGGGCGCCAGGCCGTCCTCGAGTTCCTTGACGGACGACTTGTGGATCTCCCGCAGCCTGGCCCGGCTCGCCTCGTCCAGCGGGGCGGCCTTGACCTCGTCCAGCAGCTGCCGGATCATCCCGCCGATCCGCATCACCTTCGCCGGCTGCTCGACCATCTCGGTCACCGACTTGCCCTCGGACTCGCCCTCACCGCCGCCCTCGACGGCCATGCCGTTCGGGCCGAGCACGAGCACCTGAGGTTCCTGTTCGGACTGGTTCTTCGAAGGCTCGCTCATAATTCCCCCATACTCACACGGTCAGCAGGATCTTGCCGACGTGACCGCTTTCTTCGAGCAACTCGTGCGCGCGCGACGCGTCCGCCATGGGGATCCGCCGGTCCACCACGGGCCGGACGTCCCCCGACTCCAGCAGCGGCCACACGTGCTCCCGGACGCCCGCCACGATCTCCGCCTTCTCCGCCAGCGGACGGCTCCGCAGCGCCGTCGCGTGCACCCGCGCCCGCTTGCGCAGCATCGTGCCGAGGTCCAGCTCCGCCTTCGCGCCGCCCTGGAGCCCGATCACCATCAGCCGCCCGCCGGTCGCGAGCGCGTCGACGTTCCGCTCCAGGTACTTGGCGCCGATCAGGTCGAGGATCACGTCGTAGGGGCCGCTCTCCACGAAGTCTTCCTCGCGGTAGTCGACGGCCACGTCCGCGCCCAGCTCGCGGCATCTCCCGGCCTTCTCCGGGCTCCCGACCGTCGTCACCACACGCGCGCCGCGGGCCTTGGCGAGCTGGATGGCGAACGTCCCGATGCCGCTGCCGCCGCCGTGTACCAGGAGCGTCTCGCCCTCGCGCAGGCCCGCCAGCATGAACACGTTCGAGTACACCGTGCAGGCGACCTCGGGCAGGCCGGCCGCGTCCACGACGTCCACGCCGCGCGGCACCGGAAGCACCTGCCCGGCGGGCACCGCCACCCGCTCGGCGTAGCCGCCGCCCGCGAGCAGCGCGCACACCTCGTCCCCGGCGGCGAGGCCGGAGACGTCCGTGCCTAGCTCCGCGACCCGCCCGGACACCTCCAGGCCCGGATACAGGGGAGCGCCGTCCGGCGGCGGATAGAAGCCCTTGCGCTGCATCACGTCCGCGCGGTTGACGGCGCTCGCCGCCACGTCGATCAGCACCTCATCCGGCCGCGCCACGGGGTCCGGCACCTTCGTCCACTCCAGGACGGCGGGGTCCCCCGGCTCGCGAATCACGATCGCCTGCATACCGGCCACGCTACCGGCCGCGTCCCAGTACAACATCGCGGCAACGTCGATCTCCGTGGGGGATACATGGTATTGGCGCACCGGTACCCTGACGGGGGGCCATTTTGCCCACCATCAGCGTGTTGATCATCAGAGGCGTGCCCGAGGGGGAAGAACGGTGGCGAGGAACGAGCACGACGGGCGCTCGCTGGAGGAGCGGCTGGCCTCTCTGGACGCGATGAGCGGCGAAACGACGCCTCCGGAAGGCGAGCAGCCCGCCCAGCAGGCGCCCGCGGAGCAGGAGAACGCGCCGCCTCCGGCCGAGCAGACCGACCCGAACAACAGCCCCTGGCTGGCTGCGCCGCCCGCCTTCCAGGGGCCACCGGAGAGCTTCGGCCCCCCGCAGCCCCCGCCCTACGAGGGCGCCCCGATGCCGCAGCCCTTCGACGGCGGGATGCTGCCGCCGCCGTACGCGGCCGGCTACCAGGGCTACGAGGTGCCGCAGC